>JALSIH010000186.1 GCA_026981615.1 Chitinophagales bacterium
TACTCAACAACAGGCACGAAGCACTATAGCAAGAAACGGACAAACTGCATGGCATGTATAAAGATACACGTCATCAGATTTTGTAGTTTTTTTTCGTAAAAAAATCAGAACTCAGCATGACAGCTTTTATGACCCTGACCTGCCCTGACCTGTCCTGACCGAAGCGTCAGGATCGAGCAAAGCGAGCGTCAGTGGCCGTAGCGTCAGGGCAGAGCGAAGCAAGCATCCGGGAAGCCTGGCATGAGACATAAAAAAAGCAGCTCTTTCAAGCTGCTTTTTCTTTTCCGGGAATGGCCGTCTATTCCGGCACCAGTTCCTTCACCGTACAAATCGGAATATGAATTCCGTTCTTCAGGATCAGGTGCGTCCGGGTGGTGGCCCAGACCGTGGTTCTTACCGTTTTCAAACCGTCCACCGTGGCAAAAGTGATGTTCACTTTTCTGCGATAGGTATTGCCCATAGAGATGGCCCGCATCAGTTGCGCTTCGCGCCTGGCACGGGCTTCTTCGCTGTCCAATACCTCGCGGTAGTCGAATCGAAATGACGGAATAGACTCCTTTTCCACGACTTGTGTAGAAAATGGCATCATGATTCCTCCTTTTTGCGTTTGCGAAACCGAAGTTCAATTTACATCATTTAACATTTGTTTACAAATTAAGGTGGCGGCAGGGCTTTGCTTTTTTCCATTTTTTGCTGCGGGCATTGCCTATTTTTGCCCTTTAAGCCGAAATTATCATGCGTTTGATTTACAAAGCCGGTGACCGGAAAAGCTATATCCACAGAGTGACGGAAAGCGACCTGCCCGCTTTTGCGGGCGATCCGCGCAGTGCGGGCAAAAAGGCCCTGCACCCGGTGTACAGCAGCTATGCCCTGGCCCGCGATGCCGAGTGGACCTGCCGTCTTTTTGTGCTCGATATGCTCGAAGAGGATGAAGAAGGCATCGGCACGGCCATCGCCCTCGAGCACCTCTCACCGGCTCTTCCGGGCTCCGAAGTCCGTTTTGAGGCCGAAATAGAATCCATCGAAGGAAATCGCATCCGCTGCCGCTTCACGGCCCGTGTGGACGAGCGCCTCATCGCCCGCGGCACCCAGGAGCAGGCCATCGTCAAAAAAGAACGCCTTGCACGCCTTTTCCAGTCGCTGAAAAAGGAGAGGAAGCCATGAGCGGAAAGACGGAACTCATCGCCAGAAACAAAAAGGCGGAATTTAACTTTCATATCATTGACAAGTGGCAGGCCGGGCTGCAACTCACGGGCACGGAGATCAAAGCCGTGCGCGAGGGAAAGGTGAGCCTGACAGACAGCTATTGCTTCTTTGACAAAGGCGAGCTCTATGTAAAAAACATGCACATAGCCGAATATTCGCACGGCAACATCCACAACCACGAGCCGCGCAGAACCCGCAAGCTGCTTCTGAAAAAACGGGAGCTGGCACGCCTGCAAAACAAGATAAAAGAGCGGGGCTTCACGATCGTGCCGCTCTCCCTCTTTCTCAATGAGCGGGGATATGCCAAACTGGAGATCGCCCTGGCTCGCGGCAAAAAATCTTTTGACAAACGGGCTTCGATCAAGGAAAAAGACATGCAGCGCGAGCTGGCCAAAGAGATGAAGCATTTGCGCCATCGCCCTTAGTCCGCCTTGCCCCTGAGCATGGGCACAAAGCGGAAATAATCGAATTTCTCCGTCTTCAGGCTGCCGTCTTCGGCTTTGCGGATGCGCAGCATCACCTGGGTATCGCCTTCTCCGTAGGGGATCACCATCACCCCGCCCGGCTTCAGCTGATCGATGAGGGCTTTGGGCACTTCGGGGGCGGCTGCCGTTACGATGATCTTGTCATATGGGGCAAAGGCCGGAATGCCCTTGAAGCCGTCACCATAGAAGGTGCGCACATTGCGGCAGCCCAGTTCTTTCATCATACGCGTGGCGCGTTCAAAGAGTTTTTTGTGGCGCTCAATGGTAAAGACCTTGTCCACGAGCTGCGCCAGCACACAGGCCTGATAGCCCGAGCCCGTACCGATTTCGAGCACTTTGTCAGCGGGCCGGGGATCAAGGAGCTGCGTCATATAGGCCACGGTGTAGGGCTGCGAGATGGTCTGCCCCTCCCCGATCTGAAAAGCCGTATCCTCATACGCGTATTTCAAAAAAGCCTCGTCCATGAAAAGGTGGCGGGGCACTTTCATCAGTGCATCCAGCACCCGCTCATCCGTAATTCCCTTGGCCCTTACGGTTTCAATCAGTTTTCTGCGCATGCCCTTGTGCAGGTAGCTGTCTTTCTCCATTGCTTTTCCACTCATGGCATCAAATTTACTTTGATCCGCTCAGAGAACAAGAATAAAGCAGGGTAAATTCCGGTCGTCCGGCTCGATCAGCGCCAAAAGCACGGCCTCCGGTTTTCAATACACGGACTCATCTCTGCGGGGCTCTTCTTTCGCGGTCAAAATCTTTATTTTTGCCCCCAAAGCAGAGAAAAAAATGAGCAATATCAAATTCGGAACGGATGGCTGGCGGGCCATTATCGCCAAAGACTTTACGGTGGCCAATGTAGCACGGGTGGCACGGGCCAGCGCTTTATGGATTAAGAAAAACCAGCCTCAGCGTCCGCGTGTGGTCATCGGCTACGACTGCCGCTTCGGGGGCCGTCTTTTTATGGAAACGGCCATCGGGGTCTTTTGTGAAGAAGGCCTCGAAGTATATGCGGCTGCAGACTTTGTCTCCACGCCCATGGTCTCGCTCGGAGCCAGCCGTTTTGATGCCGGTCTGGGTGTAGTCATCACGGCCAGCCACAATCCGCCCTCCTACAACGGCTACAAGCTGAAAGACCACCGGGGCGGCCCCGCCAGTCCCGAAACGGTTGCGCAGGTCGAAGCGCTCATCCCCGGAGAAAGCCGCGTTCCCGACCTTCCCATGGAAGAATGGGTGCGCCAGGGGAAACTCCGTTGGGTGGACCTCGAAAGCCTCTATGTGGAAGAGGTGGAAAAGAAATTTGACATGGAGGCCATCCGTTCTTCGGGCATCCGCGTGGCCTACGACCCCATGTACGGTGCCGGGCAGCGCGTAATGAAGCGCATTCTCCCCACGGCCCGCCTCATTCATGCCGACTACAACCCCGGCTTTCACGGTCAGGCGCCCGAGCCCATCCTGAAAAACCTGCAGGAACTGGCGGCCCTCATTGCCGATAGCCGCCAAATCGATCTGGGCCTGGCCACCGATGGCGATGCCGACCGCATCGGCCTTTTTGACGAAAACGGGAAATTTACGGATGCCCACCACATCATCCTCCTGCTCATTCATTATCTCTTCAAATACAAGGGGCTGCGCGGCAAAGTGGTGGTGGCTTTCAGCACTTCCATCCGCATCAAAAAACTCTGCGATGCCTACGGCATTCCGCTGGAGATCACCAAAATCGGCTTTAAATACATCTCGGGGCCCATGGCCACGGGCGAAGTAATCGTAGGCGGAGAAGAATCGGGCGGCATTGCCGTCATGGGGCACATCCCCGAGCGGGACGGCATCTGGGACGGACTCGTGATCATGGAATTTATGGCCCGGACGGGGAAGAAGCTGAGCGAGCTGATTGAGGAAGTGTATGAAGTGACGGGCCCCTTTGCCTACAACCGCATGGACCTGCACCTGCCCGAAGAAAAAAAGCAGGCCGTGATGAAAGCCTGTGCCGAAGGGCGTTTTAAGGCTTTCGGCCCCTATGCCGTGGAAAAGGTCGAGCAAATTGACGGATATAAATTTTATCTGCCCGAAGAAAGCACGCTGATGATCCGCCCATCGGGCACCGAGCCTCTGCTGCGGGTCTATTGCGAAGCCGGATCGGAGGAGAAAGTGCAGGAAATTCTGAAAGCCGCCAAAGAAAGCCTTTTGCAATGAAGCCACGGGCGGCACTGTTCGCACTCCTTTTGCTCTCCGGTTTCGGACTCCGGCCACAGGACACTGCGGCCCTCAAGCGGCCGGGCCTGACGGTGGCGGCCGGGCTCGGATCGGCCTACGGCCCGGCCATGATCGGGCTCAATCAGTATTGGTACAAAGGCTTCGAGCGCAGTGCTTTCCATTTTTTTGACGACCGCGATGAGTGGCTTCAAATGGATAAGGCCGGTCATTTCTTCAGTGCTTTTCAGCTCGGCAGCAAAGGCAGCGCCCTCTACCGCAGGGCGGGACTGCCTCCGAAGAAGGCCGCACTGGCTTCGTTTCTGAGTGCCAACCTGATGATGGCGGGCATCGAGGTGCTGGATGGATTTTCGGCCGCCTGGGGCGCTTCGCTCTACGACCTGGCCTTCAATCTGGGCGGATCGGGGCTGGCCTATGGCCAGGCGCTCCTCTGGAAGGAAGAACGCATCACGGTGAAGATTTCCTACCGCAGAGAGAAATTTCCGCTTGAGCTGCAGCCCCGTGTGGAGGCACTCTACGGCCGCAGCCTCCCCGAGCGCATCCTGAAAGACTACAACGGCCTCATCATCTGGGCCGGTTTCAATATTCACGACTTCCTGCCGGCAGACAGCCGCTTTCCCGCCTGGCTCAATATCTCGGCAGGCTACGGTGCCTCGGGACTGCTGGGTGCCCGCGCCAACCGCTGGTGCAGCAGCTCCGGCATCAGCCCCGAAGACTGCGACCCGGCCGATCTTATCATCCGGGACGATATCCCGCGGCTCCGGCAGTTTTACCTCTCGCCCGACATCGACTTCCGGAAAATTCCCCACCGGAAAAAATGGCAGGGTACCCTTTTGGGCATCCTCAATATCATTAAGTTTCCGGCACCGGCTCTCGAGCTGAACTCTGACGGAAAAGTTTTTTTGCGCATCCGTTAAGGCGAAGATTCACAGTAGTTTTTCCACCAGGTCTGGAAGACCAGCAGGGCATAGAGGCGGGCCGGGGCATCCCCGGGTTTTCGCGAAAAAAGCTGCCTTCTCAGTTTCGCTATCTCCCCGAAGTGAAAGAGCCCCTGCGCTTCTATTTTCTTTTCTTCGAGCAGATCATCAAAAAGCCGCTCCTTCAGCGGGCCGCGCATCCACGCCAGCATGGGCAGCTCAAAGCCCCGCTTCGGGCGATTGTAGAGCTCGGGCGGCAATATTTCCCTGAATGTGTCCTGCACGATGCGCTTTTTCATTTTCCCGCTCACTTTGTACTCCGGAGGCAGCGAGAACGCATACTCGACCACCCGGTGATCGAGAAACGGCACCCGTATCTCCAGACTGCGGGCCATGCTCATGCGATCCACCTTGGTAAGCATGTCATTGGGCAATACGAGTTGCGTATCGCTGTAGAGCACTTCATTGAGGTCGCCCTCATCGCTGAGGTAGCCGGTGAAGGCCCCGATCAGCTTATTGCGTTCTTTTTGCTCTTCCTCGCTGAGGGAATGGCGTAGCAGGCGTTCGCTTTCGCTCTTCGTGGCAATGCTGCACCACTGCCAGTAGCGTTCGGCAGCCGAAAGGCGGGCCGCCTGCGCAAAGCGGTCGAGCTGGCGGACTTTGTTGCTCAGTCTTCCCTGCCTCGAGCGGGGCAGGCGCTGCCAGAGGGGGCCCAGGGCCGTCACCGCCTGCATTTTCCAGCCGCCTTCGCGCATCATCTGCTCGCCATAGTGCTTGTGGTATCCTCCGAAGAGTTCATCGCCCCCATCGCCCGAAAGGGCCACGGTCACATGCTTGCGGGTTTCCTTGCTGAGGGCATAAACCAGCAGGGCCGAAGAGTCGGCAAAGGGCTCGTCCATGAAAGAAAGCGCCTCGTCCAGCTCTTTGTAGAGTTCTTTGAGCTTCAGCTTAAAAACCCGGTGCCGGGTCCTGAACTTGCGGGCCACGCGTTCGGCATAAGCCGTTTCGTCAAAGAAAGGCGCATCCTCAAAACCGATCGAGAAGGTGTGCAAATCGGGGCGGTGGCGCGCTGCCAGTGCCACAATGACCGAGGAGTCGATGCCTCCGCTCAGAAAGGCCCCGAGGGGGACATCGGCCACGAGGCGGGCCGCTACCGACTCTTCCAGCTTTTCGCAAAGGCGCTGCTGTGCCGTTTCGTAATCGATATCAGCGGAGATATGTACTATCTTCTCGTCCAGCTTGTACCAGTCCCACTTGCGCACTTTGCCGTTGTGGTATTGCAGCACTTCGCCCGGCCGCAGGGCACGGATGTCCTTGAAAATACTCAGCGGGGCGGGAATGTAGTTGAGTTCGAAGAAGAACTGCATGGCCACCGGGTCGGGCCCGGCTCGCCCGTTCATGGCCCGCAGCCCCTTCGGCTCCGAAGCAAAAGAAAGCGCTCCGTCCACCAGGGAATAATAAAGCGGTTTGATGCCCATGCGGTCGCGGGCCAGCAGCAGCTCTGCACTGCGGTGATCATAGAGGGCAAAGGCAAAAAAGCCGTTCAGTTCGTGAAGAAATTCGAGGCCGTAATGGAGATAGGCATAGAGCAGCACCTCCGTGTCGCTTTCTGAGCGGAAGGCATGGCCGGCAGCCGTCAGGCGTTCGCGCAACTCCCGGTAGTTGTATATCTCGCCATTGAAGACCAGCGTCACCCGCCCTTCGGGGTCGCTCATGGGCTGGTGCCCCGCTTCGCTCGTATCGATGATCGAAAGGCGGGCATGGCCCAGATGTACCTCCCCCCGGCTTTCCACCCGGCTGTAATCGGGGCCGCGGTGCCGGAGCCTGGCGATGGCCCGCTCCACCCTTTGGCGCCCATCGGGAATATTCATCACTGAAACGAGACCGGCTATTCCGCACATAATTGCAAAGTTAAACGGGAATCTACGCAAGTTCGTACGAATGCCGGCTGCTTTGAAGGGCAAATCGGCAGAAAGGCCGCGAATGACGTGCAGAAGATAGAAGGGCCTTATCTTCGCAATCAATGGACACCCGGGAATTCACCATCGGATTGATCTACCTGACCGTGGTCTGGACCCTCGCTTTTGTGATCAGGCGCATGCGCTACAGGCATGTGGCGGAGGGGCGCTTCTTCCTGCCGGGCCTCGGGGTCAAGCTCACCGGAGCCGTGGCCCTCGGATTGGTTTATTTTTATTACTACGGGGGCGGAGCGCCTGCGGGCGACACCTATTCCTACTACTCGGCCGGAGTGGCTTGGGTCAATACCCTCGAGAAAGAACCCGAAACGGCCCTCGCTTTCATGCTCGACCCCTCCAACAACATCTACCAGAGCAAGGTGAAAAACAACAGCCCCCTGTCAGGCACCAATTACATCTTCCGGGGCAGGGCCGAGCTGCTGATGATCCGCATCACGGGCATCCTCGCGCTGCTGGCACTGAAGTCATACTATGCCACGGCCATCCTCTTCGCCTTCCTCTCATTCACGGGCGTCTGGGCCCTCTATCGCACATTCATTCACTTTTTCCCGGATATCCGGGGGCCGCTGGCCATCGCCATCTTTTTTATTCCTTCGGTCTTCTTCTGGGGCTCGGGCATCCTCAAAGATACCATTGTTCTGGGCTCGCTGGGCTGGCTCACCTACACGGTATTTCGCATTTTTCTCTACCGCAACATCACATTAAAAAACCTCTTGATCATGGGCCTCTCCTCCTGGCTCATCTCGGTGCTCAAAGGCTATGTGCTCCTTGCTTTTGTTCCGGCCCTCGGATTTTGGGTGCTGGCCACCTACAAGTCGCGCATACGCTCGGCTTTCCTGCGAACGGCCGTCACTCCGTTTATGATCGCTCTGAGCATCGGCCTCAGTATATTGCTTGTCAGCCGCCTCAGCGATGTGGTGGGCAAGTACTCGCTCGAGAATCTTGAATCCACGGCCACGGCCACCCAGTGGTGGCATCAGGTGGCCAACCCCGAAGGCTCGGTCTATACCCTTCCGATGGGAGATTTCTCTCCCCAGTCGCTGCTGCGCGTAGCTCCGGCTGCCGTCAATGTCACCTACTTCA
Source organism: Chitinophagales bacterium (assembly GCA_026981615.1). Lineage (GTDB taxonomy): Bacteria > Bacteroidota > Bacteroidia > Chitinophagales > S012-47 > S012-47. The sequence continues at coordinate 7,870 of JALSIH010000186.1, forward strand.
GGCCCTACCTCTGGGAAGCCAACGGAGCCATCGCCTACCTCACGGCCCTCGAATCGCTGGCCATTCTGCTCCTTACGCTTTATCTCCTCTTCAGGGCCCGCCTCTTCGGCATCTTCCGCTACACGCGGCATCCCTTCATTCAGTTTTGCATCGTCTTTGCCCTCATCTTCGGCTTTGCCGTGGGTCTCACCAGCTTCAATTTCGGAGCCCTGGCACGTTACAAGATACAGTCCATGCCCTTTTTCGTAGCCGCCCTCTTTATGATCAAATACGAAATCGACAAAAGAAAAAAACCCGCTTCGCTGAAGCAGGACGCCCAATCGCCCTGAGGGGGATTCTTTTTACGTGAAAAACAGGGGAAGCGGCAGTCCGGGCTGTTAAAAAAAGGCCTTAAAGGCATTTCGGCCAATGCTTCTTGCTTTGATTTTGGGAAAAAGAGGTGCCGCTCCTCCGGAGCTCTCATTTGCCTGCTCTTTTTTTGTTACAGAGATGCCGCTCCTCCGGAGCTAAGAGATGATTTACTTATCAAGTCTGGGCTCCAGGGGTCTTTGCCCCCGGAAAACATTCCCCAAAAAGCAATAGCAAAGTCCCGGAGGGACGACAGTTTGGTGATTCGTGATTGGTGGTTGGTGGAAACGTTGTGGAGTTGTAGAAGCAGGAGCTCCGGGCTTTAAAGAAAGTTTCACCCGGATGGGATGCAGACAAGGAAAGTAATACTTTCGGGTATTGCCGTATTTTCTGCGGTCTCTGCGTCCCCGCTTCTGCGAAATCTGTGAGGAAAAAAGAAAAAAGAAAAAGAAATTTCACGCAGAATGCGCAGATCAACGGCTTTGAATTTCCAAACAGGCCTTCCGTTGGCGCAGAAAATGCAGAGAGGAATGCTTAGGACCAGGAGTCCCGGAGGGACGGCACTTTGGGTGCCTGGTGATTGGTGGTTGGTGATTAGTGATTGGTGGTTGGTGGAAAGGTTGAGGAGTTGTAGAAGCGGGAGCACCGGCTGTTAAAAAAAGGCCTTAATGGCATTCCGGTGAATGCTTCTTGCTTTGATTTCCTGAGACAACGGCTATATCTAAGTTGGGGAAAGGCGGGATATCTCAGGCCCTTCTCCGGTTAAAACAATTTTGCTATTGTTTTCATGGGTAAAAACATTTTCCCGCTATCGGGAAGTCTGATAAACCCGTATTTCTCATAGAATAAAACGGCTCTATCACTAAGCGGGTCAACAACAACGGCAATGGCTCCTATCTTGCTTGCGGAAACATTATAGCTCATTTTAAGTGCGTCCATAAGCAAATACGCTCCGTAGCCTTTCCCTGCAATGCTTTGGTCAACAGCCAATCTGCCAAGAAGGATGACGGGAAGATTCTTATATGATTTTGGCAACCTCCTGGAGAAGGCCTCAGGAATTTCCTTTATCGGAATAGAACTGCTTGACAGCGTGTAATAGGCTTTTATGACGTCATTCGTATCTACAAGAACATAGCAGACGGAAAGCTTTCTTTTTACATCCTGACTTGCCTGATATTTAATGTAGTTGTTGAGTGACAGGATACCACAATCAAATGCAACCCGTTTGTGACTCTTCCCGAGAAGATCTTTTTTTAAGATCATTTGGCAAGGGGGCTGTCAAGGTACTTCCCGGAGGCTTTTTTCAGTGCTTCCACCGGCTCTGTATCCGAAAAAACGGCATTGAAAAATATTTCCTTGTCTCTTTGGGAGGCCAGTATTTGATCCCTTTCCTTAATGATCCTGTTGGCATGTTCCCGGAGGGATGAAAGAACAAAAGCGGATAGCGTTTTATATCCGGCTATCTGAGAGGCTTCTTCAAACAGGGATTTATCTTCTCTTGAAAGGCGTATTTCAAAACGGGATTGCTTTATATCCGATAACTTCATTTTGCTTCTGTTTGGCTTTCACGTAAATGTACGTAAAAAAACCGTACAAAGTGCGTTTCTTTTTTAATTTTTTCTTGTCCGGTGTAAACGAATAGGAATAAAAGAGCTGGTGGAAACCGGCCAAAGGCAATTTTCACTATCTCTTCCCGGACCGGGCAGGAAGGCAGATTTGATTGGATAAGGAAGAGGCAAAAAAAAAGGCTTTCATCATCGCAAAATACGCTTCACCTTGCGTCCCCGATTCTGCGAAATCTGCGAGAAAAAAAAGAAAAAGAAAAAAGAAATTTCACGCAGAATGTGCAGATCAGCGGCTCCGAATTTCCAAACAGGCTTTCCGTTTGCGCAGACAATGCAGGAAGGAATGCCCGGGACTAAGAGTCCCGGAGAGACGGCAGGTTGGTGATTGGTGGTTGGTGATTGGTGATTTGTCATCCTGAATAAGCTTATCCGATCGGATATGCTGTATCGTTCCGATGCTCATTTCATTCGATCGGATATGCTGTTCCAAAG
>JALSIH010000187.1 GCA_026981615.1 Chitinophagales bacterium
GAAAGCAGCATGAGGCTCGAAGCACTGCGCTCCTATTCCCGCAGTGCGATGGGCATCCGTCAGTGGGAAGCCCTCGGAGAAGATATTTCACGGCCCGATACCCGGCTTCTTGGAGGTGCCGGGATTTCGTTGCGCTATCATCAAGGCCGTGCATTTTCGGTGGAGGCAAAGGCCAGTGCCAACCTGCGGGCACCTACCGTCAGTGAGCAGTTCGGACTTTACATTTACAACGCCAGCGATGCATTTGTTTATCTGGGCAATCCCGCTTTGCCCAATGAAAAAAGCCTTCAGTTCAGCCTGGGTGGCAATTACGAAAAAGGAAGCCTGCGGGCCGGAGCCGAGGGCTTCGCCTATCTTTTCCGCGATTATATTATAGCCGGAATTGACACTAACCTTCTGCCTTTGAATGAGCGGCAAAGCGGAGTGAAAGTGTACAGCGCCATAAAAGGAGCGCACCTCCTTGGCGGAAATGTCCATTTTAGAGTTCAATTGCTTTCCCGTCTCTCCCTCATGCTTCGGGCCGACTATGTAGATGCCCGTGATTTTGAAGGCGATTTTCTGCCTTTTATCCCACCGCTCAAAGGTACTGCCGGCCTCCGATATACGCATAAAAAGTTCAGTCTCTCCGCGGAGATTTCAGGGGCGGCCTCTCAAAATAAAGTGAGCAGGTATAACGCTGAGGATGCCACTCCGGCTTACTGCCTCGTGAATGTCAATGCAGCCTGTAATTATCAGATATTTTCATTGAAGGGCAAGGTGATTGTTTCCGCTGAAAACCTTACCAATACTTACTTCTGGGATCATTTGGACTGGAACAATGTGCCCCGGCCCGGAAGAAATATTATGATCTCCACCGTCATTGATTTTTAAAAAAACAGAGGCTCTTAGAGCGGAATAGAAAGAATTCTTTTTGCCAATGCTGCGAGATAAGGAGTCGTTTCTTCATGCAGGCCAATGAATATTTTTATATTAATGGATGATGTATAAATTACAGGGAAAGGACAGAAGCGGGGACAAATTATTAATGCGTTAAAAATTTTTAAAATTTTTTTCATTTTTGAAATGACCGCAAAATGGCAAAAGGAGCTTGTTATTAACAGCAGGTTAATAATTCCTTCCGCTTGAAAATGGATTGAAAAAATATTTTAGTTCTTTCTTTCTAAAAACAAGCAGCCCATAATCTGAAATTTACCATGTTAGAAACAGCCAAGAATCCCAAAACAACTTCATCGCAAAACGGCAGAGCCGAAAGCATCAGCAAAGAAATACTTAAAGAAAGGAAAACACCCGTGAAGAAGTATACTTATGAAGAGGCACTTGCCGGGGCTTTGGAATATTTTGAAGGGGATGAGCTGGCTGCCAGTGTCTGGGTCAATAAATATGCCTTGAAAGACTCGAAAGGCAATATTTACGAAAGAACACCGGATGATATGCACCGCAGGCTGGCCCGTGAGATTGCCCGCATCGAAGCCAAATACCCCAATCCGTATAGCGAAGAAGAGATCTATGAAGTGCTGAAAGGCTTTAAGCATATTGTGCCCCAGGGAAGTCCCATGAGCGGCATCGGAAATAATTTTCAGATTGTCTCTCTTTCCAATTGTTTTGTAATCGGGCATGACAGCAATGCCGACTCGTACGGGGCCATCATGCGCACGGACGAAGAGCAGGTGCAACTGATGAAAAGACGGGGAGGCGTGGGCCACGACCTCTCGCACATACGGCCTACGGGAAGCGATGTGATGAACAGTGCGCTTACTTCTACCGGTGTCGTTCCGTTTATGGAGCGCTACTCCAACTCTACCAGAGAGGTGGCACAGGACGGACGCAGAGGGGCGCTCATGCTCAGCATCAGCATCAAGCACCCCGATGCCGAGCGATTTATTGATGCCAAAATGGAAGGCACCAAGGTGACCGGTGCCAATGTTTCCGTAAAACTGGACGATGAGTTTATGCGGGCCGTCCTCGCGGGAGAGCAATACAAGCAACAGTTTCCCATTGATGCCGAAAACCCCGTCATCGAGAAAATGGTGGATGCAAAAAGTCTCTGGGATAAAATCATTCACAATGCCTGGGCCTCAGCCGAGCCCGGGGTTCTTTTTTGGGATACCATCACCCGCGAAGCCATCCCCGATCTCTACAGCGAACATGGTTTTAGAACCGTTTCCACCAATCCCTGCGGGGAAATCCCGCTTTGCCCCTATGACAGTTGCCGCCTGCTGGCTATCAATCTCTACGGCTATGTTGAAAATCCGTTTACACCCAACGCCCGCTTCAACTTTGAAAAATTCAGGAAACATGCCCGGATGGCCCAGCGCATTATGGATGATATCGTGGACCTTGAAAAAGAAAAAATAGACCGCATCATTCAGAAAATAGACAACGATCCGGAGCCCGAAGAGCTGAAACGAACCGAACGCATGCTCTGGGAAAAAATAAAAACAAAATGCGAGCAGGGCCGGAGAACAGGTGTGGGCATCACGGCCGAGGGCGACATGCTGGCATCGCTTGGCTTTACCTATGGCACCGAAGAAGCCACTGACTTTTCGGAAAAAGTGCACCGCACACTGGCCATCGAAACCTATCGAAGCAGTGTGATGATGGCCAAAGAGCGGGGTGCATTCCCTATCTACAACTCAAAGCTTGAAAAAGACAATCCCTTTATTCAAAGACTGCGTGAGGCTGACCCCGAACTGTATGCTGAAATGCAGGAATACGGAAGACGCAATATTGCGCTTCTGACCATCGCCCCGACCGGTACAACCAGTCTGATGACACAGACGAGCTCGGGCATCGAACCCGTATTTCTGGTTTCTTACAAGAGGCGAAAGAAAGTCAACCCCAATGACAAAAATGCCCGTGTCGATTTTGTAGACAAGGTGGGCGATGCCTGGGAAGAGTATCACGTGTTTCACCACAATTTCCTCACCTGGCTGGATGCCAACGGATATGACCGGAAAAAAGTAGAAAAGCTGCGTGACGAAGACTTGCAGGAGATAATCAGACAGTCGCCCTATTACAAAGCCACGGCCAATGATGTGGACTGGGTAAACAAGGTGAAAATGCAGGGTCGCATTCAGAAATGGGTGGACCACTCCATCAGTGTGACGGTCAATGTTCCCAAAGACATCAGCGTGGAAATGGTAAGCAAAATCTATCAGACCGGCTGGGAAGAGGGTTGCAAGGGAATCACCATTTACCGGGACGGATCGCGAAGCGGAGTATTGGTTAGCGATGAGGATGCGGCTGATAAAAACAATGACTTTGCCGAAACAAGAGCCCCCAAGCGGCCGGTAAAACTGGAAGCCGATATCATCAAATTCAGCAACAACCATGAAAAATGGGTGGCGGTGGTCGGCTGCCTGAAGGGAAGGCCGTATGAGATATTTACGGGCCGGGCCGAAGATTCCTTCTCCATTTTGTCTCATGTGGACAAGGGTTGGGTGATAAAGAGCAAAACGGAAGACGGAAAAAGCCGCTATGATTTTCAATATACCGACAAAGACGGGTATCGAATCACCATCGAAGGCCTCTCGCGTACATTTACACAAGAGTACTGGAATTATGCCAAGCTGATTTCAGGAGTGTTGCGCCACGGCATGCCCCTTCCTTATGTGGTGGATATGGTATCCAGCCTGAACCTGAGCGAAGAAAGCCTGAACACCTGGAAAAACGGAGTGGTCAGAGCGCTTAAACGATACATCCCCAATGGCACCGAACCCGTTGACAACGTGTGCCCCGAGTGCGAAGAGCCCGCTCTTGTATATGAGGAGGGATGCCTCAATTGCAAGAGTTGCGGACACACAAAGTGTGGTTGATCATGAGATGACAATTTGGGAATAGCCGGGTTATTGATTAACCCGGCTTTTTTTTGCGAAAAAATGAACAGTTCCGGTCTAAAAATCATTGGTTCAAATAAAATAGCATGAAGGAGGGAGACCTGATCCCTCCTTTTCGGCTTCAGAACCAAAACGGGGAATGGGTCGAAATGGAGGATTACATCGGAAAAAAGGGATTGGTATTGTTTTTTTATCCAAAAGACCATACCCCCGGCTGCACCAGAGAAGCCAGGGGCTTCAACGAGCAGTACGATGAATTCCGTCAATTGGGCGCAGCACTTTTCGGCATCAGCGGAGATGATACTCAAACCCACAAATCTTTTTGTGAGAAAAACGGACTCTCGTTCCCTTTGCTCAGCGACAAAGGAAATAAAATCAGAAAAGCCTGGAAGGTGCCGGCCTCGCTGCTGGGCCTTATTCCCGGTCGCGTCACTTATGTCATCGACAGAAGCGGAAGAATCAGGAAAATCATCAATACACAGCTTGACCCGCAGCGGCACATTGAAGCGTCTCTTGCCACCGTCAGAATGCTGAAAGAAAAAGGGGAAATATAAGACATGCATCGAAAGAAGAATAGGGGAATAAAAAAGTGGGTGATAGGGCTTGCGTTGTTCCTGCTTTTGGTTGACATTTACCTCTACTCGGCCATGCAGGCCACTTTGCCTGAGGCGGAGCATTTTCCGGCAGGCATCGTTTTCTGGTTTTTGAGCCTTTTCTTTGTAGTGCTTGTTTTGCTCCTTTACCGCAAGGCAGCCGATGACCAAAAAAGAAACAGTTTCAGGACAGGCCTCTTGCTTTCGGCCGGCCTGGGAATCCTTTTCGGCAAGGCATTTCTTTTGCTGGCTGTCCTCACCGATGATGCCATCCGCATAGGAAACTGGCTGGTAGAATCTTTGCAAAATTTAAATGCCGGCAAAAGAATCGCATTGGCAGGAAGAAACAAAAACATCATACAGACGGGCATGGCCATGGCGGCATTGCCGATCAGTGCACTCACCTATGGCATTAGCATCGGAGCCCACGACTATAAAGTGAGCCGCATCAAACTGCCGGTGCAGAATCTCCCTCCGGAATTGCACGGTTTCAGGATAGGACAAATATCGGACATTCATGCAGGCAGCCTGCGATCACGAAGAGGGGTGAGCAAAGGAATTTACCGCCTTCTCAAAGAAGAGGCCGATTTGATTTTCTTTACGGGAGACCTGGTGAATACAAGTGCCCATGAAGTGGAGGAGATGGCCGATATTTTTGCAGGAGTCAGCGCTCCTCACGGAGTCTACTCCATACTGGGCAATCATGACTACGGGCTTTACCGGAAATGGAACAGCAAAGCCGAAGAAAAAAGGAATTTTGAAGAGCTCAAAGCCTGGCATGCCCGCTTTGGCTGGAAACTGCTGATGAACGAGCATGCGATCATTCAATTCGGGGATTTCAGCATGGCCGTTATCGGCATCGAAAACTGGGGCAAATCATCGCGAATGCCCAAGTTCGGCAAGCTGGACAAGGCCATGGAAGGCATGCCATCGGCAGATTTTAATATTCTGCTCTCACACGACCCCTCTTTCTGGGAAGCCGGAGTGCTCAGCAAACCGGCCCTGAAAATCGACCTGACCCTTTCGGGCCACACACACGGCATGCAGTTTGGTGTGCATACACGCTACTTCAAATGGTCGCCCGTACGTTACGTAAGCAAGCATTGGTCGGGGCTCTATCAGGAAGGCGATCGTTATCTTTACGTCAACCGGGGTTTTGGCCACCACGGATTTCCGGGAAGAATCGGTATGCCACCCGAAATTACAATCATAGAATTGATACCCGAATCATGAAAAACCGGTCTCTTTTAAAACGCTCTCTCGTCATGGGAGCATTGTTTACGGTCTTTTATCTTGTTTTGATTCTGCAAAGGGATGGAATGCTGAATACCTCCCTCTTCCTGGAGTTATTGATGGGATATGTCTTCTTTGTGCTTTTTTACTACCTCTTCGGGCGCTTCGTCCGGCCGCTTATTAAACCCGGGAAGTAGGCAACCCCAGGGCTGCTTCAACGGTATTTAATTATGTAATTTTGCCCCTCAAAGAAAAAAAGCTACAGCTGAATGAAATACCTTTTCGGAATAATTCTTTCTCTTTCCTTTACCGGCAGAGCACTTGCCCAGCCTTATTACAACAACCTGGCATTTGCCTCTTATTTCGGTGGCAGCAATGAGGATATTATTGACGATGTGGCGATTGATTCGTCCGGATATATTTTCATACTGGGCCATACTTCTTCTGCGGATATAGATTATCCCAATCCCATGCAGAGCAGCTACCATGGCGGCCTGAGTGATGTCTTCATTGCCCGGCTCAGCCCCGATGCGCATCAGGTGCTTGCATTTGCCTATTTCGGGGGCAGCAAACGGGATGAGGGCCGTTCCATTGCCATCCGGCCGGATCAGAAAGTGGTGATCACCGGAGTTACAGACAGCAAATTGCTGCCAAATTCTTCGTTTGCCTTTAAAAGTACCCGCAATAAAAACACGGAGGGCTTTGTGGCTCTGCTTGAGAATGACCTTTCGGATGTCCTGGTTTCCTCATTCACGGGTTTGGCATTTGGTGCTTTTGATATGGCATTTTTGCCGGTGCTTGTTGAGCCCGACAACGAAATCATATTGGCTCAGAGCACGACATCTGATCCCGGCTTCGATTTTCAGGCAGTCCATCCGCCCAATCCTTTCTCCAATGTGATGATCCTGCACATCAACGAGTATCTGAGCAGTGTAATGGAGGGCAGTTTTTGGGGAGGCGACTCGTATGACTATGTGAGCGATATCGTCCGGGTGGAAGAGGGGGCGTCATGGTACTTCTGCGGATGGACCGCCAGCGACAGCCTGCCCGCCAGCGAGGCCGCGCTGCAGGATTCGAACCGCGGCTCCTTCGATGCTTACATTGCCAGACTGGGAAATGGCTTGATAAATGAAAAGAATACCTTTTTTGGCGGAGCCTCCTTCGATAAAGCCACCAGAATTATTTCCCCGGGCGATGGCCGGCTGATGCTGGCCGGAACGAGCTATTCGGATACGCTTGCCACCGGTATTACGGGTATGCGCGATACCCTGGGCCCCAATATATCGGACCTCTTCTTGGCACGGTTCGATACCGCTCTTTCGGAGTTGTCGGCATTTACCTACATCGGAGGGGAAAACATCGAATACCTCAACGATGCCTTCACGGATACAAGGGGCAATGTCTTTGTTTTAGGTTCCACCCTTTCCAATCAGTTTCCCGTTACCTGGAATTCATTCGACAAAGATTTCGGCTCGCCTGAAGAGGGCTACACACTTTTGATAAATCCCGACCTGACGGAGATATTGTCTTCGTCTTTTGTAGGTGACTCACTTTCGGATGCCGTGGAAGCCGGCATCATGAGCCCCCTCGGGGGGCTGGTACAGGTGGGGTATACCCTCTCCTCCCGCTTTCCGCTTACTCCCGAAGCTTTTGACACCACGCTTGACGGCAGAAGTGACGGCTTTGTCATGGTATCCAATGTCTTCTCCGTAGGCATTGAAAGTGGAGTCCCGGTCGAGGAGAAGATTGACTTGATTATGGCAGGCCATGAACTCCTTTTTGATATTCCGGCAGGCCGCTGGAGCCTGCAGGTATTTGACCTGAGCGGCAGGGTGATTTACAAAGAAGAAATGGGCAGACTTCCCCGCGGAAAATACAGAAAAAACCTTCCATCATGGATGAAAGGCTTTTGTATCGTTGCGTTGAGCAGCTCTGAAAGAAGGGCTGTCAGAAAGGCTTTCCTCGAAAGCCGCTGAGCTTTCAGACGGTAAGAATGTCTTTTTCTTTGGCATCCACGTGCTTCTCTACCATGGATACATAGCGGTCGGTCATCTTCTGAATGTCTTCTTCGGCTCTTTTTTCATCATCTTCGGAGAGCCCGTCTTCCAATAGTTTTTTCACGTGGTGCATGGCATCCCTTCGTATATTGCGGATGGCTACACGGGCATTTTCCGCTTCCTTTTTTACCACTTTCACCAGTTCTTTTCTGCGTTCTTCGGTCAGTGCGGGCAGGACGATACGAATCATCTCACCGTCATTCTGGGGGGTTACGCCCAGATTGGCCGCCATTATGGCTTTTTCGATGGCCTCCAGCATGCTTTTGTCCCAGGGTTTGATGATGAGGGTTTTGGCATCCATGCTGTTGATATTTGCCGCCTGATCGATGGGTGTTTTCACACCGTAGTAATCGATAAAAACGCCCTTTAACATATCCGGTGAGGCCTTGCCGGCCCGCACACGACTCAGCTCAAATTCAAGGTGATCGAGGGCTTTTTTCATATGCATTTCCGCATCGTTCAATATTGATTTGACATCATTCATAGCTTCCTTTTTTTAAACATTATTTTCTACCAGTGTACCGATGCTTTCCCCTTTGAGGATCTTTAGCAGATTGCCCGGTTTGTTCATATCAAAGACGATGATGGGCAGGTTGTTTTCGCGGCAAAGCGTCACTGCCGTCATATCCATGACGTGAAGGTCTTTGCTGTACACTTCTTCAAATGAAAGACTCTCGTAGCGTACGGCATTCGAATGAAGTTCGGGGTCGGCACTGTATATGCCGTCTACACGGGTTCCTTTCAGTATGACCCCGGCTTCCACCTCTATGGCCCGGAGGGTGGCGGCCGTATCGGTAGTGAAGTAGGGATTTCCGGTACCCGCTGCAAAAATGACTATGCGGTCTTTCTCAAGGTGCCGTATGGCTTTTCTGCGTATGTAAGGTTCGCAGATTTGCTTCATCTCAATGGCCGACATCAGCCGCGTTATCATGCCGTGCTTCTCGAGCACATCCTGCAACGCCATTCCGTTAATCACGGTGGCCAGCATGCCCATGTAGTCACCCTGTACGCGGTCGATGCCTGTGTCCCTGGCTTGAAGGCCGCGGTAGATATTGCCTCCGCCAATGACGATGGCAATTTCCACACCCATTTCCCTGGCTTCTTTAATGTCGCTGGCATACTGGGCGATCCGCTGTGGATCAATGCCGTATTGTTTTTCGCCCATCAGGGCTTCTCCGCTTAATTTGAGGAGTATTCGTTTGTATCTGGCTTTCATATCCGGTGTATAAAATTAATAAACCTGTGATTAAGAATCCGGGATATAAAAAAGGCCGCCAATATTTGGCAGCCTTCTTTGTTATTTGCTATGCGCTTATCCAATCGATTGCCGGATAAATCCTTTTACCGTTAACTCTTTATCCGTTTCCCTGAGTACCTGATCCACTGTCTTCGAGCTGTCTTTTACAAATGGCTGATGGAGCAGGGTGTTGTCTTTGTAAAACTTTTTCAGTTTTCCTTCGGCAATGCGATCAACGATTTTCTCGGGTTTCCCCTCGGCAATGGCCTGTTCTCTTCCAAGCTCGTATTCTTTCTTTTTTACCTCTTCGGGCACATCTTCTTCGCTGACCGAGACCGGGTTCATGGCCGCTACCTGCATGGCGATATCTTTTCCGATTTTCGCGATGTCTTCGCTGCCGGCTTTGTTGAGGGCTACCAGCACACCTATTTTGTAACCCATATGAATGTAGGGCACCACCGTTTCACCTTCGAGGCGTTTCACGGCTGCCAGATCGATTTTTTCTCCGATTTTGGCTACCATTTCATTCAGCTTGTCGGCTACGCTGGCATCATCCAATTGCTCGGCTTTCAATGCCTCAATGCTGTCGAGGTCTTTTTCCCGGGCAATTTCAGCCAGTTTCATGGCGAAGTCAATGAACTCCTGATTTTTTGAGACGAAGTCGGTTTCTGCCGTTACGTGAACGATGTATCCTTTTCTCCGGTCGTCTGTTGTCAAAGCAATGACCACCCCTTCTTTGGCTTCCCTGTCGGCTCTTTTGGCCGATACTTTCTGTCCTTTTTTCCGGAGATAGTCGATGGCAGCATCGAAATCGCCACCGGAGGCCTGAAGGGCTTTCTTGCAGTCCATCAGTCCGGCACCGGTAATTTTTCTCAGTTTATTTACTTCTGCAGCAGTTATTGTTGCACTCATCTCTTCTTTGCTTTTTATTGATTTTTGGTCAATTAATTGTTTTCGTTGGCTTCCGGGGCTTTGCGCACTCTTCTTTTTCTTTTCGGCTTTTCCGCTTCCTCTGCGCTTCCTTCGGCTTCCACCTCGGCTACTTCCACCGCTTCTTCGGGAGCTTCGGCAGCAGCTTTCTCTTTGTCCTGCTGTCTTTCGACAAGGCCTTCGTGGATGGCTTCCGTTACGTAATCCACAATGAGTTTGATGGATTTGGTAGCGTCATCGTTGGCCGGAATCGGAAAGTCGACCACGCTGGGGTCCGAATTGGTGTCCACAATGGCAAAGGTGGGAATGTTCAGTTTTTTAGCCTCTTCTACGGCAATGTGCTCGTGCATGACA
>JALSIH010000188.1 GCA_026981615.1 Chitinophagales bacterium
GATCATCGACATTGCGATGAAAGATGTGCTGGCGCGCCTCGAAAATCTGGGCTATACCCTGCATCTCAAAGAGAGTGCGAAAGACTTTCTTGCCGGAAAAGGCTATGATCCGCAATTCGGAGCCAGACCGCTGCACCGCGCCATCCAGAAATACCTGGAAGACCCGCTTGCCGAGGCCATCCTCAACAATGAGTTTGCCGAAGGAGCCGTGATAGAGGTAGAAAAAAGCAAAGATGCCGAGGAACTGGTGCTGAAGCTGAAAAGCAAGAAAAAAAGCAGTAAGAAGAGCGGTGACAATGCAGACGGAGCCGAGGAAGAGGCCGAAACCAGGGAAAGCAAATAGAACGACTATCCGGACAATCGAAAACCCCCGGACGCAGGTCCGGGGGTTTTTTATTTTACACTTTCCGGAGCTCTTTTCCTTCAGACGAGGTCCATGACCTCTTCGCTCACACCGGTAAAGGAAAATCCGCCATCGTGAAAGAGGTTTTGCATGGTCACCATGCGCGTGAGGTCGGAAAACATCACCACACAATAGCGCGCGCAATCATCGGCCGAAGCATTCCCCAGGGGCGACATTTTATCGGCATAGGAGAGGAATTTATCAAACCCCGACACACCCGTGCCGGCTGTGGTGGGTGTGGGCGACTGGCTGATGGTATTCACACGCACTTTTTTCTGTTTGCCGAAGTGATAGCCGAAACTTCGTGCAATGGATTCGAGCAGGGCTTTGGCATCGGCCATGTCGTTGTAGCTCGGGAAACAGCGCTGTGCGGCAATGTAAGAGAGGGCCAGAATGGAGCCCCATTCGTTCATGGCATCCATGCGGAGGGCCGTTTGCATCACCTTGTGAAAAGAAAGAGCCGAGACGTCCAGCGTTTTCAGAAAGAAGTCGTAATTCAAATCGGTATAGTGGCGTTTTTTGCGCACATTGGGCGACATGCCGATGGAATGAAGTACGAAGTCGATTTTGCCACCGAGCGTTTCCATGCTTTCGGCAAAAAGCTTCTCCAGTTCCTCTTCGCGGGTGGCATCGGCCGGAATCACCACGGTTTCGCATTTAGCGGCCAGCTCGTGGATGGCGCCCATGCGCAGCGCGACCGGGGCATTGCTGAGGGTAAAAGTGGCGCCTTCGGCATAGCACTGTTCGGCCACTTTCCAGGCAATCGAATTTTCATCCAGTGCTCCGAATATGATTCCCCTTTTACCTTTTAGTAAATTATTTGACATAGTTCTTTGGGTTTTGAGTCTGCAAAATTATGGTTTAATGGGCTAAGAGTTCACGCGCGTTTTCAAGAGCGGCTTCGCTGGGGTTTTTCCCGCTCAGCATCTGCGCAATTTCCTGCATTCTTTCGTCTTCCGTGAGGGCTTTGATGCGGGTGAGTGTGCGCTTTCCGCTGGTTTCTTTGTATACCAGAAAATGACGGTCCCCCAGACCGGCAATCTGGGGCAAATGGGTGATGGTCAGCACCTGGTGCTTTTCCGAAAGCTTTTTCATCAGAAGACCCACCTTGCGGGCGGTTTCGCCCGATATGCCGCTGTCGATTTCATCAAATATGAGTGTGGGCAGGGCGGTGTTGGCAGCCACCAGCGATTTGATGACCAGCATCACCCGCGAGCGCTCACCGCCCGAGGCTATTTTGCCGAGTTCACGCAGTTCGTGTCCTTTGTTGGCACTGAAATAGAAAGTAAAGCGATCCAGGCCGTTGGGGCCTGCTTCTTCGAGTTCTTCCCGTCTGGCTTCTATGCGGCCGTTGGGCATGCCCAGCTCCGGCAGGAGTTTTGTGGCTTCGGCCTGAAAAAGGCGGGCCGCTCGCTGACGGGCTTTGCTCAGCCGGAGAGCCTTTTCCCGCACCTGTTTGCCCAGTGCTTCACTTTCCTTTTTGAGGGTGCTCAGGTCGTATTCGGACTGCTCTATGGCCCTGATTTTTTTTTCAAGATCATCTCTGACGGCAATCAGCGCCCGGAGGTTGCCCGCCTGATGTTTCATTTCGAGGCGGTTGAGCAGATTCAGCCTTTCTTCTATTTCGCGGATGCGCATCTCGTCATATACGACTCCGCTTTCGAGGGCTTCCAGTTCCCTCCGGATGTCGGCTGTTTCGATATGGACGCTTTCGAGCCTTTCGAGCAGGGGCCGCACCGGGGCATGGTAGCGGGCCGCCTGGCGCAGGGCTGCCAGCACCTCATCGAGCATTCGTTCTATGGCCGAATCGCTGCCGCTCAGGCCCTCAACGGCCCGGTAAAGTTCGGATTTTACACTTTCGGCATGGGTCAGTGATTGCAGCTCGCTTTCCAGGGCCTCCTTTTCCCCGGGGTCTCCGATGCCGGCCTCTTCAATCTCCCGGAGCTGAAAATTCAGATAGTCCAGGTTTCGTCCGGCTTCGGCATCGGCTTTTTCGAGCGCCTCCAGCTTGCGGCAGTGCGTGCGGTAGTGTGCATACAGATCGCGGTAGGCTTCCAGTTCCTCTTGGTGGGCTGCCAGGCTGTCGATGACGGCAAGCTGGAAGTCGCTGTCGGCCAGTTCGTGCTGCTCCTGTTGCTGATGGAGGTCGATGAGCCGCTGCCCCAGTGCTTTAAGTGTGCCCAGTTTTACGGGGGTATCGTTTATGAAAGCTCTTGATTTTCCGTTCTTGTTGATCTCTCTGCGCAAAATGCTCAGCTCCTCATAGTCGAGGTCGGCTGCCTCGAAGAAAGATTGCAGGCCGTATCTGCGGATATCGAAGCGCCCTTCTACAATGCACTTTTTGCCGGGGTCGAAGAGGACTTCCCGCTCGCTTCGTTTTCCGAGGATAAGACCGAGCGCACCCAGGAGAATGGATTTTCCCGCTCCCGTTTCTCCCGTGATGATGGACAACTGTTCGGGAAAGTCGATATGCAGCTCAGGGATCAGGGCATAATTCCATATGTGCAAACTTTGAAGCATGGGCCGGATTATTCACTACGAAAATAGGAAATATGACGGGAGTGGAAAGGGTGGCGGATGCGATCAGCGAAGGAGCTTTTCATATTTGTTTCCATTGGCGATGTCAATGACCCGCATGTAATTATACGCCTCCTTTTTCCGGTCGGGCCGGGCATTCCCGAAAATTTCCAGTATTTCGTCCGACTTGGCCGTACGGAAGAGCTGCACGATGAGGGAGTTGGGGTTTTCGTTTTCAATGCGGGCCAAAATTTTGAGGGCTTCGAGCACGGCTGCCGTTGCTTCCTCTTTGTTGTCATACATTTTGTCGAGCCCCTCGAAATGGTAGAGAAAGAGGGCCTTGTGGTAGCCTGAAAACTGGGGTGAAAGGAGGTTGTCAACCAGCCAGAAACGATTGCGGGTTCCCTCGAAGCTCTTCCATCCGCTGGCTTCGGAAGTCTGTGCCTGGTCCACAATGGTTTTGGCCTTCTGGAAATAGGGCAGGCCGGCATTTTCTTCGAAGCTGTCAAAGTCGAGGCCGATGATGATATAGGCATAATAGGCCAGCAGCGAACTCAGGTTGTTGATGTAGACGTTTTCGCTGAACTCAATAGGCTGATATTGCGTGTATCTGAAATCGAAAGATTGGTCAGAATAAGTAAAAATGACCGTTTTGTAATCGCTGTTGTACACCGGGCGGATGGATTGAATGTTGGCCGTGGCCTTGAAGCTGCCCGCATTTCCTTCTTCCGTGATCGTAATGACGATGCGGCATTCGATGCGTTCTTCGCCCGAAAAAGGGACATTGGTCCACTTTTTATTGTTCATGAAATCGTTCAGTGCATTTTCCAGATTTTGAAACAAGGCGGGGTCGGTGGTCTGAAGTTTGGGCGTTTCCACCTTGATCTCACAATTCAATTCCTGGGCAGAGATAAAAAAAGGGGATGCGGCAAGAAAGAGCAGAATAAAAAGTTTACGCATGGATGTACTTTATTAGATATTGCACAATATCGGCAGCGACTTCCCGCTTGGGCTTTAACTCGAATTTCGTCAAATTATTTTCTTTGTCGATGATCGTTATCTTATTGCTGTCCCCCTGAAATCCCGCACCTTCGTCTTCGAGTGAATTGAGAATGATAAAATCCAGGCCTTTCTTCCTGATTTTCTCCTTCGCATTTTCCACGGCATCGTGGCTTTCGAGCGCAAAGCCCGCCAGCCACTGATTTTCCCTCTTTTCTTTGGCCAGCGAAGCAATGATATCGGGGTTTTCTTCGAGTTCGATAACGGCTTTGCTGCCGTCTTTTTTTATTTTTTTCTTCTCCACTTTTTCGGGTCTGAAGTCGGCTACGGCTGCAGCCGCGATAAAAATATCGGCATCGGAAAAGACTTCCTTTGCGGCCCCGAACATCTCAAGTGCACTGCCGACTTCAATGACCCGGTCGAGGCCCGGGGGTGCTTCGAGGGCCGTGGGGCCTTTGATGAGCACTACTTCTGCACCCTTTTCTTTGAGTGCCCGGGCCAGCTCGAAACCCATTTTTCCGCTGGAGAAATTGGAGATATAGCGCACCGGGTCGATGGCTTCTATCGTGGGGCCGGCTGTTACAATCACTTTTTTGCCGCGCAGGGGCTTCTCGGGGTTAAAATAGGAAAGGACGGCTTCGAGCATTTTTTCGGGTTCGGCCAGGCGCCCCTCTCCGATAAGGCCGCTGGCCAGTTCGCCATATTCGGCATCCAAGAGCAGATGTCCCCGTTCTCTCAATACGCGCAGGTTGCTTTGTGTGGCATCGTGCCGGTACATATCGAGGTCCATGGCCGGAGCAATCATAACCGGGCAACGGGCAGAAAGATAGGTGGCAAGGAGGAGATTGTCGGCACGACCCGTGGCCATGCCCGATATCGTATGGGCACTGGCCGGTGCCACAATCATCAGCTCAGCCCAAAGCCCGAGCGCTACGTGATTGTTCCACCCGGCTCCGTCTTCGCTGACATACTCCACGAGGGCTTTTCGCTGGCTGAGTACCGAAAAGGTTAGCGGACTTACAAATTGCGCGGCTGAAGGCGTCATGACAACCTGCAGCTCGGCACCTTCTTTGCGAAGCAGACGGACAAAAAAAGCTGCCTTGTAGGCAGCTATGCTTCCGCTCACACCAAGCGATATTTTTCTACCCTCAAGCCTTTTCATCTTATTCGCTGCTTAGCTCATCTTCGCTTTCCTCATTCGGATCGCGCCAGTAGGTCTCGCCCCGCAGAAATTCTTCTTTGGCCAGAATGGCCGGATTCGGAAGACGCTCGTAAAAACGGGATATTTCAATCTGCTCGCGGTTTTCGGATACCTCTTCGAGTGTGTCGCTGCTGGTGGCAAACTCTTCCAGCTTGGCATGCAATTCTTCTTTCAGCGCAGCCGAAATCTGATTGGCCCGCTTGGCTATGATGGCAATGGACTTATAGAGATTGCCTGTAGGTTCCTGAATCTCAGTAAGAATCTGGGGAACCGCTTCGGGGATAATTCCCTGCGCTAATTTTTTGATATCGTTCATTGTTCAATTTTTTTTGTTTGCTGTGGGTTAAGAGCCGCCCGGGCTTTTACATAAAGAATTTTTGCATCATTGATCCATTCGCTTTCGGGATACTTCTGTTTAAAGCGTTTATAGGCCTCAATGGTTTCATTATATCTTTCGGCCTGCTTGCTTTCAATGGAGTTCTTTGCAAAAAGGTACTTGCTTTTAACAATGAGAAACTGCACATATTCGGCCTCGGCCATGTCGGGATATTCAAAGAGAATGTTTTCAAAACTGATGGCAGCCGCCTGGTATTGTCCCATGTCAAAGTACAGCTTGGCCGCATCAAAGGCTTTTCTTTCCAGTTTTTTTCGCAGCAGGCGGATGTATTCGTTGGCCTGCGCCACTCTTTCGCTGTTGGGATAGGAATTGATAAAAAGCTGAAATGCATTGATGGCCTGAAGGGTATATTCCTGGTCCAGCTCGGGGTCGGGTGAGACCTGATAATAGCACTTTCCAACCATAAACATGGCTTCTTCGGCATTCTCGCTCCCAGGGTAGAAAGTGTAGAAATTCTTGAAATTGTAGGCAGCCATGAGGTAATTGCCCTGCCCGTAGTGCGCATAGCAATAGATATAGTAGATATCCTCCAGCTCGGCTTTGCCGCGATAAATGCTGATGAGCTCGTCCAAGAGGGGGATGGCCTTGAAGTATTTGCCCTGATTGTAATACTCTTTGGCCTTCTCATACTTCAATTCCACGTCATTGCTTTTCAGCACTTTGTTGTAATTGTCACAGGCCGAAGCAAAAAGAAGGAGGAATAAGAGGGAGAAGAATGAGCGCTGCTTGATTTTCATGGGCTGCAAAATTAATGCTTAATACGCAGAATGGCAACGTTGCGTTGTGTGACACAATAATAAACGGTTTCGTTTTTGGATATTTTGAAGCTAACTTTGCATCTTACAAATAATCGGAGCCTTATGGATTTATTTGAAAAACTACTACTCGACCCGGGGCCGCTGGGACAGTATTCCGACATTGCCCACGGATATTTTGCTTTTCCGAAGCTGGAAGGGCAGATCAGCAGTCATATGAAATTCAGGGGAAAGGACATGATCGTCTGGAGTTTGAACAACTACCTCGGTCTGGCCAATGACCCGGAAGTGAGAGAAGCCGACAAACGGGCTGCGGAAGAATGGGGACTGGCTTATCCGATGGGTGCCCGCATCATGTCGGGCAATACCACATACCACGAGCAACTGGAGCACGACCTGGCCGAATTTGTCGGGAAAGAGGATGCCATGCTTCTGAACTTCGGCTATCAGGGGGTTCTTTCGCTCATTGATGCCCTGGTCGATCGCAGAGACGTGATTGTGTACGATGCCGAGTCGCATGCCTGCATTATTGACGGAGTGCGCCTGCATCAGGGCAAACGCTTTGTCTTTGCACACAACGATATTGAGAATTTTGCCCGGCAGATGAAGCGTGCCAGCGAATGGGTGAAGGATACCGGAGGAGCCATCCTCGTCATTACCGAAGGCGTATTCGGCATGGGAGGAGACATGGGCAAGCTGGAGGAGATCGTTGCCTTTAAGAAAGAATATGATTTCCGTCTTTTTGTGGATGATGCACATGGATTCGGAACCATGGGGGCCTCCGGAGCCGGAACGGGCGAAGAGCTGGGCGTGCAGGATGAAATAGACGTGTATTTCTCGACTTTTGCCAAGTCCATGGCTTCGATAGGAGCTTTTGTGGCCAGCGACAAGCCCATCATCGATTATCTGCGCTACAATACCCGCTCTCAGATTTTCGCCAAATCCCTGCCGCTGCCCATTACCATTGGCAATATCAAGCGACTTGAGCTTTTGCGCACAAAGCCGGAGCTGAAAGAAAACCTCTGGAAAAATGTACATATGCTGCAGGACGGCCTTCGTTCAAGAGGCTTCGACCTGGGCAAAAGCAACACGCCCGTGACGCCCGTCTACCTGAGCGGGAATATCAATGAAGCCGCCAATTTGATTTTCGATCTGCGCGAAAATTATCGCATATTTTGCTCGGCCGTGCTCTATCCCGTCATTCCAAAGGGGGAGTTGCTGCTGAGACTAATCCCGACAGCCGTTCATACGGTAGAGGATATCGAAACCACGCTCGATGCTTTTTCGGCCATTACCGAAAAACTCAACTCCGGAGAATACCGGAAAGAAAATGCCGAGGTATTGAAAAAGGTGCGCGAAACGGCTGCCGGCTCGCACTGACGCCAAAAGAAGAAAGAGAGAAAAAGCGGAATGCATGCATTCCGCTTTTTCTTTTTACAGGCTTTTTAATATTGTTTCGATCTCTTTTTGAAGTGCTTCGCTTGCAGGGGCCAGCGGAAGACGAACGATGTTTTTCATCAGCCCTTTGGCCGCCAGGGCCGCTTTTACTCCGGCCGGGTTGCCCTCCCTGAAAAGGAGCGGAATGAGCTTCATTGCCCGGTAATGAAAATCGCGGGCACTGTCAAACTGAGCTTCCAGTGCAAGCTTCACCATGCTTGAATAAATCCGCGGCTCGACATTGGCAATCACTGAAATGACACCGTCCATGCCCATGGCAATCATGGGAAGTGTAAGGGCATCTTCGCCCGAAATGACCAGAAAATCATCGGGCTTTGCGCTTACAATCTGCATGCACTGCTCCAAATTGCCCGAGGCTTCTTTGATGGCGATGATGTTTTCAAAATCTTCGGCCAGGCGCAGGGTGGTCTCAGCGCTGATATTGGAGGAAGTGCGCCCCGGCACGTTGTAAAGGATGATGGGCACTTCGCAGTTCTCACTGATGGCCTTGTAGTGTTGGTAGATGCCTTCCTGCCCCGGTTTGTTGTAATAGGGACTTACCGACAGGATGGCATCGATGCCCTTGAATGAATAATTGTGAATCGAACGGATCACGGCCCGGGTGTTGTTGCCTCCGAAGCCGGCCACTACGGGTACCCGTCCTTTGACCGAAGAAACCGTAAAGTCCATGATGGCTTCTCGCTCATCCTGGTCAAGGGTGGCCGATTCTCCGGTAGTACCCATAGTGACCACGTAATCCACCCCTCCTTCAATGACATGCTCGATAAGCTTACCCAGTGATTCAAAGTCGATGCTGTAGTCTTCATAAAAGGGCGTGACCAGTGCCACACCGGTGCCTTGCAGTTTTTTTCTATCCATTGCCTTCCATCATTTTTAAATATTTCGAATATGTCTCGAGTAAACTCCGGACATCCGTATTTCCCTCTCCTAAATTAATCATAAACTCAAAAGCCTCTTTGGCGAGGGGGAAGTCATTGAGCAACGGCCCGACCCGCATGCGGGCTTTCGACATGAGGCTGAGGTAAAAAAGGGCCGGATTAAAAAGGGGATGTACATAAAGCAGAATATCAAAATCCTTCCCCAGAAAAAAGTCCACTTCGTTGCCGTGGGGCCGGAAGAAAAAACCGACACTCTTCCGGTTGAAATGGGGGTGGTTGATAAGGTCAATGGTGTGCTTTGCATCGATGTAGCCCAGCACGTCCACCCTTTTGCCCTCCTTCTTCAGGGCATCGCTGAAATGCTGTATGGCCACAAAGTTGGAAGAATCGCTGGCCTCGAAGAGAATGCCGATTTTTTCGGCATTCCTCAGCAATACCGAGTGATGTACGTTTCCGGCTGCGGCCCATTTTCTTTTCAGAAGCCGCTTGTAAACAGCCAGCCGGATATTGTAGAAAGCCATGACTATTTGCTGCTGCGAATTTTATTGCTGCCCTTCTTCTTCAGATAATCGCTCAGTGTTATTTTCTTTTCGGTTTTTTCTTTCACCCGGCCCATGTCTGCATATTTTTGTATGCGTCTGGCGATTCGCTCATCGGCATCAAGCTCTTTCAGTGTTTTCAGTTCCTGAAGGATGTTTTTCTTGAGAATTTGAGCCATCTTTTCCGGATTGGCATGGGCTCCGCCCACAGGCTCCTTAATGATACCGTCAATGAGTTTGAATTTATTCATGTGCTGCGGAGTGAGCTTGAGGGCTTCGGCCGCCTGTTCTTTGTAGTCCCAGCTTCGCCAGAGGATCGAGGAGCATGACTCGGGGGAGATGACCGAGTACCAGGTGTTTTCGAGCATGAGTACGCGATCGCCCAGGCCGATGCCGATGGCCCCGCCCGAGGCTCCTTCGCCAATGACAATGCAGAGGATGGGTACCCTCAGTTTGGCCATTTCGAAAAGATTTCGCGCAATGGCTTCGGCCTGTCCCCGCTCTTCGGCTTCCAGGCCCGGATAGGCACCCGGGGTGTCAATCAAAGTGACAACCGGACGATCAAATTTTTCTGCCAGTTTCATCAGTCGCAGGGCTTTGCGGTAGCCTTCCGGATTGGGCATCCCGAAGTTTCGGTATTGCCGCAGTTTGGTGTTTACGCCCTTTTGATGGCCGATAAACATGATCACCTCCTCATCTACCTTGCCAAAGCCCCCTACAATGGCCTTGTCATCGGCAAAATGACGGTCACCGTAGAGTTCCTGAAACGACCGGCATATCTCGTTCAGATAAAAAAGCGTGTAGGGCCTTTTGGGGTGCCTCGAGAGTTGTACCCGTTGCCATCCCGTCAGGTTCTTGTAAATGCTCTTTCGCTCGTCCTCGATTTTCCGCTCAAGCTCTTTGATGGAATCCTCCACATTGATGTTGCCTTTCTCAGCCACCTCCCGCATTTTCTGCAGTTGTTCCTCCAGCTCAGCGATGGGTTGTTCAAATTCAAGATATTCCATAAGGTGAATGCTTGGTTAAAAGTTGATTGACAAAGTTCAAAAAATTAATTCAGAAATAATT
>JALSIH010000189.1 GCA_026981615.1 Chitinophagales bacterium
GGGGATGCCGTCCAGCTCGAAATCCAAAGCGCCATCGGGATTGATCACCTGCCGCCCCACAAAGCTGCGTATGCGCCCGTCCGCATCGGCTTTGCAGAGAATAGATACCTGATATCCCGCAGCCCGCAGACTGCGTGCCTCTTTCTCGAAAATGCGGTCGTCATTCGGGGCGTGCTCAAGGGTGAGCATGCATATGTGGGCTTTGGCCATTCCGCTTATCCTTGCTTTAAGTGTGTTCTTAGATATTTCCTGTAATAATAAAACAATCCTGAAAATTGAACGAAACGGGCCAGGATGCTTGCGGCAATGACCCCGTAGATTCCATAAAACCAGATAAGGATGAGGTTGCCCAGCACATTGACGGCTGCTTCGGCAAAGGCCACGTTGCGCAGCTCTTTGCCCTGCGACTTGGCCGACAGAAAAGTGAAAGGCTGGTAAGCGCCCTGGAAAAAATAGGCAAAAGAAAGCCAGAAAGCATAATCGGCCACGGGAGCAAAAGCCTCGCCAAAAAGAAAACGGACCACCGGCCCGGCCAGCAGATAAACGACAGCTATGGAAAAAAGTAGCCACAGGGTATTGTAGATGAAGAGCTTTGCCGGAATCCTGGGGCTGTGCGCAAAACGTTTGAACATCGCTTGTGAAAATGCCCGGCTGAGCATTACCATGGGCGAGCAGATGACACCGGCCAATGAATAGAAACCCAGTTGTGTGGTGTTGATAAGGGTGGCGATAAAGACTTCATCAAGGCGATAGGTCGTTTGATTGCTGACGATGCCGAGATAGAAGTGCCAGCCGTACTCCTTGTTTTTTTGCTTCAGTATGGCGTAGAGACGATCGAGATGCCGGAAGGAGGGCCTGAGCCAGATGAAAACGGCAATGACAGCCAGGAGGCCGGTGATCAAATTAAGGAATATCACCTGATACAAGTCAAGCGAACTGCGGCTGAAAAGGATATAGAGTGGAATGAGGTAGAGCAACTTTGAGCCAACCTCCATGAGGGCCGATGGATAAATGCGGTTGCTGCCCACCGACAGGTCGCTGATCATAAATTGCATGGGATACACGATGGTAAAGGCAGCAAATAAGCGGAATATCCGACCGTACTCGGGCCCGAAACGATAGTCAATGAGAAAACTCAGAAGAAAAATGGCCAAGGCATAGAGAAAGCCGATGGCTATGGCCGTGAGCAGCCCCAGGCCGAAGAACTGTTTTTCTTTTTCGGGGTCTTTGTTTTCGGCCAGCAGTACTTTGATGGAATTGTAGTGGCCAAAGCGAAAGACTATGGCCAGAATGCCGGTGACCGTTCCGAAAAAAGCATACAGGCCGTAAGTTTCGGGGCCCAGGGCCCTGGTTTGTATGCCTTTAATCAGAAAACCGGTAAGAATCACGGCTATCTGTGCGGCAAAAAGTGCCATGGTATGCCGGATGATGCGGGGATTTTTCCGCATATCCTCTCTCAGCATCTTCCAGCCGTTTTTAAGCATAGCATTCTTTTGTGTGATTTTACACAGTCCGGGCTCCCGGGCAATCAGCGACTAAGATAAGGAATGGGCGGGAGCAGAAGGTGGAACGGAGGTTGCATTGTTGGCACGGAAAGCATCATTTTAAATAATGCCGCACGGAGGGACTGCAAGGATGAGAGGAAGACCGGGGTGGCCCGGATTTGCCGGAAAAAGTGCATTTAAAAAATTCCGTCTTCTCCCGTTAAGAATTCATCAAAAGAAATGGAATAATTCTTAATTTTGCAGCGCTGTACCTGCCTTGGGCAGATTCGGCAAAACGGTGGCCGTAGCTCAGTTGGTAGAGCGCCAGATTGTGGTTCTGGTGGTCGTGGGTTCAATCCCCATCGGTCACCCGCAAAAAAAAGCCCGGAACTTTCCGGGCTTTTTTTCTTTTGCCTGACGCTTAATACGTGCTTGTCATGTCCTCGTCCACCACGATAATAAAATCGGCCTTTCCAAGGTTTTCCTCGTCCAGTTTTTTCAAATCGCTTTGCGAAACGGTGCTGATGGTTTTTACCCTCAATGAGGGCTTGTACTGCTTCAGATACCACCCGATGCCTTCGTGGTAGTCGGAGTGAAAGGCTCCGTTGAAATGGAGAAAGAGATGACCCGCGGGAAGGTTGTTTACAATCGACCACGCCATGGTGGCATCTTTCATGGCCTGGGCTTTTACGAGGCGCGGACTGCCGTGGTCGCCCATCATTTTAATGATTTTTCGATAGGTGGGAAGGGTGCTGTCAAAGGGGATGGGCAGGGGTGCCATCCACGATTTTTCTTCCTCTGAGAGCGTGTCGAGCGCGGCAAAATCTTTGCGATATACGAGATTGGCATATCTGCGAGGAATGTTGGTGGCAATAAAAGGAAGGCCGTGTGTGCGTGCATAGTCAATGAGCGGGGCATAGTCGGTTTTGTAATTGGGCCAGAGCCGGGCGAGGGTATCCAATCCCGCCTGGTCAATTTCCTCCGAAAGATATTTCCCGAGTTCACCCTGGTTGTCGCGTTCCAGCATTTCGGCCCCGAGTACCAGGTCATGCTGTGCGTCAAGGTCTTTTGTCAGCTCCAGTTCGAGCCAGTGTGCGATGGGATTGTCATGATATTCACCGAAGAGCACCACATCGGCTTTGCCGAGTTCTTTCAGCATCTTGCTGTATTTCACCTTTTTGCCTTTGCCGTCAAAAATGCGGTAGGCCGGCTTTTGCTGGGCCGTCAAAGTACTCGCGACACTCAGCAGCGCGAGAAGAACTAAGCTGATTTCTTTTTTCATAATGATTTTTATTGTCCGTTTAATTGAGACGCAAAAGTAATGCAAGAGAGGCATTCTTCGGAAAGGAATAGGGGACTACCCGGGCTCGGGAAAAGAGGGATCGCTAAGGGTGTACTTTCTGCGCATAAAAAAAGACCTCAGCGGCCCGCAAGCGTATATTTTTCAAAAAGCTGCAATTTGTGCAGGTATCGCCTGTACATGAGCATGGCAGAAAGGGAAAGTCCGATGGCCAGGCCTACCCAGATGCCGTTGACCTGCATGCCAAGATGGAAAGCCAGGGCATAGCCTGCGGGCAATCCGATCAACCAGAAGGAAAAGAGTGCGATGAGCGTGGGGATTCGTACGTCTTTCATTCCCCGCAGTATGCCGAGCCCTACTACCTGTACACCGTCAGAAAGCTGAAAGAAGGCTGCAATGATGAGCAGGTCGGAGGCGACACGCTGCACTTGGGGGTCATTGGAAAAGAAGCGGGGAAGCGGATGCCGGAAGAGGATAAAGAAGAGGGCGGTGGAAGCCATAAAGAGCGCCACGAGCAGATAAGCAGTGGTGGCAGCCCGTTTCAAATTGGCAGGATCGCGGCTGCCGATGAAGTTGCCCACCCGGACGGTGGCAGCACTTGACAGTCCGCTGGCTGCCATGTAGGTGGCCGAAGCAAGGGTGAGGGCCACCTGATGTGCCGCCAATTGTATTTTTCCGATCCAGCCGATCATAAAGGCCGCCATCACAAAGGCCCCCGCCTCAAAGACATACTGAAGACCGATGGGATACCCGAGGTTCCAAAGTTTGCGGATTTTATCCATCCGGTAGCGCTTGAGGAGAAAGCCGCTGTGATAGGCCTTGAAATTTGCGCTGCGAAAGACATAGAAGAACATGAGCAATGCCATCACGAGGCGGGCAATGAGCGTGGCATATCCGGCTCCGGCCAGCTCCAGACGCGGGAAACCCCCTTTGCCGAAGATGAGCAGGTAATTCAGCAGCACATTCAGCAAATTGCCGCCCACACTTACAAACATGGCAAAGCGCGTCAGCGAAAGACCTTCGGCAAATTGTTTGAAATGCTGGTAAATCATCAGGGGTACGAGAGAAAGGGCAAGGAGTACAAAATAGGGCTTGCCCACAGCCACTGCATCGGCCGGCTGATCGAGGAGATCAAGGATGGGAAGTAAAAGCAGGGAGATCGCCAGCAGGGCCAGGCCGTTGAAAATACCGAGAAAAAAGCCATTGCGGAGCCAGCTTGCTATTTCCCGTTTGCGGCCGCTGCCAAAGTCAGAGGCCACCATGGGTGTGATGGCCATGGATATCCCCAGTCCGAATGTGAGAAAGATGGCAATGGCACTGTTTCCCAGGGCCGCACCGGCCAGAGCCGTGGCACCGACTTGGCCCACCATGGCCGTGTCGGCAATGCCGGTGAACACATGCCCCAGATGCCCCAGCATGATGGGCAGGGCGATGTGCGTGGTCTTTCTTATATGTGTTCGGTAATCCTGTAGCTGCTTCATTGCCCGGAAATAAAACGCAAAAATAGACCTTGGCCGGAGATATGAACCCGTATTTCAGGAATAGGATAATGAGGAAACCTTTTATTTTTAAATTTTGCTTACCATTTGAAGCTGTTTTTATCAAGATTTCCCGGATATTGAAAAATACATTTAACGCATGATGATGAAACTCAATCTTGTCTTTGTTCTGATTTTTATAGCCCTCTCGGTATATCCTCAGGATTATGCCCTGCGGGCCCGGGTGATGGGTGACGGAGATCAGGACCTTATTTTTCTTCCGGGATTCGGATGCAGCGGAGAGCAATGGCACGAAATAGCCCGGAAACTGGAAGACCGCTACCGCTGCCATTTGATTACCCTGCCGGGCTTCAACGGTGTGCCGGCTGTTGAAGAACCCATGTATCAAAAAATAATGCAGGATCTGCACTTTTATCTGGAAACGAAACAAATCCGAAATGCAGTGGCAATCGGCCACAGCATGGGCGGCCATCTGGCGCTTTATCTCGAAGCGGCCTATCCGGGCACTTTTTCCAAAATCGTAGTGGTCGATGCACTGCCGTTTCTGGCAGCCGCCAACGATCCCGGGGTCAATGAAAAAACAACGGGTGTCAATCCGGAATCAACCGCCCGCCTATACAAAGCCATCGCAGGCGAGCAATTTGAAACTCTGATTACCGAATCGGCTGAAAGCATGGTAAATGACCAAAGCAAAGTACCCTATATCGTTGCATGGGCCATGAATTCCGATCCGTATGCCTATGGCTATGTCTACGGAGAGTTTATCAACCTCGACCTGCGCCAGGAGATGAGTTCGATTGCGTGCCCGGTGCTCCTGCTGATTGCAAACGGATACGAGAAAGACGAGGCCCTGAAAATCTGGAAACGGCAATACCGCGGATTGAAGCATAAAACCTTCAGATACAACGGGCACGCAAATCACTACATCATGTATGACGACCCGGAATGGCTGCTGAGGCAGGTAGAAGAATTTTTGAACGGGAAGTAAAAAAGAGGCTGCCGGGATTTGGTGTGCCTATTGCCACTTCGATTCAACTTCCAAATGGTATAGAAATACCTTTCTTAGTGATCGAATAACAATCACCAGGCCCGACAGCCATGAGGTGATATCCCCGGGGCATTCTTGCTCCGTTTATTCTTTTAAGTTATTGAAAATCCGGTGTTTCCATATAACTAATAGTCCAAATATAAAAGGAACGAGCAAATAATTGTTCTCCCGTTCATCCTTTTACTTAAAGATTTCCGTGGAGGGCTGTATCTCGATGTAAGAGGCTTTCACAGGATATACCATGATCTCCCGGTCTTCGGCAAGCACTTCCTCGGGCAAGCCTTCTTTTACGGTATTGTTGTACGCCATGGGCGAAGGAAGCCCTTCTCTCATATAGCGTGCCAGCACCCGGCCTTCGTCATCGGAGGTCACCACGGCAATGGCAAAGTCACCGGTTTTGAAATATTTTTTCATGGCTCTGTTCACATCTTCCGCACTGAGTTGCTCAAGCAGCCGGTCGGCTTCATTGATCCAGTCCTTGCGACCGTAAAAACGGGAGTCCATCAAATAGCCGAGGCGCTGAGCCGGGGATTTGACGTACAACTTGATATAGCTTCTCAGAAAGTCGCGTGTCAACTCGAAATCCTCCTGACTGAGCCCGTTTTTTACCATTGCATCATATTCGCGAATGGCGGTGCGCATGGCAAAGTAGGCGTGCCCGAGTTCGATGTTTTTCAGCTCGGGGTAGGCGGCTCGCAGTTTTTCACCGGTTTGAACCGGCCTGATCCAGATGGAAAAATAGTTGCTGCTGCGTGGAAATCCGGCAATCGGGAGCTGATAGTTGCTGCCCATGGGATACCACTCGATGTAGCTGTAGTCTCCGTAGTTCATGGAGCGGGTCTTGCGAATCTTCTGATACAGTTTGCCATATGACTTGCGATGCTCGCCCAGGTAGCTGTTGGCCACCATCAGGGCGGTAAAATCATCATCCGCACGGGTGATATCGAGCGGATAACCCATGAAGATGGCCGAGCCGAAGGCATCGGGCTTGGTGACGATCTTCACTTCGTAGCCTTTGGGCATGCGGGCTTTGCCCGGAGCGGGCAGCTCCGTTTCGAGGGCCGGCAATGTTTTCATGTCGTCCATAAGGCGGTCTCTGAATTCATTGCTGTAATTTCCGGCAATGCCTACAATGAGATTGTCGCGGGTAAAGTACTTGCGGAAATGCGCTTTCACCTCATCAAGGGTGATGGACTTTACCGAATGGGCATATCCCTGAACGGGATGTGCATAGTTGCTTCCTTCGAAAAGAAACTCTTCCAGAATCGCTTTGCTGTAATCTTCATCGCTCCTGTTTTTGATAATCCTGCCGATAAAATTCTCCTGCCTCGATTTGACCCTGTCAAAATCTTTCTCCGCGAAAGCCGGCTCGCGCAGGAGTCCGTAGATGATGGGGTAGAAGTCTTCTTCAAAATCGCCGGGAAATTCAAAGTAAAAAACCGTTGCTTCTTTGTCAACCGTAACTCCGTAGTCGGCCGCCATGGGATAAATAAATTCCTCGATGTCGCTCTTGCTCATCTCCCGGGTGCTGCCGTCTGCGATGGCATTGGCCGTCATGTAGCTAAGGCCTTCTTTGCCTTGCGGATCGCATATGGAGCCGGTTTTGAACATGAGTCGTACAATGATTTTTTTACTTTGCTTCAGCGGCAGTTCGACCAGCTCCTGCGAGTAAGCCGAGAGGGTTGCCAGCGTGAGAAAGGTCAGCAGAATTCCTTTGATCAATGATTTCATTTTACACCTCCTTCTTCTTTGGATGAAACAGTGACTACGGTAAGCCCTTCGGGAGTGAAATATTTCCGGGCCGTATTCATGAGGTCTTCAGGTGTTACCGACATAAGTGTGTTGTAATATTTATTGATCGACTGCGGGTCGTTGCTCACCCATATAAAGTAACTCAGCACCTCGGCAATGTTGCTCGGGTCGTCAAGTTCCATCAGGAGTTGATATTTGTTTCTGGACTTGGTCTGTTCGAGCAGTTCTTCATTCACCGGCTTATTTTTCAGTTCATCCAGCTTTTCCGTAACGACATCCTTCACATACTGAAGGTCGTTTTCATCAATCACCATGGCCATGATCTGAAAGAGATACGGGTCGACTGTGTAATAGTAGTATCCCATCAGGTTATAAGCCTTCTGTTCTTCGATCACGAGGCGCTTGTACAGTTCGCTGCGTTCGGAAAATGCAATGGTCGAAATCAGGTCGAGGCTCGCCACCTCTTTGCTTTCCGGATCAAATGCAGGAGACTTGTAATTGAGGGAGAGAACCGGTGTGAAATTCGGATTCCGGATGTGGGCGTAGCGGGGCCCGGTCTGTTTCGGCTCGGCTTTGATCTCAGGTTTGTAATGCCCCCGTTTCCAGTTGCCGAAGTATTTTTCTGCCAACGCTTTGACCTCCGCGGGTTTGGCATCGCCCACCACGAGAACGGTCGTATACTCGGGCCGGTAGAAACGGTCGTAAAAGAGTTTGGAATAGTCATATTGATTCGGCATGTCCACAATGTCTTTGTAAAAGCCCATGGTGGTGTGCTCATAAGTATGCTCGTTAAATGCCGAATCGCTCAGGAGTTCGTTGATCTGCCGGAATTGGTTGGCAAAGTTCTTTGTGTATTCGCCTTTCACGGCACCGGCTTCCACTTTAAAGTCGGCCTCGCTGTAGTTGAGATGCTGAAAGCGGTCGGCTTCGATTTCAAACATCTTGTCGAGCATGGCGGCATTGCCGGTCATGTGATACACCGTCCGGTCGAGCCAAGTGTTGGCATTGGCCGATGCGCCAATTTGCTTCAGCACCTTGCCGTATTTCTCAGGCGGATATTTGTCGGTGCCTCGAAACATCATATGCTCGAAAAAGTGGGCAAAGCCGGTTTTCCCGGGCTCTACCTCATTGCGTGAGCCTACCCGCACAATGATGTAAAAGGATACCAGTCCCGGGCTGTCGTAGGGCACGGTGACCAGTTGGAGACCATTGTCAAGAGAATCGCTTACGAGCTCATATGGAAATATGCCCCCGCTGCTCTTTTTCGCTTCGGGCTCCTTGCAGGAGGCAAGGAAGAGGATGCCGAAAAGGAGGAAGATGCTTGCTTTCTTCATTGCTGGATGAACTTTATTGAATATCAAAATTAAAACATAGTAAGGGCAGAAAACCCTTTGCTAACAATTCTTAAGGTTTTGGGAAACATTTACTGCTTTTGCTAACACTTGTTACCGTATATCTCGTTGAGAATGACGATTTCAAGTGATTTGCAAGTACCGGAGTATCGAGGGAGGGACTGCAATTTACGGATTATTTGCAATTCGATGACGGGTATTCGTGAAGGTGAGATTTTCTCCTTCCCGGTTGCCATAGAGATATTCTCGGTTCGCCTGAAAGACAGAGTCCAATTGTGGAGCAATGTGGCTACATCGAATCCCATAGAAGTCAGAAGGAATTAGAGTCCGCTTGTGAAAAGAAGATCGAGTTCGGTATACTTCAGTCCGAAGCGTTCGCTGATGTAGCGATTGCAAAGGCAGCCTTTGTAAATGTAGACCCCATGACGGAAGAAAGGGGAAAGGTGCATCAAGGGGTCGATGCCGCCCAGGTCACCTGCTTTCATCAGCAGGGGAGAGAGGATGTTGCTGATGGCCCGGCTGGCGGTGCCCGCCACACGTGAAGGAATATTGGGAACGCAGTAATGAATGACATCGTGCAGGCGAAACACCGGCTCGCGGTGTGTCGTAACCGCTGAAGTTTCAAAAACTCCGCCCTGATCGATGCTGACATCTACAATCACGGATCCGGCTTTCATTTTTGAGACCATTTCTTCGGTGACAATCACGGGCGAACGACCTGAATCGCTGTGAATGGCCCCCACCGCCACATCGGCCGTAGTGATCTCATTGAAGAGGACTTCCTGATTGAGAATTGAAGTGAAAACCCGGCTGCCAATGTTGTTTTGCAGGCGCATGAGTTTGTAGATGTTGTTGTCAAATATGCGTACATCGGCACCGAGGCCGAGGGCTGTTCGGGCAGCAAACTCACCGACCACACCGGCACCGAGTATTACCACTTTGGCAGGCGCTACACCCGATATTCCGCCAAGAAGGATCCCTTGTCCGCCATGTTCCTGGCTCAAATATTCAGAGGCAATCAGAATGGCCGTATCTCCGGCAATTTCACTCATCGAACGAACAAAAGGGAAATTCCCCGAATCGTCTTTGATATATTCAAATGCCAGGGCAATCACTTTTTTTTGGATCAGGTCTTTTACTATTTCGGGTTTTAGCGTGGATAGTTGTATGGGCGAAATCAATATGTGCCCCGGTTTCAGGAGATTCAGCTCGGTATCGAAGGGAGGCTCCATTTTAAGGATGATTTGCGCCCCATAGACCTGTTCTTTGTCATAGGCGATCACCGCACCGGCTTCCGAGTAGTCATGATCGCTAAAGCGAGCTCCCCGGCCTGCATTGCTTTCGATGCTCACCTGATGGCCGTTGTATACAAGGGCTGCCACACCGGTGGGCGTCAGCGGGACGCGCATTTCTCCGCTTTTCTCGCTTTTCGGTATGCCAATGTGCATGCTCGAATTTTTCTTTCCCAGCAGGGCCGGTGATTCGGCCGGACTCAGAGTAAACTGTGAGGATATTCCCGTTATAATCGGTTTTTTTTGCTCTCCCATCTTGGTTTTATTGAATTGTTAGTTTGCGGCTTCCGTCCGAAGAAGTTTCCAGAAGCAAATGAACGGCATCTTCAGGCAGCATGGGCTCAAGG
>JALSIH010000190.1 GCA_026981615.1 Chitinophagales bacterium
GGCCGGTGATAATTTGACCGACATGGACAAACGTCTGCTCAGGCGCTATGCTTCGCAGATTGTCTCAATCGTTGAAAATGAACTGTCTGCAAGCCGGATAACTACGCCATCGGCTGCCGGAAATGGCCGCATAGAGGAAGCCTCCGTCACACAAAAAGCGGATACCGGTGTCAAAAGAAAGCCTCCGCAGGAAAACAGGCCTCCGGCAGCACAGAATTCCGGCAGCGAACCCCCCGGCTCGAAAGCGGAGCAAGAAAAGGAAGAAGCAGCCGAGAAAGAAGAAGTCTTTGGTTTTCTGCATCCACAGGATGAAGAGCGGAAAAAGCGTGAAAAAAGTGAGATTGCTTTTAAAGATATCGCCCAAAGTCTGGAGGCCATCAAAGAAGCCAACCGGAAAAAAATGGCTCTTTTGGAGGAGGAGGAAGAAGACGAAAATGAAGAGGCGGGCGATGCATCGCCCTCGCTTAATGACCGCTTTAAAGACGAACAGGCTGTTTTGATTGATCAATTGAAGGAACAACCCATTGCCAATCTGCAGCTTGAGATCGACCTGAACGATAAGTTTTGGTTTGTAAGCGAACTCTTCGAAGGAGATGCTACGGCTTTCGGGAATTTATTGAAATCGCTCGATCAGGCCGACAACCTCGACAGTGCCCTGCGGCTTTTGGGCGAAAAGATAGATATGAATACACAGGGCCAGGCGGTTCAAAAGTTGCTGCGCCTTGTAAAAAGGCGATTTATGAATTCTTAAAGATAGCCCTCTGCCGCTTTGACAATTTGCTCACTTCCTCCGAGATGCGAGTGCACGTAGTTTTTTGAAATGGCCCCCATTTCTTTTAATCTTTTTTCATCTTTCAGCAATTCGTTTATTGCACGGGCCAGTTTTTCGGGGGAATCACTCAGGGCGGCACCGGCCTGCAAGAGCTCGCGGGCTTCAATAAATTTCTGATGACGCGGTCCGTAGGCCAGCGGAATACCATAAACGGCTGCTTCGAGGATATTGTGAATCCCCCGCCCGTATCCGCCACCGATAATAGCCAGATCGGCATAGCGATACGCCCCGGCCAGCTGGCCCATGTGGTCCATTATAATGACCGCCTCCTCAGGCCAGGGGCCTTCCCATCGGCTGCTTCTTACGACTTCCCGGTCAAAGGCCGCAGCAATCGTACGGATATTGCCCTCATCAATTTCGTGGGGTGCTATGACCAAGGTGATTTGACCGGGATTCAGTCTCCGGAGCAGGGGCAGGTCGCTGGGCCAGATGCTGCCTGCCAGGATTATTTTTCTTCTCTGTCCCGGGCTTTCGAAGCCTTTGTGTGTGAAAGCGCTCTGAGCAATGTGCCGGACGCGGTCAAAGCGGGTGTCCGGAGCCGTCATTGTTTTTTCTATCCCGATCTTTTTCAAAAGAGTTTCCGAGTCTGCATCCTGCACAATCAGCAGGTCGAAACTGCGGAGGATATCGCGAAAGACCGGGGCATAAGCTTTGAAAAAAATCTGATTCGGGCGAAAAACAGCGGAGAAGAGGATGCACGGCACGGAAGCTTCTTTCAGCGCTTCCAGGTAGTGCATCCAGAATTCGTACTTAACGAAAAGGGCCAGTTTCGGACGCGTTAATTCGACAAATTTCCTGGCGTTCTCCGGATTGTCGGGCGGCAGATAAGACACCCCATCGGCCAGGGGCTCATTCTTGCGCGCCTCGTAGCCGGAAGGCGAAAAAAAGGTGAGCAAATAAAAATAGCCGGGTTGTCTTTTTTTTAACAACTCAAGCACAGGCCGGCCCTGCTCAAATTCTCCGAGCGAGGCACAGTGCATCCAGATAAGCGGCCGCTGGTCTTCATCCATAATCCGGGCCAGGTGCTCAAAAAGATTTTTTCGCCCCCGGACCCATTGTCCGGCCTTTCGGTGACCTAAGCGGGCCGCAAGGCAAATAGAAGCATGGTACGCTGCCACGCCCAGCCGGTAGCAGATTCTTGAAATCATCGTAAGGACGGTTCGTTTGGAAATCTGACTTCCGGCCTTTTGTAGAAGGGCAGTATCCATGAGGCTTTGAAGGCAAAAAGCATATCCAGCCGCAGCGCCTGGTCTATGGTATTGCCAGCATAGTCATAGCCTCTGCGGTTGCGGGTGAGTGCCTGGCTCATTTCCAGTCCGATGTTGAAATTGACCAGGTGATTGCTGCTCAGATAGTGATAGCCCAAATATTCCGAAAGGGCGAATCCGTTGCTCAGCCGGTCGTAGCCTTTCAGGTATTCTCCGCTGATTTGAGGTACGGTACCGCTTTCCGACAAATAGTAGCGGATGCGGTGTTGCAGAAATCCGGCTCCCAGCATCGTTAACATTCCGCTTCCCGGTTTTGACCGGGATTCGAAAAGTTTTCCCATCCGGAAGCTTATTTGCCAGCCTTGCATCTGCAATTCGGGAAGATAAAGTAGTCCATCGTTACCGATGATGCGGCCGTCCGGTGTCATGATCGATTGCAACAGAGTATCTTCTTTCACATTTGAATTAAAAAGGTAGCTTGTTGACAGACCGATGTAAAGATTGTTGCGAAAACGGTATAAGAGTGAGGGGCCCACTTTGCCGAAGGCACCAAAGCGCTCGGCCAGCTTGCCGCCAGGGAGGGCAGCTCCCAAATCTACCGAAAACATCCAAAGATTCGGGTGCTCCTTATTCTGTTGCGCCATGCCGCTTTGCATACAAAAAAACAGGGCGGCTAATAATAATGTAAGGGTCTTTTTCATTAGTCTTGATATAGTATTTTAAAGCAGTCTTTTTAACCGTTTCAATTATTCCCGGCCCTCCATTTATCCATATATTTGCAGCTCGAAAACAGAAGATTCCATGAGAAAAATTCAGATGGTCGATATCCTTTCACAATATGCAAAAATAGAAGAAGAAATCACTTCGGGCATGAAAGCGGTTTTTGACAAAAGTGCATTTATCGGAGGCCCGGCCGTCAGGGATTTTGTAACGGAACTGGAAACCTGGCTGAATGTTCGCCACGTGGTTCCCTGTGCCAACGGAACCGATGCCCTGCAAATTGCCCTTATGGCGTTGGATTTGGAGGAGGGCGATGAAGTCATAACCACTCCTTTCACCTTTGTGGCAACAGCCGAGGTGATTGCCCTTTTAAAATTGAAGCCGGTTTTTGTGGATGTGGAAGAGGACTCCTTCAATATGGACATCGGAGAGGTGGCCAAAGCCATCGGTCCCCGTACCCGTGCCGTTATTCCGGTGCATCTTTTCGGCCAGGCTGTCCATATGGAAGCTTTGCTGGAGCTGTTGGGGGATAGCGGAATAGCCGTCATTGAAGACAATGCCCAGTCGATCGGGGCGGAATATCACTTTAAGGACGGACGCAAGCAATTTACCGGCACGATCGGAGACATTGGAACGACCTCCTTTTATCCGACCAAGAACCTGGGAGCTTATGGTGACGGAGGTGCCCTGATGAGCAACGATGCGCATTTGGCGCAGCGCATGCGGCTGATAGCCAATCATGGCTCGGACCGCAAGTATTACTACGATGAGATCGGAGTGAATTCGCGCCTCGATGCCTTGCAGGCGGTGGTTCTTCGCAGCAAGCTAAAGCGCCTCAAAGCGTACAACCGGGCCCGCCAGGAAGCGGCCGGCCGCTATGATGAGATGCTGAAAGACGTGCACGAGGTTCAAACTCCTCTGCGGCTTCCGTACTCCACGCATGTCTTTCATCAGTATACACTCAGGGTCAGCCGGCAGCGCGATGCGCTGAAAGAGTTTCTGGCTTCTCATGGCATTCCGTCCATGGTATATTATCCCGTGCCCCTGCACATCAGCAGTGCCTATGCAAAATTCGGCTATGCCGAGGGGGATTTTCCGGTGGCCGAGCAGCTTTCAAAAGAGGTATTGTCGCTGCCCATGCACACAGAACTGGATGAAGAGCAACAATACTTTATAACAGAAAAAATTAAAGAATTCTTTAAAAGCCGAAAATGAAAATATCAGTTGTAGGAACAGGCTATGTGGGATTGGTAACGGGCACTTGCCTGGCCGATACGGGCAATGAAGTCATCTGCGTAGATATTGACGAAGCGAAGGTGGCCATGATGAAGAGCGGGAAAGTGCCCATTTATGAGCCTCAGTTGGAAACCATATTCGATCGCAACGTCCGTCAGGGGCGCTTGACTTTCACTACGGAGCTGGCCGAAGGGCTGGCCAATTCGGATGTGGTTTTTCTTGCACTGCCAACACCTCCCGGTGCCGATGGCAGTGCCGATCTCTCGGCTGTGCTGAGTGTGGCCGAAGAAATCGGGAAATTGATTGACAGCTACAAGGTGATTATCGATAAGAGTACGGTACCGGTGGGAACGGCCGAAAAAGTCCATGCCGCGATTGCAAAAAACGCAAGGGTTGACTTTGATGTGGTTTCAAATCCGGAATTTCTGCGGGAAGGATTTGCCGTAGAGGACTTTATGAAGCCTGAGCGCATCGTGATAGGGACGCGCTCCGAAAGAGCAAGAGCTATCTTACAGGAGCTCTACAAGCCTTTTGTCAGACAGGGCAATCCGATTCTTTTCATGGACGAGCGCTCGGCCGAGCTGACCAAATATGCCGCCAATGCTTTTCTGGCGACCAAGATTACCTTCATGAATGAAATTGCTAATTTTTGCGAAAAAGTGGGGGCCGATGTGGATATGGTGCGCATGGGCATTGGCTCCGACTCGCGCATTGGGAAGCGCTTTCTCTTTGCCGGCATCGGTTTCGGTGGCAGTTGCTTTCCCAAAGATGTACAGGCCCTGGCAAGGAGCGGCCATGAATTTGGTTATAATTTCAGTATCATTGAAAAAGTGCTGGAAGTCAATGAGCGGCAACGAACCCTGTTGGCCGAGCGTGTGAAGGCGCATTTTGGAGGTCATTTGAAAAGTAAGAAAATAGCGCTTTGGGGACTTGCCTTCAAGCCGGAAACCGATGATATTCGTGAGGCGCCTGCTCTTTACCTCATCGACAAACTGCTGGAAGAAGGGGCAGAAGTGACGGCATTCGACCCGGAGGCAATGGAAAATGTGAAAAAATTACTGGGGGATAAGGTTCGATTTACGGACAATATGTACGAGGCACTGCAGGGGGCGGATGCCCTTCTCATCGCTACGGAATGGTCGGTCTTCCGGAGCCCCGATTTTGAAAAAATGGCAGCATTGATGAACGAAAGACTCATTTTTGACGGCCGCAATCTTTATGATGTAGCCGATATGCAGAAGAAAGGCTTTACGTACAAAAGCATCGGCCGAAAAACGGTAGGAAATTAATGAAACGGATTCTCATTACGGGCGCTGCGGGCTTTTTGGGCTCTCACTTATGTGAGCGTTTCCTGAAAGAGGGTTTTCATGTGATCGGTATGGACAACCTCATCACCGGGCGCATCGAGAATATTGAACATCTCTTTCGTCTGAAGGAATTCACCTTTTACCATCATGATGTGACCCGCTTTGTATATGTGCCCGAAGAGCTGGATTATATCCTTCATTTTGCCTCGCCCGCCAGCCCCATTGATTATCTGAAAATACCGATACAGACGCTGAAAGTCGGTTCCCTCGGCACCCATCACCTGCTGGGCCTGGCCAAAGCAAAAAAGGCCTGCATACTGGTTGCTTCGACCTCCGAGGTGTATGGCGATCCGCTGATTCATCCTCAGTCGGAAGACTATTGGGGGCATGTCAACCCCATCGGCCCGCGGGGGGTATATGACGAAGCCAAGCGTTTTCAGGAAGCCATCACCATGGCATACCATCGCTATCATGGGCTGGATACCAAGATTGCACGTATTTTCAACACCTACGGCCCGAGGATGAGACTCAATGACGGGCGGGTCTTGCCGGCATTTATCGGGCAGGCACTCAGAGGAGAGGACCTGACTGTTTTTGGCGATGGAAAACAGACAAGGTCTTTTTGTTTTGTAGATGACCTGGTCGAAGGAATTTACCGCCTGCTGCTGAGCGATTATCACGAGCCGGTGAACCTGGGAAATCCGGACGAAGTGAGCATCCTGGAATTTGCCAGCGAGATTCAGGAACTCACGGGTGCCCGGAGCAAGGTGGTTTTTAAGCCGCTGCCCGTGGATGACCCGATGCAGCGTCAGCCCGATATCAGCAGGGCAAAGGATTGGCTCGGATGGGAGCCGCGGGTGTCGCGGAGCGAAGGACTGAAAGTGACGTATGAATATTTCAAAGCGCTTCCGCAGGAAGACCTCTATAAAACAGAGCACAATAATTTTGAGGAATACATAAAAAAATGAAAGACTACTTTGCACATGAGACAGCCGTAATTGACGAGGGGTGCCAAATCGGTGCCGGCACCCGTATCTGGCATTTTTCTCACATTATGCCCGGTGCCGTGATTGGCCGCAATTGCAACCTCGGCCAAAATGTGGTGGTTTCTCCGGATGTCATTCTGGGCGACAATGTGAAGGTGCAGAACAATGTGTCGATTTATACCGGGGTCATCTGCGAAGACGATGTGTTCCTCGGTCCGTCTATGGTATTTACCAATGTGATCAATCCGCGCAGTGCAGTTGTCCGAAGGGGGCAATATGCCCGGACAACCGTGAAAAGAGGAGCCTCCATTGGTGCCAATGCCACCATTATCTGCGGTCATGATATCGGTGCGTTTGCCTTTATTGGTGCCGGAGCCGTGGTTACCCGCGATGTGAAACCCTACGCCCTGATCGTAGGGAATCCGGGCAGGCAAACGGGTTGGATGAGCGAATACGGGCATCGCCTCGACTTTGATGCGGACGGCAGGGCCGTTTGCCCCGAAAGCGGTGAAAAATATAAACTTGAAAATGATTTTGTAATTAAAATAGAAGTGTAAATCCCCTTTTATGTACCAAAAACTATTGAATAAAGAGAAGAAACTGGCAGTCATCGGACTGGGCTATGTCGGGCTGCCGATTGCATTGGAGTTTGCCAAAAAAATTCCGGTCCTGGGCTTTGATATCAGCGCAGAGCGAGTGGCTCTCATGAAACAAGGCATCGACCCGAGCCAGGAACTGGAACCCGAAGCCTTTGAAGGCCGTGACATTGAATTTACGGCCGACCCCGGAGATTTGTCAGGGGCCGATTTTTACATAGTGGCCGTACCTACTCCGGTTGACGAACACAATGTGCCCAATCTCAGGCCCCTGCTCAGTGCCACTGAATTTGTGGCCAATGTGCTGAAAGAAGGGGATTATGTGGTGTATGAGTCAACCGTCTATCCGGGCTGTACGGAGGAGGAATGTGTGCCGCTTCTCGAAAAAATATCCGGTCTCAGGATGGGCCCGGATTTTAAAGTCGGCTTTTCGCCAGAAAGGATTAACCCGGGCGACAGGGAACACACGCTTTCCCGCATCATCAAAGTGGTATCGGGCAATGATGGCGAAGCCCTTGAAAATATTTCGAAAGTCTATGAGATCGTGGTAGATGCCGGTGTACACAGGGCCTCTTCCATTAAGGTGGCCGAGGCAGCCAAAATCATTGAAAACACCCAGCGAGACCTCAATATCGCATTGATGAATGAGCTTTCCATCATCTTCGACCGCTTGGGTATCAACACATACGAAGTGCTGGAGGCGGCCGGAACGAAGTGGAACTTCCTCAACTTTTATCCGGGTTTGGTCGGTGGGCACTGCATCGGAGTGGACCCCTATTACCTGACCTACAAGGCCAACGAACTGGGCTATGAACCCGAGGTGATACTG
This sequence comes from Chitinophagales bacterium, assembly GCA_026981615.1. Taxonomy (GTDB): domain Bacteria; phylum Bacteroidota; class Bacteroidia; order Chitinophagales; family S012-47; genus S012-47. Next base: position 7,715 of record JALSIH010000190.1, read on the forward strand.
AGCGGCCGGAGAATCAATGACGAGATGGCAGCCTACATTGCCAAGAAAACCGTACAGAGGATGATCGCAAATGATAAGTCGCTGAAGGGCGGCCGGGTGCTCGTGATGGGCATTACGTTTAAGGAAAATGTATCCGATATCCGCAACTCAAAAGTGGCGGAACTGGTCAAGGAACTTCAGAATTTCTCACTAACGGTGGATGTGGTAGACCCCTGTGCGGAAAAGGAAGAGGTGCGTGCGGAATACGGCCTGGAGCTGCTTGATGAGCCGTCCGGCCCTTACGATGCCATTGTTGTGGCAGTGAACCACAAAGAATATCTCAACCTGGGGGAGGAAGATTTGTTGGCTTTGGCCAACGGCAAAAGTGTGGTGGTGGATGTGAAGGGGATATTGAAAGACAAGATTAAAAATATGGACTACTGGTCTTTGTAGAAAAGAAATTAAAGCAGACGTGGACAAGGAAAATAGAATGAAAAAAACAATTGTCGTCACTGGCGGAGCCGGATTTATCGGCTCTCATGTGGTCAGGTTGCTGGTCAATAAATATCCTGATTACAAAATCATCAATCTGGATAAATTGACCTACGCGGGAAATCTCGAGAATCTGAGAGATGTGGAATCGAAGCCGAACTATGTATTTGAGAAGGCCGATATCAACGATGAAGCGCACATCCGTTCCATTTTTGAGCAATACCGGCCTGACGGAGTGATCCATCTGGCGGCAGAGTCGCATGTGGACCGCTCTATCAGCAATCCCCTTGAGTTTGTACATACCAATGTGCTGGGCACGGTCATTCTGCTCAATGTGGCCAGGGATTTTTGGAAGGACGACTATGCGCGCCATCGATTTTATCATGTCTCTACGGATGAGGTGTACGGCTCGCTGGGCGAGACGGGTCTTTTTACGGAAGAGACGCCCTACGATCCACGCAGCCCCTACTCTGCTTCGAAAGCATCCTCCGATCATTTTGTACGGGCCTATGGCAATACCTACGGCATGGATGTGGTCATATCCAACTGCTCAAACAACTACGGCTCGCATCAGTTTCCCGAGAAGCTGATTCCGCTCTTCATACGAAATATCAAAGAGAAAAGGCCGCTGCCCGTGTACGGTGACGGGCGGCAAACCCGCGACTGGCTCTGGGTAAACGACCATGCCCGTGCCATTGATCTGATCTATCACAAGGGGAAGAGCGGGGAGACCTACAATGTGGGAGGCTTCAACGAATGGCAGAACATTGACCTTATCCGTTCCTTGTGCCGGATCATGGATGAAAAACTGGGCAGGGAAGAAGGGGAGTCGGAGAAACTGCTAACCTATGTCAAAGACCGGGCCGGACATGACAGGCGATATGCCATCGATGCTTCCAAAATAAAAAAAGAGCTGGGCTGGGTGCCCTCGATCACTTTTGAGGAGGGATTGGAAAAAACGGTAGATTGGTATCTTGAGAATGAAGCCTGGCTGAAAAATGTCACTTCGGGAGAATATCAAAACTACTATCAACAACAATATGAAAACCGATAAATCATAACGTGAATTACCCGAAGCCCTTTCATCTCTGCGATATCTCCGATTTTAAGGTACTGGTGACCGGTGGGGCCGGATTTATTGGCTCCAACCTGGTGGACTATCTGCTGCAACACGGGGTAAAAAAAGTGCGCATAATCGATAATCTTTCCACGGGCTTTGAGCGCAACATAAAGGACTTTATGCAAGACCCGCGTTTCGAGTTTTTTCGGGGGGATATCCGAAATGCGGAAGACTGCCGGAAGGCCTGTGAGGGAATGACACACATCAGCCACCAGGCGGCACTGGGGTCGGTTCCGCGTTCATTAAAGGAGCCTGCCGCCACCAATGATGTGAATGTGGGCGGTTTTGTAAACATACTGACGGCCGCACGCGATGAGGGGATAAAGCGGGTCGTCTATGCTTCCTCCTCCTCGGTGTATGGCGATGAGCCCACCCTTCCGAAAATCGAGGAACGGGTGGGAAGGCCCCTCTCGCCCTATGCGGTGAGCAAGAAAGCAAATGAGCTGTACGGAGAGATATTTGCGGGCAGCTACGGTATGAGCATTGCCGGCCTTCGCTATTTCAACATTTTCGGGCCCCGCCAGGACCCGCAGGGTGCCTATGCCGCGGTGATACCTCTGTTTATGTACAAAATGTTGTCGGGCGAGCAGCCCGTCATTGATGGTGACGGAATGCAGTCGCGCGATTTTACATATGTGGAGAATGCCGTGCAGGCCAATGTGAAAGCCCTGACGGCCGCATTGCCCGAAGGCCGGCACGAAGTCTTTAATATTGCTGTCGGCCAGCGTTTTACGGTAAACGAGCTTTATGCGAAGCTGGCA
>JALSIH010000191.1 GCA_026981615.1 Chitinophagales bacterium
CCGCGGAACTGCGGAGAAACGCATGCAGGAAGCCGCCCGCGCCTCCGCGTTGATGGGCATTCATGTGCGCGAAAACCTGGGCCTGGCAGACGGATTTTTTGAAGTGGACCGCGAGCATCTGATGGCCGTCATACGCGTGATTCGAAAATACCGTCCGGGAATCGTAATTACCAATGCCGTCAAAGACCGCCACCCCGATCACAGCCGAGCCTCGGCCCTCGTCTCGCGGGCCGCTTTTCTCTCCGGCCTGCGCAGGATCGAAAGCAGCGTGGACGGCCGGGCACAGGATGCCTGGCGGCCCGCAGCTGTTTATCATGTGATTCAGGACCGCTATCTCCGGCCCGACTTTGTGGTGGATATCACCGATGTGGTCGAAGAGAAATTTCGAGCCATTATGGCCTTTGACAGTCAGTTTTACGTGCCCGGAGAAGAGGAGGATAAAGAACCCCGTACACCCATTTCGGGCAAAGAGTTTATGGCTTTTCTGCGGGCCCGCATGCGCGAAACGGGCCGCCCGGCAGGGGTGGAGTACGGAGAAGGTTTTACCGTTGAACGTCCGCCCGGAATCAAGGATATTCTCGATTTATTCTGACACGCTTCAGACTCCGAACTGCCGCAGGTGATGGTCAAAATGTTTCCATGTCAGGCGCCCCCATTCCCGCTTGTTCATAGATCCTATAAAAGGGTGATCGACCGCATGCGATGCCGGAAGGGCCGCAAATCGTTCCAGACTGTCGAAGAGCCGTTGGCGTATGGCATTTATCTCCGCTTCCCCCTTTACTTCCCGTCTGACCATCTTTCCCGGTGAGCGAATCCTGCCCCTGGGCCACGGAATGCGGCTCAGCGAGAGAAATCGCCCCAGCCGTGTGCGCAGGAGCGGCATTGATACGGGTTCCACCTGAAGGTCTCCGTGGATCAGGTCCATCTGATCGTTGAGATGATGAAGCATCTCCGGCACGTTCATCCGCCCCCAAAGGGCCGGACTCTCCGGATGGAGTTTGCTAAGGCGGGCCCTGAGCTGCTGGCGGCTCGTTTCATGAATGGCATTTCGGGACATAAGCGGATTGTATTTATTTACAGACCGTAGTGAATGCTTTCTCCGTGATGATGCAGGACGACTTCGGCCTTTTCGGCTGCTTCCACATGGCCGATCACCTGTGCATCGATGCGGAAGTGACGGGCTATTTTAATAAGTTCGGGTGCGAGAGACTCTTCCACATAGAATTCGAGGCGGGTTCCCATGTTGAAGACCTGAAACATTTCGCGGCCGGACGCCCCCGACTCCTCCTGTATCAACCTGAAAACCGGTGGCACCGGCAGGAGCTGCTCTTTGACTATGCGATGATTGCCGCAAAACTTGAGCACTTTGCTGTGGGCCCCGCCCGTGTTGTGCAGAATGGCATCAATGCGGCCCGGAAAAGTCTCAAGCACTTTTTTGATCACGGGGAGAAAGCTGCGGGTGGGCGAAAGGAGCAGATCGCCAATGCGATGTCCTTCAAATTCCCCGCTCAGTCGCCTGCTGCCGCAAAAAGCGAGTTCTTCGGGGATATCGGGATCATAGGCTTCGGGGTAATTTTCGGCATAATAAGCGCTCAGCACATCGTGGCGGGCCGAAGTGAGTCCGTTGCTGGCAATTCCCGAGTTGTAGCTTTTTTCGTAGCTCGCTTGTCCGTAGGAAGCCAGTCCGACAATGACATTCCCGGCCCGTATGCGGATATCCTGAACTTTTTTTCGCGGCAGGCGGGCAAAGGCCGTATATCCCACATCGATCGTGCGAACGATGTCGCCCACATCGGCTGTCTCGCCTCCGGCCGAGACGATCTCAATACCGAGTGCCTGCAAGTTTTCGATAAATTCCGTGGTGCCGGCAATGACTTCCGCGATGATCTCTCCCGGAATTTTGTGTTTGTTGCGCCCGATCGTTGAGGAGAGGAGGATGGGCCCGGTGGCGCCTGCGCAGGCCATGTCGTCAATGTTCATCACGATGGCATCCTGTGCGATTCCCCGGAAGACCGAGGCATCGCCCCGTTCTTTCCAGTCGAGATAGGCCAGTGCGGTTTTTGTGCCGGCCGTGTCGGCATGCATCACATTGCAGTAGCCGGGGTCACCAGCCGCCAGGTCGGGCAATATCTTGCAAAAGGCATTGGGGAAAAGGCCTTTGTCGAGGCCCCGGATGGCCCGGTGTACTTCGCGTTTATCGGGCGAAACGCCCCGCTGGTCGTATCGGCTTTCATTCATGGCCCAAAGATAAATATTCGCTTCCGACCCTTTTCCCTTTTTCTTGTCTTCTGCGGCCCCTTTCTTCATGCATCACTCGGGCCCGCCTTTGTCAAAGTCAGACTCCAGCACGCGGAAAGTCGTGCGCCTGTTTTCCTGGTGTTCCTCCTCGCTGCAATCGACCCCGTTGCTGCAGTGGTTGACGAGTTGGGTTTCTCCGTAGCCCCGTGCAATCAGCCGGCCCGGGTCAATGCCTTTCTTGACGAGGTAATCGACCACGGCCTGGGCTCTTTTCTGTGAGAGTTCGAGGTTGTAATCGTCCGAGCCCCGCGAGTCGGTATGCGAACCCAGCTCGATGACCAGTCCCGGGTTGTTGACCAGGAGCTTGTAGATGGTTGTGTCCAGCACGGCTGCCGCATCGGGGCGGATTTTCCAGTCGTTGAAATCGTAGTAAATATTGGGGATGACAATTTCTTTTTCCCGGATGATCCGCTCAAGCAGCACGGGTACTTCCAGCAGGTAGCTTTCGCCTGCCTTGCCGGCAAACTGCCGTGTGCTGATTTCTTTTGAGATATTGAAATATTGCGGGCCGGCCGAGACGAAAATCTCATAGTCGCTCTGACCTTCGAGTTGCGCTTCGGCCATGCCTTTGCTGTCGCTTTTTTGGGTATCGACCGGTATTTTGTGTCCGGCCTCCGTTTTATATAAAATAATTTGTGCTCCGGGCAGCGGAACCGTGTCGGTGATCTCCGAGCCGGGGTTGAGGCTGTCGGCATAGCGGGCGGTCATTACCGTCACTTTCAGCAGATAGCGGGCGGGGGGTTTCCTTCGCTCAAAGTAGTACAAATCATCGCTGCCCAGGCCGCCCGGCCGCGATGATGAAAAATAGCCTTTCATGTAGAATAGCTCTTTCTCCGCTTCGCTGAGGGGTTCCATGAGGATCGAAAAATCATCGGCCGCGGAGTTGATGGGATAGGGGAGTTGTTCGGGTTTTACCCATTTGTTCTTGCCGCTTTTGAGGCATTTGAAGATATCAAAACCGCCCATGCCGGGGATGCCGTTGGAGGCGAAGTAAAGGTTGCCGTCTTCGTCAAAAGAGGGAAAGGCTTCGTCCAGTTCGGTGTTGAAGCGGGCTCCGAGGTTGACGGGGTTGCTCCAGCCTTCGATGGTGCGCACGGCAAAATAAATATCCGAGCCTCCGAAGCCGGAGGGGTCGACTGCGGCAAAGACGAGGGTTTCGCCATCGGGCGAAAGGGCCGGCTGGCCCGTGTTGGCCGAATCCGAAAGCAGGGGAAGGGGCTGCGGAGGCTCCCAGTCGCCTTCGGGCGACCTGCGGCTGACCCATATGCCGCAATAGTCGGACTTGTCGCGCAGATCGCTGCCGCAATGCGTGTAGTAAATTTCATTGTAGGAGGCATTGAAGACCCCCGGGCCGTCATTGAACGGGCCGTTGAGTACGGGCGAGAAATTTTCGGGCGTTCCGAATCCGTTTTCCCGCTTATCCGGGGTGAGGAAGAGGTCGTAAAACTTGCGGCCGGTCCACTGGTCGTGTTCCTCGCCAAAGGCCGTCTCGCGGTTGGAGGTGAAGAGCAGGCGCTGATCGCGATAGAAGGCCGGACCGAAATCGCTGGCCACTGAGTTGACCTCCCTGAGGTTGATGATATCGGTATAATGCTCTTCCTGCATCCATTTTTTGGCCCTTTCGGCTGCGGCTATGAATTTCCGGATCTCGGGTCTGCGGTAAGGTTCTGCCTTTATAACCTCTTTGTAGGCTGCAATGGCCTCGTCAAAATGTCCTGCGGCCTGCAGGCTGCGGGCATACCACAAGCCGGCATCGCTCCCCGCACCCAGCTCGCGGGCCTTCAGGTACCAGCGGGCCGCTTCTTCGGGTTTGTTCACCCTCCGGTAGCTTTCGGCAATGAGCAGGGCCAGGCGGGCCTGTTCTTCAGGATCGCTTGATTTTTCAAAATCCATTTGCAGCAGTTCGCTGGCCAGGCTGTACTTTTTCAGCTCATAGGCAAGCTGCCCGTCCCGTATCTCGGTACTGCTCTTGCAGGCCGAAAAGAGCATAAAAAATGAAAAGAAAATGAAGAGGATTCTGCCTTGATGAAATTTCATATCCAATATTAATGATTAGCCGCCATATAACGGAATTTGCAGCCGCTTAGTCTGGCTTCTTTGACCACTCTGTGAAATGCTGCCCCCACCGGCCGGGGTACTTCTTCACATATCCCTTCATATGGATAAATGTGTAGCTTTGTCATAGAAAAATCCGAAGCCTATGAAAAAAATCAAAATGCGGATTGAGCGCAAGAGCCAAGGGCCCCGTATTCTGCTTTTCTTTGCCCTGACCCTCGTGGCGGCACTTCTGATGAATCTCCTTGTGATTCCCATGGTTCTGGGCACATCGGGCGAGGAGAAAATTCCGGATATGATGCTCGGAGGCTATACCCTGGCCGATGTGATGCGGATTTTCGGAGCCATCGGGCCCGAAGGGCGCTCGGCTTTTCTTTGGTATCAGCTGCCGCTCGATATGCTTTACCCTTATTTCTACGGATCTTTCCTCGCCCTTTCCGTGGCCTGGTTTTTCAAAAAAACGGGAAACGGAAATAAACGCATTGCCTGGCTGAGTCTGCTGCCCCTCCTTGCGGCCCTCTTTGATTACCTGGAGAATGTCATGGAAATCATCCTGCTGGTCCGTTTTCCGGATATCACGGCAGGCATGGTGTCCTTGGCCAGTACCTTTACCCTCATCAAGGGCCTCGCGCTCATGATTTCGATCCTTGTCCTGCTCCTGCTCATTCTTCTTTACCTGGCCCGCACGCTGGCCCGCAAAAAGTCCTGAGCCGGGGCGGAATCTGCCTTAAAAGCTCATCCGGTATTCTTTATTTCCGGATGCCGCGATGATTGCGGCTGCGCTGAATGTAGGCATAGAGCAGGGAAGCGACCGAGAGTAGAAAATAGAGCGCCACAATAAAGACGAGCTGCTCGGGATGGTGGTGGTATTCGTAATAAACGATCAGAAGAGCCGCCACACCCAGCCCGGCAATGGCCAGCAGCGCCATGAGCGGTGAAGCTTTGGTCTTTTTGTGCATTTTGAAATTGGCCACGGCCATAAGCAGGGAGACAAAAATAAAAGTAATGCTTCCGAATTCGAGGATGATGCGCAATCCGCCTGTCAGGATAAGAAAAACCGCCATGCCCGTCATGGCCAGGATGGCATTGGCCGGGATGTGATTGGGTTTGCGCCTGGCCAGGAAAGCCGGCATATAACCGTCACGGGCAATGACGGCCAGTTGCCGTGAGGCTCCGAAAACCGTGCCGCTGATGGCACTGCTGGTGGCCAGCACCGCCCCCGTGATGACCATGTCGCGGCCCACTTTGCCGATGATCTGTGCCGTTCCCGCTGCCAGGGCATACTCCTGATGGGCAATGATATCGTTGAGGGGAATGGTCATGAGGGCCGCCAGAGCGATAAAAATATAAATACCCGAAACCGTAAAGATGGCCGTGTAGATGGCGCGGGGAATGTTCTTTTCGGGATGCTTCATCTCGTTGACGGCATTGATCACCAGCTGAAAACCCTCATAGGCCACGAAGGTGACGGAGGCCACAATGAGCACATAGAGCGCGGGGGTCTGTCGGGCATCGGCTGCCATTTTGGAGAAAAATTCCGGAAATCCCTGTCCGCTGTGCGAGATGAGCACATAGCTGATGATGGCCAACACGGCTACTTTGGTGTAGACCATCAGGTCTTCCAGTTTGCCCATGCCTTTTACGCTCCAGATATTGATGCCGGCAAAAACGGCTACGATGCCGATGGCTACAAGCTTTCGAATCCACTCGTTGTCGGAAAAAGCAAAGCCGCTGATGGCATAGGAAGAGAAAGTGTAGGCATAGAGGGCCAGGGTGCTGATGTAGCCGAAAATGGTGAACCAGCCGATGACCGATGCGGCCAGGTGCGAGCGTGGGTAGCTGCGCTTAAACATGGCATAGGTAGCCCCTTCGTCTTTGTAGTAGAGCCCGAGCTGCACATAGGAGTAGGCCGCGAGAAAGGCCACAAAGCCTCCGATGCCGATGGCGACAGGCGTGAGATAGCCGACCATCGAAACGGAGATGCCGAGGATGGTAAATATGCCGCCACCGATCATGCCGCCCAGGGCGATGGCTACAAGCTCTGACAGTCCGAGGCTTTTTCCCCTTCTGCGGAAAATCTCTTCTTCGGATTTGGGCACCTTGCGGTGGAAATGAAAGAGTTTCATATACTGCAAAGGAAATAAATTTTCCTTGCAAGGCGGATGACTCCGGTCGCGTGGAAATAAATTCCCGACCATGGAAAGGAGGCTTTGGGCGAAGAAGAGGGGAAAGGATAAGTAAAATTTTAAGAATAGCCGGACACTTTGCAATGTTGAGCCACCGGCCGCGATTTATGAGCTTATTCCTTCCCTGCGGCAACTTTTTCTGCGCCCGGTCTCTTATGAATGCATTCAAAGCATATGAAAATCTTAGGGTTTAAAACCCTATCTTTGCACCTTTTTTAAGCAAGATCATGAAGAACCTGAGAAATATCGCCATCATCGCCCACGTAGATCATGGCAAAACCACCCTTGTCGATAAGATGCTCCATGCGGGCAAACTCTTCGGCCGGCACGAGACCCCCGGAGAACTGATTATGGACAGCAACGACCTCGAACGCGAACGGGGCATTACCATCCTCTCAAAAAACGTTTCGGTACGCTACAAAGACCATAAGATCAATATCATCGACACACCGGGTCACGCGGATTTCGGTGGCGAGGTGGAGCGGGTGCTCAATATGGCCGATGGTGTCTTGCTGCTGGTCGATGCCTTCGAAGGGCCCATGCCGCAAACCCGTTTTGTATTGCAAAAAGCCCTCGAGCTCGGACTGAAACCCATTGTCGTGATCAACAAGGTGGACAAAGAAAACTGCACGCCCGAGGAAGTAATGGAACAGGTATTCGACCTCATGTTCGAACTCGATGCCAGCGAAGAGCAACTCGATTTCCCCGTGGCCTACGGATCGGCCAAGCAGGGCTGGATGGGCGCTGACCCGGCTCATCCTGAGGAGGATATCTCTTTTCTCATGGACCTCATTATCGAAAAAATTCCCGCTCCGAAAACCGAGGAAGGCAGCCTGCAAATGCTCATCACCTCTCTCGATTTCAGCTCCTTCATCGGGCGCATCGCCATCGGGCGCCTCTACCGGGGCCTCTTGCGAACGGGGATGCCGGTCTCGCTGGTCAAGCGAAACGGAGACATTAAAAAATCGAGGATCAAAGAATTATATGTATTTGAAGGCTTTGGCCGCCAAAAGGTGGAGGAAGTGCAGCCGGGCGATATTTGTGCCGTGGTAGGGCTCGAAGGCTTCGAAATCGGGGATACCATTGCCGATATCGAGGAGCCGGTGGCGCTCAAGTCCATCAAGATTGACGAGCCCACGATGAGCATGACCTTCACCATCAACGATTCGCCTTTCTTCGGACGGGAAGGCAAGTTTGTGACCTCGCGCCACATCCGCGAGCGCCTCGAGCGCGAACTGGAAAAAAATCTGGCCATGCGCGTGCAACCGGGCAAAACGGCCGACTCATTTATCGTCTTCGGGCGGGGGGTCATGCACCTTTCCGTACTTATCGAGACGATGAGGCGCGAAGGCTACGAGTTGCAGATCGGGCAGCCGCAGGTGATCATCCGCGAAATAGACGGAGTGAAACACGAGCCCGTGGAACTGCTGATTATCGACCTGCCCGAAGCCCACTCGGGCAAGGCCATCGAAGCCGTCAACCAGCGCAAGGGCGAAATGATGAGCATGGAAAAGAAAGGCGAGCGCGTCATCCTCCGCTTTCAGATCCCTTCGCGCGGCATCATCGGATTGCGCAATTATCTGCTGACGGCCACCCAGGGCGAAGCCATCATGTCGCATCGTTTTGTGGCCTATGAACCCTATAAAGGTGAAGTGCCGGGCCGCATCAACGGATCGCTCATCAGCCTCGAAACGGGAAAATCGATTCCCTACTCGCTGAACAACCTCCAGGACCGTGGAATTTTCTTCGTAGGTCCCAATGAAGAAATCTATGAAGGACAGGTGATCGGGCAGAACAACCGCCCCGATGACATTACCGTCAACATCACCAAAACCAAGAAGCTGAGCAATATGCGGGCCTCCGGTTCGGATGAAAAAATGAACCTCGCACCTCCGGTGAAGTTTTCACTCGAAGAAGCCCTGGAATATATCCAGGCCGATGAATATGTGGAGGTGACGCCCAAATCGCTGCGCATACGGAAAATCCTGCTGAAAGAAGCCGAGCGCAAGCGCGGACGCAAGTTCAGCTGAGCCGCCTATTCGTAAGCGTCTTCTTCCAGCTCGATGCGCAGGCCACCGGCCCAGCCGGCAAGGAGGTTGTAGGCCCAGGCTACAACGGCCGAGCCGATAAAACCCGCAATGCCGTAAATCACAGGCAGGAAAAAGAGCCCCATGCCCATAAACGGGAAAATACCGCGGCCTTCGCCAACGGCCATGCCCATGCTGCCCATGAAGAGGGCAAATGGCAGGATGAAGATGAGCGAAAGAAAGAAATAGAGCAGGCCCCCGATGCGGGCGGCCGAGAATACATCAATGCGTTTGAGTGTTTTCATGATTTTATGCTTTGTCTCATAAAGTTAGCGAATCCGCACGAAGCACCGTTTTGCACCGGAGCAATCTGTGTCAGAGCCGGCCGGCAGCACTGCCAGCGGCATGAATTCTAATTCAAAGGCAATGAGGGCGGGCGAAAATGGGAAATAAGCGCTATTTTTAGGAAGCAAAGGGGTTTCTGCGCAGACTCCCGTTAGGCACAAGCAGGAAAAACGAGATATGGAATATAAATTAGAAATATTACAAGAAATTATCAAACTTGGAGCAAACTATTACCCAAAGATGACAGACCCAAGTGAAAGTGAGATTTTGTTGGAAATTGGTGTGGCGCCAGTTACTGCTCATATAGAAAAATTGTCTTTAATGGGTTTGGTTAAAGATGCAAGTCCAATTTTTGGAAAAAAAGGCGGTATGTGGATTGGTTATTCATTATCTGATAAAGGATATGAGTGTGCACAAGATGAAAAAATATTTAATGAATATATTTCTAAACTTAAAGAAAAACCAACTAATGAGATATCAAATTCCGTAAGAAATTTAATAGAGTTATCTAAAACATCAAATACAAATCCGAATTATAAAGACGATTTCATCGCAACATTAAATGAAATTGCAATTTGCTTTGATAACGAATGTTATATTGCAACAATCTCATTATGCGGAAAAATCCTTGAATTTGCTCTTATGGAGATTGTTAAACGAAACAATATTGAGATTAGAGAAAAAGCAATGTTGGGTCAACTTATTAACAAAATAAGAGAAAGCAATATAAATGAATATCTTGACCCTGCATTACCGGAAATTTCGAAAGTTATTTCGTATAGTAGAAATTCAGCTATACACTATGATGAAAAAATTCCTATTCCTTCAAGAGAACAATGCATAATGGTTATTTTTGCTATGAAAGATGTTGTTCAAAGGAATATAACAAACAATGCCAGTGCCTAACAAAGGCTCCTATGTAAAGCAGTAGCTCCGCTTCGAAGATAAAAAAAGGAATTATATTTTAATACACTCCTCTACATCAGCAAAAGTATTTTTATAGATAAAGCCCGGCATCCTGTATGTGATTCTCGGGTCTGT
>JALSIH010000192.1 GCA_026981615.1 Chitinophagales bacterium
CATGAAAGCATGCTTGGACTTTTAAAGTGGATTTGTCTTATCCTTTGGAACATTCCGATCGAATGAAATGAGCATCGGAACGATACAGCGTATCCTGCAGGATACGCTTACTCTGGATGACAAATCGCAAATCACCAACCACCAACCACCAACCACCAACCACTAACCACTAACCACTAACCACTAACCACTAACCACTAACCACTAACCACTAACCCTGCCTCCCCGTCATTAGCTACGGTCAAAGGCCAGCCGCTCGCCTTTGCGGCTTTCGTCAAAATGGAAGCCGTTTTCATCCTGCCGGAAGACGGGATGTCCGTTTACGAGGGTATATTTTACGCGCGACTGAAAACTGCGGCCTTCGAGGGGGGACCAGCCGCATTTGTAGAGGATGTTTTCTTTGCGCACCGTCCACGGATCGTGAAGGTCAACAAGTGCCATATCGGCCCGGTATCCTTCGCGCAGGTAGCCCCGCTCTTTTATATGAAAGATATCGGCCGGGGCATGGGCCATCTTGTCGGCAATTTCTTCCAGCGTGAGCAGGCCCCGGTGATAAAATTCGAGCATCATCACAAGACTGTGCTGCACGAGTGGAAGTCCCGAAGGGGCTTTGAAGTAAGGGTTCTTTTTTTCCTCCGCGGTATGGGGCGCATGGTCGGTGGCGATGATGTCGAGGCGGCCGTCTTTCAAAGCAGCCAGCAGGGCTTCGCGGTCGTGGCGGCTTTTGATGGCCGGGTTGCACTTGATCCGGGTGCCCAGCGCTTTGTAATCGCTGTCGTCAAAGCTGAGGTGATGCACACAGACTTCGGAAGTGATGCGTTTTTCGCTGCGCGGAGTGCTATTGTCGAAGAGTTCCAGTTCGCGGGCAGTCGAAATGTGCAGTATGTGAAGGCGGGTATCAAACTCGCGGGCCAAAGACACGGCCAGCGAAGAGGAGAGGTAGCAGGCTTCGGCACTGCGGATGAGCGGGTGCATCGCCATGTCAATCTCTTCTCCGAATTCCGCTTTGTACCGTGCCTCATTGTTTTTGATCGTGGCTTCATCTTCGCAGTGCGTGGCAATGAGCAGGGGCGAAAGGCGGAAAAGCTGGCGCAGGGTGTTTTCATCGTCCACCAGCATATTGCCCGTGCTGCTGCCCATAAAAACTTTCACCCCGCAAACGCGTTGCGGATCGGTCTTCAGCACTTCCTCCAGGTTGTCGTTGGAGCAGCCCATAAAAAAGGAATAATTGGCAAGGCTGACGGCTGCGGCTCTCCGGTATTTTTCTTCGAGCAGTTCCCGGGTGAGGGCAGGGGGGCGGGTATTGGGCATTTCCATAAAGGAAGTGGTGCCCCCGGCCACGGCTGCCCGTGCTTCGGTATATATCTCGGCTTTGTGGGTGAGCCCCGGTTCGCGAAAGTGGACCTGATCGTCAATTATGCCCGGAAATGCATAAAGGCCTGCGGCCTCTATTTCCTTGTCGGCCGTTTTCCCGGCCGCAGTTCCGATGGATTCAATGATGCCGTTTTTAATGTAAATATCGCCTTCACCGATGTGGCCTTCGTTGACGATGCGGGCATTGCGTATGAGGATGCTCTTCATGGCCTTAAAGATAAGAAAGGATGCGGGCACAAAAAGCCGCTTCCGTGTAAAAAGAATCGCAAAAAAACGTCCCGTCAAATTTCCTGAAAATAAATCCTTCTGTCCCGGGTTTTAGAAGCGCTCCAGCTGTGAAAAGTGGAATGCGGCTTCGATGGCGGCATTCTCGTCCGAGTCGCTGCCGTGTACGGCATTGCGCTCGATATTTTCGGCATGCTTCTTTCGAATGCTGCCCTCGGCCGCATCGGCCGGGTTGGTGGCTCCGATGAGCTTGCGGAAGTCTTCCACGGCATTGTCTTTTTCCAAAATGGCCGCTACGATCGGACCCGATGTCATGAATGCCACCAGGTCGTGATAAAAGGGCCGCTCGCTGTGAACGGCATAAAACTGCTCGGCCTGCTCCCTGCTGAGTTTTGTGAGTTTCATGGCAGCAATGCGAAATCCCGCTTCATTGATCATGCGGAGTATGTCGCCCGTGGCATTTTTTGCTACTGCATCGGGCTTAATCATGGTGAGTGTTATTCTTCCGGCCATTGTGTTTTGCTTTTCCTGTAATTGAATTGCCTGCAAAAATAGGACGTGGCGGCAACATTTTGTAACCGTGCATCCATTTAAATTCAACAGGAGACAGATTTAATGTGAAACTTTAACAAAAGTTAAATATGCGCTGATTAACAAGAATATAAGATGCGTGTAGAGACTTTGAAATAGGCCCTGTGACATTTTGTCATCATTTATCGCTGCTCCGTGGAACGTGCAAAAAGCGGGGCTTTTGAACTATCCTTCAATATCTTTTGCTTTGTAGTGATATTTTTGGAATTTCACAGCCGCCAGCAAGGCCAGCCACTATGAATCAGATAAAAGCCCTCAGGGAACAGATCAATAAAGCCCGCACAGCGGTCATCGTATCGCATTACAATCCCGATGGAGATGCCATCGGGTCGTCACTTGCCATCTATCATTTGCTGAGCAAGTCGGGCATCGATGCGCAGGTGATCATGCCCAACGATTATCCCGACTTTCTGAAATGGATGCCGGGGCACGCGGAGATCATGATCTACGAAAAATCGAGGGAAGCAGCCGAAAAGCTTATTGAAAAAGCCGATCTCATTTTCTGCATGGATTTCAACCATCTGACGCGCATCAAGGAGATGGGGCATGCGGTGGCCCGGTCGAAGGCGTGGAAGGTGATGATCGACCATCATGTCAACCCCGATGCCTTTCCCGATTTTCTGCGCCACAATCCGCGGGCCGGCAGCACGGCCGAGCTGGTCTACGAAGTGATTTTGGAATTGGGAGACAAAGCGCTGATCGACCGCGATATGGCCGCCTGCATTTATACGGGCATTCTTACCGATACGGGCGCTTTCCAGTTTTCGAGCACCACCCCCCGGGTACACCGCATAGCGGCTGATTTGCTGGAGAAAGGCATCAACGGCTACGAAATCTATGACAGGATATTCAACAGCTATGACGAAAACCGCCTGAAGTTTTTCGGATTTTGCTGGACCCGCAGGATGGAAATCATTGCCGGGGGACGGGCCGGCATCATCGGGGTGAGTGCAGCCGACCAGTTTCGTTTCCGGCTGAAGAAAGGCGATACGGAAGGATTGGTGAATACGCCTCTGCAGATCAAAGGGGTGCTTCTCTCGGCCTTTGCCAAGGTGCAGGACAAGGTGGTGAAACTCTCTTTCCGCTCAAAAGGCCACATCGATGTGAACCAAATGGCGCGAAGCTACTTTAATGGAGGAGGCCATGTGAATGCAGCCGGAGGAATGATGGAAGAGCCCCTTGAAGAAGTGATGAAAAAACTCAAAAAGATAATTCCCGAATATTTAAAACAATATCAAAACAAAGAGAATGAAAAGCTTTAAGTATCTGACCATCCCTGTGTTGCTTGTGATGATTGCAGCATGCGGCAAGGACAAAAATGCAATTCCCGCAGAAAAAACCCAATCGGGTGTGGCGTATGAGATCGTGAAAAAAGGAGACGGCAAAGAGGTGGAGACCGGAGATGTGGTCGGAGCCCGCCTCAAATACACGGTGATGCGCAACGACAGTACCTTTCTGAGCAATTTCGACAAAGACCTGGCTTATTTTCAGGTGCAGGAGCCCCAGGGCTACGGTGATCCTTCGGAGTGGCTCTTGCTGATGAACCAGGGCGACAGTGCCTTCTTTTATCTCGAAGTGGACAGTCTTTACCGGACGACCGAGCCCCCGGGATATCTTCAGCGGGGCGACATCATCAAATCTACGGTGGTGCTCAAAGAAGCCATGACCCTCGAAGAATATCAGACGAAAAAAAGCATGGAGGAGCGCGCCAGTGCGGAAGCCGAATTGGGCAAGCTGAAAGAAGAACTGGCCAAAGCCGGCATCAGCGACTATACGGAGACCGAAGAAGGCCTGATTTATAAAATCACCCGCGAAGGAAAAGGGAAAAACCCGCAAAACGGGGATATCGTAACGGTTCATTATGTGGGCCGCCTCTTTAATGGCGACACTTTCGATTCTTCCTACAAAAGAGGAGAGCCGTACAGTTTCACGGTCGGGCAGTCGGCTGTGATCAAAGGCTGGCACGTGGGCCTGCCTTACCTGAAAGAAGGCGGCAAGGGCACGCTCTACATTCCGCCTTCCCTGGGATACGGTGCCGAAGGGGCCGGCAGCATTCCGCCCAACAGTCCGTTGATCTTCGACATTGAAGTGTTGAAAGTGGAGAATGCGGAAGCACAGTCACAAAAAGCAACAGCCGAACTGAAAGCCTGGCTGAAGAAAAACGGCATCCGGGCCATTCAGGCTCCCGAAGGCTATTTCTATATGATTGATGAAGCCGGCAGCGGACCCAAGCCGCAGCCCGGCAAAAAAGTAAAAGTGCATTATACGGGCAAGTTGCTGGACGGAACGGTCTTCGACTCGAGTATCGAGCGGGGCGAGCCCATCGAATTTACCCTGGGCGTAGGGCAGGTCATCAAAGGCTGGGACCTCGGAATACAGCAATTCCCGGTGGGCAGCAAAGGCCGTCTTTTCATTCCTCCTTCTCTGGCTTACGGAAGCCGCCAGGCCGGCAGCATTCCGCCCAACAGCCCGCTTGTTTTCGAAATCGAAGTAGTGGAAGCCGGGGAATGAAGATCAATGTGCTGCTCCTGCTCCTGCTCTTTTCCTTGGGCATGGATGCCCAGGCACCGGATTTGAAAGGCTACAGGTGCCCGGAAGAGTGGCTCTGCGTCAAACGTGTCGAAAAAGGCCGGGGAAAGCGCATACGGAAGGGCGACTACGTTTATCTGCATACCCAACTCTTTGCGGCAGACGATTCACTTGTCTTCGACTCCGGCAATTTTCATGAGGGGCCCGTGGAAATCCGCTTGAAGCAGGTGCCTTCCGGTCCCCTCGAAAAAGGGCTCCTCGCCCTCCGGGGAGGCGACAGTGCCCTCATCTTTTTTCCGGCCGAACGCATGTACGACAGCATCGTCCCGGATTTTGTCAGGCCGGGGCTCCAGATGCATTACCGCATCCGGGTGTTCAGAGCGCTGGACAGCCTCACGCGGAGCCGTGAGCAGGCAATTCGCAGGAAAAAGCAGCTCCGCTTCGAGGATTCCGTGATTGTATCGTTCATGAGGCAGCATGACATGCGTTCGCCCTTTCGTACTCCTTCGGGGGTCATCATCCAGTGGCATGCCCGCGGCCGGGGCATTGTGCCCGATGCGGGCGATTTCATCTCGCTTCACTACCGGGGGAGATTGCTGAACGGAGAAGTCTTTGACGATTCATATTTGCGCAAAGAACCCTTTCGCTATGTGGTCGGAGAGCAGCGCCTGATCCCGGGCTGGGAAGAGGCGATATCCTACCTGGCCGAGGGCGACAGCGCTACGGTTTTTATCCCTTCTCCGCTGGCCTATGGCGAAAACGGTTCGGGATGGACCATCCCGCCCGATGCCGTCCTCGTCTTTGATATGAAAATTCTTGAAACGAGCAATGCCGCCTACCAGTTGGAGCGCGACACCCTCGCCATCCGGAAATTTATCAGACAGCACGGCCGCCAGGCGAAAGTCTATGAAAATGGTGTGGCCGTGATCATGGAAAAAGAGGGTACGGGCCCGGTGTTGAAAGCAGGGGCGTTGGTGACCCTTCAAATGCGTGCACGGCTGCTCAGCGGACAGGTGGTCGAAGACCATTGGGATGAGGCTTTGCCGTACCGCCTCAATACCGGGCACCTGCTTCCGGGCCTTGAGTTTGCCCTTTCGGGGATGCGGGTAGGCAGCGAAGCCGAGATACTTCTGCCTTCGGGGCTGGCCTATGGCCCGGCAGGGCAGGGAAAGATCCCTTCGGATGCCGTACTCATTTACGAAATAAAAATATTGGAAAGCCGCTAAGGCTCTTCTTCTACGGCCGGTCTGTCTGTTTCTTCCGTATCGAGGATGCGGGATTCGCCCTTTAGAATGACGCGGCCCGGATTTTTCCGGCTTTTCATTGCCGCAATGCCTTTCCATTTTTCTCCGCAGGCATTGTAGATTTTGCAATTGTCCAAAATCAGGACCGAGCCGGGTTCCAGGAGAATCCGGCTGCCGGCTGCCATGCGCAGTTCGCAGTGCAGCCTTACGACCGTATTGCGCCCGATTGTAAGGTCGCCCCGCATGTCGTGTTGCCCTTCTATGACGAGGGTGTCTTTGCCGTAGAGGAGCCGGCCTGCCGAAGAATCGTAGCGGCAGTAGTCGGGGCGCAGCTTGGCCCGTTGCTTGCTTCCTGCAAGGGCAAAGTTGGCGTGCATGCGTCCGATCTGGCAGGGCGTGAGGGCATTCTGATAGGTGTTGTAGTCCATCATGTTGTTCGAAACCAGGCTGTCGCAGGGTCCCCCGTTGTGGGTGTAGTTCCAGCAGTTCGGATTCCGGGGCGTATCATCGCAGCCGTCAAATCCGCGCCAGGTGTGGTGCAGGCCGAAGGCATGTCCCAGCTCATGATTGAGCAGGCGGGCCATAAACCAGGAACCGAAACTCATGCTGTCACCCTGCTCATTCACCAGGTAACGCCTGCTCTCGGTATAAGAACCGATCACCATCACCCAATCGGGGAAGCCCACCCCGTTGTTTCTCTTCCGGTAAGTAGGCGAGCGCATGCTGTCGGGGAAATGTTCCATCAGAAAGATGTTGAGCACCTTTCCCTTGCCCGTTCCGTAGCGCTTAAACTGTTTTCCGGAATAGAATATCTTCGACTGCTCATAAAAGTTGTAGTAGCTCAGCGAGTCATCGTAATGAAAATAAATGCCGTCATCGCCCGGCTTTGAAGGGTCGGGAGTCAGCTCAAGGCGAATGCGGGCGGGCAGCACGGGCGTATGGTTTCCAAGGGGGAGGTTCATGGGAGTATTCCTGCTCCAGAGCATGTTGGCCTGATAGATGAGGTCGCGGGCGTAGGCCCTGCCTTCTTCTTCTCCGAAACTGAGGGTGCCTGCGCGGTTGTTCATAAAATGCACATTGACCCGCACCGTGCGCAGGGGCGGCTGGTCGTGGATGAGGGTATCCGTGGCGTAATGCTTCCAGTAGCGGCATTGTCCGGCAAGGGTGGTTTTTCCACTCTTGCCTTCTTCGTAGTGCATTTCTTCTGCGGAGAGGTAATGCAGGGGCGCGCGACAGGCACCGTGGAAGAAAAAAAGCAGCAGGAAAAGCAGCGGGATATTTAATTTAGAGTTCAAATTATACGCCATGGGGATAAAGATAACGCAGGGTTTCCTCTTTCTCTTATTAGCGATTTTCTGTACTTCGTGCGGGCCGGCACAGGAGCGGCAAAAGGAGCATGCCCTTGGTCTGCGTAAAAAGACGGCAGAAGCTGTTGAGAAGAATGAATTGAATGACAAACTGGCCTTCGAGGCAGCGGAGGCTTTGGAAAAATATGCCCTCGAATGGCCGGCCGACAGTACCGACAATCCTTCTTTCCTTTATGATGCCATGCAGCTCTACACGCAGAGCGGCCACTACGAACGGGCACTGGCCGCAGCCGACACGCTGATGAGGCGTTATCCGGAACACAAACTGACGCCCTACACCCTGCACTACAAGGCCTATTTTATCTATGAAAACGGCCTCGGTGACACGGGGAATGCCGGCAGGCTCTATCGTGATTTTCTGAAGAAATATCCCGGCCATCCCGAGCTGACCTCCGTGGTGCTTTTCTCGCTGGAGCATCTGGGAAAAGACGACTCGGAGATTTTGGACAAAATACTGAAGAAAAAATCGGCCACGGAAGAAAATTAGCTTTTTTTGAGCAGGCGAAGAAGCAGGCGCGGGGCCTGCCGCCAGGTAACCTGCACTCCGACTTCGGCACCGAAAGAACCGAAAAAGCGGGCGATGGAAGGGATGGAACTGCCTTCGAAATCGAAGAGGGGGGCCTCTCTTCTGCGTACTTCGCGGATGGCCGCCCACATCAGCCCCGACATGGCCCCCATCTCGCGTCCTTTATCATTTTGTGCACCGATGAGGTAATAATAGCTCCGGAAATTCCGCACGATGGCAATGCCTCCGGTCAATTGCCCCGAAGCCCGGCTTGCAAGAAGAAAACCGTTGTCGCCTTTCAGCAAATCGAGGAGGGCCGTCAACTGTGGCAGGGGCAGCAGGTTGCGGCCTACTTTTGCCCGAAGTTCGGCATCGAAGAGCAGGGCCAGTTCTTCGGGGCTGCCACTGCCCGTTTCCAGGTTCCGTTCTGCCTTGCGTATTTGCCTGCGAAGGCTTTCTTTCATGTTTTCGAGCAGACGCTCTTCCCCGTTTTCCAGGTTTAGCAGATAGGTGGGAGAAGGGATGCGTTGGACAGCGGCCACGGGTATTCCGGAGATTCCGGCCTCCGGGTTGATCTTTTGCTCGAGCAGGAGATGGCGGGGCAGCTTGTGATAGAGGGCTGTCAGCTCCTCCTCCTGCAATGGGCCTGCCGCCACCGGGCCCAGATAGGAAGTCATGCGCGGATTGAGAAGGGCATTCATGCACCACTTGCGAACACGGAGGTAGGGCCAGGCCGCCATTACGGCCCCGGCTGCATCGTTCAGCAGGGCCACGTCCCATTGCCCATCCCCGGCCGCACGGTCGAGCCAGAGCGGGTGGTAAAAAACGGGCAGTTTCGCTTCCTCGCAGAATCTCCGGTAGCCTTCTATGTGCTGCCGCTTTTTCATTCCGTCAATTCTTCAATGATCCTTTTGTTTCGCGGCCCGGCCCGCTTCATGAGCTGCCTGCGAAACTCCGCCTTGTCGGGATAAAGAAAGGACATTTTCTCAAAGGCATATTCGAGGGCCTCGCGGAAAAGCCGCTGAAGAGCCGGGTCCTCATGTTTTCGCAGGTATTCGGCCACATATGCCGGATGGTAATAAAGCATGTTCAGCACATGCACCGTAAAGGAAGCCCTGTCGATGGAGTCGCGGTAGGCCGGCATGCGGCTGCGGAAGACTTCGAAATAAAAAGGCAACTGACTGCTGTCGGCTTTCGAGAGAGTGCCCATGAGGGCATCTTCGGAGATGAAATCACCGGCACTGCGATGCCCGAAGTAAAACTCTTTTACCGCCTCCGAAATGCGGGGATTCGATAAAACGGCCTTCTTCCCGGAGTCGCTCAGTTCGCACCAATAGCTGTTTTGGGCATGCATCCATACCGGGGACGCGAGCAGGAAGAGCAGCAATACGGTTTTTTTCATGACGGCTTGCTTTGACTTCCCAAAAATAGACAATGCCCAAGGTTTTTTATCTTTCCGCCAAAGAAGAAGATATGACGGATAAATCATGGATTCCCTATCGCGGAGTTTCCTATAGCGATGCGCAGATGGAAGCGCGCAGCCGCAGCTTTTATGAGTGGGCCGATCAGCGGAGGTCATTGCGTGCTTTCTCCGGGCGGCCCGTGCCCCGGCCGGTCATTGAGTCGATTATTCGCACGGCCTCAACGGCCCCATCGGGGGCGCACAAGCAGCCCTGGCGTTTTTGTGCCGTCTCCGATCCGGCCATAAAAAAGGAGATAAGATTGGCGGCAGAGGCCGAGGAGCGGGAAAATTACGGCAGCCGGATGAGCGAACGCTGGAAAAAAGACCTTGAGCCCCTCGGTACCAACTGGCAGAAGCCTTTTTTGGAAACCGCTCCCTGGCTGATTGTCGTTTTTAAGGAGATATACAAAATAGAAGAGGGGGAGAAAAAGAACAATTATTATGTCAACGAGTCGGTGGGGCTGGCCTGCGGATTTCTGCTCATGGCTATTCATCATGCAGGCCTGGTTGCCCTCACGCATACACCCAGCCCCATGAATTTTCTTTCGAAAATCCTCGGGCGTCCG
>JALSIH010000193.1 GCA_026981615.1 Chitinophagales bacterium
TCGACAGTGTCCCTCCGGATGACGCCCGGGAGCCGGGCTTCCTCTTCGTCAATTCCGTAAAGCTCTTCTATGACGGGGCCCTGGGATCGAGGGGTGCCCTGATGCTGGCGCCTTACAGCGATGATCCCGGCAATGCGGGGCAGCGAAGCATCGACACGGCCGACTTTTACCGCGTGGCCGAAAGAGCGGCATTGCGGGGCTACCAGCTCTGCACCCATGCCATTGGTGACCTCGCCAACCGCGAAGTGCTGAATGTCTATGAAAAAATCTATGCAAAATACCCCGAAGCCCGCAGACTTCGCTGGCGCATCGAGCATGCCCAGCACATTGCCCCCGAAGACCAGCCCCGTTTTGCAGCGCTTCCCGTAATAGCCTCCATGCAGAGCATCCACTGCAGCTCCGATGCCCCCTTTGTGATGGCCCGCCTCGGTGAAGCGCGCGCCCGGCAGGGAGCTTATGTCTGGCGCAGACTGCTCGACAGCGGAGCCCGGGTGATGGAAGGCACCGATGTGCCGGTGGAGCGCCTCGACCCCTTTGCCAACATCTATGCAGCCGTCACCCGGAAGACGACCGATGGCAGCGCCTTCTATGTCGCGGAAACAAAGACACGGGAAGAGGAATTGCGCAGTTATACCGCGGTCAATGCCTACGGCCTCTTTATGGATGCCTGGAAAGGAAGCCTGGAACCCGGCAAGGTGGCGGATTTTACAATCATCGACAAAGACCTCATGAACTGCCCGGAGGATGAGATCAGAAAAGCCCGGGTGCGCTATACGATCGTCAACGGAAAAATACTTTACCGCAATGAATAAGGTCACAGCGGTCATCATCACGAAAAACGAAGAGCGGAACCTGGCCCGCTGTCTGCAGTCGCTGCAGGGCGTAGCCGATGAGATTCTGATTATCGACAGTTTCTCGAAAGACCGTACGCTGGCCATTGCCGGAGAATACGGAGCGCGCGTCATACAAAAAGAATGGATGGGCTATGGCCCCACGAAAAACTTCGGCAACGAAAATGCGAAATACGACTACATCCTCTCCCTCGATGCCGATGAAGCCTTGTCGGAGGAGCTGGCGGCATCGCTCATTGCCGAAAAGAAACAACTCATACGCCCGGCATATGCCATGAAGCGCCTGCTCAACTACTGCGGCCACTGGATTCGGCACGGAGGATTCTATCCCGACCGTAAAATACGGCTTTTTGACAGGCGGCAACTGAAATGGAGCGATGACCCGGTGCACGAGACGCTCCTTCCCGGCACAAAGGCCCTTCGCAAAGAAATCAAAGAGCTCAATGGCGATCTCTATCATTACTCTTATCATTCCGTTTCGGATCACATGGACCGCATCAACCGCTATTCGGGCCTGGCGGCTCAAAAGTTGATGAGCCGCAGGCATCCGGGCTGGCATATGCTTCTCAATCCCTCATGGCGCTTCTTTTCAAGTTTTGTATTGAAAGGCGGTTTTCTGGACGGATATCCGGGCTATTTGCTTTGTCGCATTCAGGCCTTTGAAGTATTTCTGAAGTATGCCAAGGCCCGGCAACTGCGAAAGTCGGGACGCTTTTAAGCGCTACTTTATGGGTGCTTCTGCCGTCAATTGCCGAAATTTGCGGAAGAAATCTTTCACCCGATGAAATACAAGCACTTCGGCCTTTACACCGACCTCTACGAACTCACGATGATTCAGGGCTACTTCTTCAACGGCCGGGTGCATGAACGGGCAAGTTTTGATTATTTCTTCCGGAAAAATCCCTTTGGTGGCGCCTTTACGGTCTTTGCCGGACTGGATGATCTGCTCAATGCCCTTGAGTCGCTCCGCTTTGAGGAGGAAGACCTGGCATATCTCCGGTCTCAGGGTTTTAAGAGCCGCTTTCTCGACTTTCTGGCCGGCTTCCGCTTCCGGGGCGATGTCTTCAGTGTCAGGGAAGGCGAGCTGGTCTTTCCGAACGAGCCCGTTTTGACGGTTAGCGGCTCGCTGATCGAGGCGCAAATGATAGAAACCCTGGTTCTGAATTTTCTAAACTACCAATCCCTTATTGCCACCAAGGCGGCCCGCATACGCGAAGTCTGCGGTGCACGCACATTTATTGATTTCGGCATGCGCAGGGCCCATGGCACGGGGTCGCTGATGGCAAGCCGGGCGGCCATCATAGGCGGAGCCGATGCCAGTTCCAATGTCATGGCCGGCTTTGAATACGGAATACCGGTGGCAGGCACCATGGCCCACTCGTGGGTGCAAAGTTTTAAGGATGAATACACGGCATTCCGGAAATTTGCGGAGCTCTATCCCGAAAATACCATCCTGCTGGTGGACACCTACGATACCCTGCACTCCGGGGTGCCAAACGCCATCAAACTGGCAAAGGACCTGCGGGGCAGCGGATTTCGATTGAAGGGCATCCGGCTCGACAGTGGCGACTTCCTTGAACTGAGCAAAAAAGCAAGGCAGATGCTCGATGAAGCCGGCCTGCGTGATGTGCGCATTCTCGTATCCAATCAGCAGGACGAGTACAGCGCAGCGAAACTCCTGTCTGAAGGCGCCCCCATTGACGGTTTCGGCATCGGCACCAGCCTCGTGGTGGGGCGTCCCGATGCGGCACTTGACGGAGTCTACAAGCTGTCGAGCATCAACGGGCAGCCCAGCATCAAACTAAGTGACAATCCGCAGAAAACCAGCATACCGGGCATGAAAGAATGCTTCCGTATCTATGACCCGTCCGGAAAGATGAAAATGGACCTTATCACTGAAACAGGCGAGGCCCGGCCCGGAAGGGCATTTTTGCTTGATGGCAGAGAAGAGAAGATCGGCCCGGAAACTCAACTTGAGCCTCTGACGATGCAGGTGATGCAGGAAGGGAAAAAAGCAAAAGCTCTGTCTTCCCCTCCGGAAAGCGCCCGTTATTTACGGAAACGGATGGAAACCTTGCCCGCCCCGTTTAAATTATTATCTACAAAGCAGCAATATGGTGTAGCTTTATCTCAACAGCTCTTTGAAAAAAGAGAATATCTGATTGAAGAAATAAAAAGAAATCTGCATGAAAGCACTCATCATCGTAGACGTACAGAATGACTTTCTGCCGGGAGGCGCTCTGGCCGTTCCGGAAGGCGACCGGGTGATTCCGGTTATCAACAAAATCTCAAAGCGCTTTCCGGTGGTCGTTGCCACGCAGGACTGGCACCCTGCCACACATATGAGCTTTGCGGTGAATCAGCCCGGTGACAAAAGACCGTTTGAAGAGGGCATTGTAGGGGGCGTTCGTCAGGTTTTGTGGCCGGTGCATTGCGTGCAAGGCTCCGATGGTGCAGCGCTGGCTGCCGCACTTGATCAGGAGCCTGTGCATGCCATCATCCGAAAAGGGACGGATCCCGATATCGACAGCTACAGTGCTTTTTTTGATATGCAAGGAAAAAATTCCACAGGCCTTGACGGCTACCTTCGATCGCGCAATGTTGACGAAATCTATGTCAGCGGCCTGGCTGCCGATGTCTGTGTCTATTTTACAATTATGGATGGCTTGCAACTGGGCTATAGCTGCTATCTTATTGAGGATGCAAGCCGTGCGGTGGAAGTGGAAAAAGGCGATTATGAGAAGGCCCGGCAACGCATGCTGCAAGCCGGTGCCAAAATTATTGATTCCGAAAGACTTTGAAGGATTTAGTCATATTTAATACTTTTCCACAGGAAATAATCTAATTTGGATTGCATTTTTCTTAAATTCGTATAGCACACACCCGATTGTACACCATCCTGATGCACCTGTTTGGAAATAGGGTATGGTTTTTTCGAATTCCATATGTCGATTTTTAAATCTTAATTATATTTTGCATATTTAAAATTCATTTTTATTCACTAACCAAAAGGGGGAAACAAAATGGTTAAATTTCTGAAAAACGAAGAGTGGCGGGCGCTGCCATTTGACGAGGAAGTATTGCGCAACAAGTATGTCATTTCCAATTACGGCCGCATTGTCAGCTATCGCGACAAAATCAAAGACGGGAAAATCCTGAAGGGCGGAAAATTGGGAGGTTATCCTACATTGAATATCCGTCCGGCCGGTCACAGTCAGACCTACTACGTCCACAAGCTGGTAGCAATGGCTTTTTTGCCGGAACCGCGTCCGGAAGATCAGTATGTGATTCACCTCGACTACAACAAAGAGAACAATCACGTGAGCAATCTGAAGTGGGCCACCAAGGATGAGATGGTTGCCCATCAGCAAAAGAATCCTTTTGTGATTGAGGGAAGGAAGAAAAGGAAGAACCGCAACAAAGACCGTGGCCATAAGCTCACAGCCGAGCAGGTTCGCTTTATCAAAGAGAAGATCTTCGATCCGAACCGGACGAGCAACATGAAAATGATTGCCAATCAGTTTGGCATCAGCGAAATGCAGCTTTACCGCATCAAGAACGGTGAAAACTGGTCGCATGTGCGGGTGCCCGGTGAGCCTGAGCATAAGAAGAAATAATTGCTTCGGCCCCCGGAGCCAATGGCTTCGAACAATAAAAAAGGCACTGTCCGAACGACAGTGCCTTTTTTGTATAGCTCATGGCTGATAATGCCAATTACATCATTCCGCCCATTCCGCCCGGCATACCGCCCGGTGCAGGTGCACTTTCTTCGACCGGTTTGTCGGCAATGACACACTCGGTTGTAAGCACCATGCTGGCAATGGAGGCTGCATTTTCGATGGCAACCCTTGCCACTTTGGTCGGGTCGATCACGCCTGCGGCTTTCAGGTGTTCGTAGTTTTCGGTTCGTGCATTGAAGCCAAAGTCGTCTTTGCCTTCTTTTACACGCTGAACCACGATGGAACCTTCCACTCCGGCATTGAATGCAATCTGACGCAAAGGCTCTTCGAGTGCCCTTTTCACGATTTCCACACCTGTGCTTTGATCTTCATTGCTCACTTTGACATTTTTGAGGGATTCGATGCTGCGAATGAATGCCACACCACCTCCCGGTATAATGCCTTCTTCTACTGCTGCACGGGTGGAGTGCAATGCATCATCCACACGATCTTTTTTCTCCTTCAGTTCCACTTCCGTAGCGGCTCCTACATAGAGCACGGCTACTCCTCCGGCCAGTTTGGCCAGTCTTTCCTGAAGTTTTTCCTTGTCGTAGTCAGAGGTGCTCTTTTCGATCTGAGCTTTGATTTGCTTGATTCGTGCCTGAATGTCATCCGGGTTTCCGGCTCCGTTCACTACGGTGGTTTCATCTTTGGTGATCACCACTTTTTCGGCACTTCCGAGCATGGTCAGGTCCGCAGTTTCGAGCTTGTAGCCTCTCTCTTCGGATACCACGGTACCCCCGGTGAGGATGGCTATGTCTTCCAGCATCTCTTTTCTGCGGTCGCCAAAACCGGGTGCTTTCACGGCTGCAATTTTGAGCGAACCTCTGATTTTGTTAACCACCAGTGTGGCCAGGGCTTCGCCTTCCACATCTTCGGCAATAATCAGGAGCGGACGACCCGTTTGAGCTACTTTTTCAAGCACCGGAAGCAGATCCTTCATATTTGAGATCTTTTTGTCGTAGATCAGGATAAAGGGCTGCTCCAGGTCGGCTTCCATTTTTTCAGGATCGGTTACGAAATAAGGAGAAAGGTAGCCTCTGTCAAACTGCATACCCTCTACAAGGTCTACATAGGTTTCGGTACCTTTTGCTTCTTCCACGGTGATCACGCCTTCTTTGCCCACTTTTTCCATTGCTTCGGCAATCAGGCTTCCGATTTCCTCATCGCTGTTGGCCGAGATGGTGGCCACCTGTTTGATTTTGCTGAAATCATCACCCACTTCTTCGGAAAGATCGCGAAGCTTGGCGATTACTTTCTCGGTGGCCTTGTCCATTCCGCGTTTGAGGTCCATCGGGTTGGCACCGGCTGTCACATTTTTCAATCCGGCATTGATCATGGCCTGTGCCAGTACGGTAGCCGTGGTGGTTCCGTCTCCGGCAATGTCAGAGGTTTTGGAAGCCACTTCCTTCACCATCTGAGCGCCCATGTTTTCAAAAGGATCTTCCAGTTCGATCTCTTTGGCCACAGATACACCATCCTTGGTTACGGAAGGTGCACCGAATTTTTTGTCGATGACCACATTGCGTCCTTTCGGCCCGAGGGTCACTTTCACTGCATCGGCCAGTGCATCAATACCTTTCTTAAGCTGTTCTCTCGCTTCGGTATTATAATTAATCAATTTTGCCATGGTTCTTGTTTTTTTGTTTTAGTTTTTAAAATCAGATTAGATGATTGCAAGAATGTCAGATTCACGCATGATCAGGTAATCTTCCCCTTCGATCGTGATTTCCGTACCTGCATATTTGCCATACAGCACTTTTTCCCCTTCTTTCACGGTCAAAGGCTCGTCTTTTTTGCCCGTACCTACGGCAACGATTTCACCTCGTTGAGGTTTTTCTTTTGCTGTGTCCGGAATGATAATACCGGCTTTGGTTTTTTCTTCGGCTTCCATGGGTTTTACAAGAACCCTGTCAGCCAACGGTTTGATCTTTACTTTGCTCATATTCCTAACATTTTTTGTTTTGTGAACAATGAATACCATTAATTCAGCACTACCCTGTCATTTCCTGTGCCATTCTCATTTAAAGGACAAAATTTCATTTTCTGTCAGTTTTAACTGTCAGCCTGTCCGTTTGTCATGAAAATTTTGACAGGCTTGTCAGAAGGTGGAAAAATTCTCTTCCCGAATATTAAAATGTGTACGATTTTGGTTATTGCATTAAAAGAATGCTGAAAGAAAAAAGGAGCGCTATGAAAAAACTGTCAAAAGAATGGATTACCGAAGGCCGCATTGATTTTGAGTACAAGAAGTATATCCTGCTGGCCTATCTGCAGCATGTGAGCCGCCACTTCAACGAAAGCCGGCTCTATCCCTTTCTGAGCGACCTGATTGAGCACTACAGGAACCTCAAAGAACTGAAAGAACACAAAACCCGGGCAAAGAATGAACTGCCCGGGACTATCAGCCGGGTTGATCTCGAACGCTTTCGCCTGGAATACGAAAAGCTATATGCCGATGACGAATACCTGGAGGAGATTGAAAAGATACTGGATTTTGCCATTCCGCGCATTGACCGCAGCCTGCAGGAAGGCAGGGAAATCTACGAACTGGTGGAGGAAAACATGGAAATCGAACCCATCGGCATCCTTCCGATCAACAAGGACTTCGGCTATATGCTGATCAAGGAAGAGGGCAGCCGCGAGGTGAGGGTCTATAATTATGAAATTACCATCTTCAAGAATCCCGAGACGCCCTATCGCGGTATCCGCACCCGGTATGTCAGCAGCTATGAAAAAAGCATCAGCACGACATTCGAACACATCAAGCTGAAACTCATCAGAGAAGACCGGAGCATGCCCAATCCGGCCACCTTTCTGGTGCAAAGCAGGATGGCTTTCCCGATGAAAGAGACTTTCCTGCCCGTAGCCAAGCGCTATTTTGTTCGTTATCTGTTCGGCCTCTGATTAGCGGGTCTGCTCGATGGGATTGGATGGCAGATTGCCTGCAGGGCTTGAGTGCGTTACGAAAAATTTGGAGAGGAGGCTGAAAAGTATAAGAATGATGGCCAGTGTCCAGGTGGATTTCTCAAGCAGGTCGGTGGTACGCTTGACCCCGAGGGTCTGATTTCCCATTCCTCCGAAGTTGGCATCCAGGCCTCCGCCTTTGGGATTTTGGATGAGCACAATGAGTGTGAGCAACACACAAACAATGGTGATAAGTACAACTAAAAAACCCAGCATAATAATTCTCCTTTCAATTTATTGATCAGCGCTGCAAAATAACTGCTTTTTTCCGGCATTTTCAAAAATAGCTGCCCATACCTCGTTTTCGTCTATTGAAAAAATATCAAAGGCATTGTCCCCCGAAGCAAAAAACCGGATTTCATCTTTCATGATCCTTTCAGCTTCTTTATCTGCGCACCGAAATAGGAGCTTCTCCCGGGCATCTTCTCTATCAGCCTTTGATATATTTCGATTGCTTTTTCCTTCTTCCCCTGTATCACATAGACCTTGGCCAGGGTTTCGCTTATGAGGCTTTCGTCCATGGCGAGGCTTTGTGCCGCCATTTCCCTGGCCCGGTCGAGGTCCGCATCCGAAAGGGCTTCGTCCTGCTCCTCCTCTTCCCCGCTTTCTTCCTCTTCTTCAAGTTTTGCCGCTTCCATCTGGTACCGGGCTTCGTGGAGCGCACCTGCATCAATAATCAGTTCTTCCTCCCCGGCATGCGCTTCCGCTTTTTCCTCCTCCTCTTCCTCCTCAGTGGCATGCTCCTGCAGATAATGCAGCCACTCCGTGAAAGAATGTGCCTCTCTGCTCTGAAATTCTTCATTTTCTCTTTCAGCAAGCACACTTTCCTGCGATTCCTTTTGTGTCTTTTGCTCCTCCCGGGGGGTTTCGGCCGGTGGCGTTTCCTCACCGGGTTCTTTCCGCTCCCGGAGCGTTCCGGCTGCTTCCGGAGCCGGCTTATCCACTGTGATTTTGCTTTCCGTTTTCAGCAGCAGCACGGCTTCAAGTCTTTTTTTCAGGATGCTGCGGTCGGGCGCCATTGCCGCCACCTTTGTGAGCAGTTCACTGACCTTATCTTCTTTTCCGAGGGCCCTGTACTCCAAAAGAAGCTTCACCCATGCCGCAGTGAAATAGGGATGCTCCTCAAGCAAAGCTTCGAGCTGCGAGATATCCGCAGTCCAAGGTTGCTCCGTGGCAATATGCAGGGTTTCAGTGCTCATGGATTACCAGTTTTCAAAGGCTTTTCGAAATATGGCATCCACCAGCTGCGTGCTGATGCTCTCAAGCAGCTGATCCTCCACCGCGCTGAAGTTTTCGTTGCTGTCATAATTTTCCACTGCCTTGAAAGTTTGTTCCCAGCTCCGGGCCGGATTCTTGCGATCGCTATAGCGCACATTGACCGACACGCTCAACTGCTCGCGTGAGGTGGTCTCGCCCGATTGAGGCGAGATCGGGGCAATGCTGTAATCCACGATTTCCCCTTCGAAAGTGATGTCCCCGTTTTCCGGAATGCTGTTCAATCGGGTTTCGCGCAGAATCCGATCACGCAAAGCTTCGGAGAGGGTAATGCCCAGCCCGGGCCGGGCGTTGGCTGCCTGCTCGGCAAAGGACGCCACGGTAAAAGTCTCCAGCGAAGGATCGATGCTGGAAGCCTTAAAAGTATAGCAGGCACTCAGCAAAAGGAGCAGCATCAGTCCTGCCCCAATTTTATTCCTGAATCCCATATTCCTTGATTTTCCGGTAAAGGGTGCGTTCCGAGATTCCCAAATCGCGGGCCGCATCTTTTCTGCGCCCTCTGTGTTTTTTCAGTGCTTTGATAATCAGCTCCTTTTCTTTCTCTGCGATCGATAGCGACTCTTCCACTTCCTGGGCTTCCTGCGATTCTTCGGCCGGCTCTGCATTGATTACCAGCGGCATCCGGGCATCCGCTGCAGGCGATGCGATGGCCGATCCGTAGTCTGCCGGTGCAGCCGCAAATTTATCTTCTTCACTCTTCGGAATGTCCGAGAAGCCCGTGTTTCTCAAGACAAAGCTTTTCATGTCGTTGAGGTCTTTGCGCATTTCGAAAAGCAGCTTATAGAGAATTTCCCGTTCCGACATGTATCCTGCATCGCTTTCGGGCAAGCGGATGGCCGGCAGGTTGCTTTTTACCGGATGCAGATATTTCTTCAGTTCTTCGGCATTAATTTCCTTCGACATCGACAAGACGGATATCTGCTCCGTGACATTCTTCAATTCGCGCACATTGCCCGGCCAGGCATATTCTGTGAGCATTTTCACGGCATCGGGGCTCAGGCGAA
>JALSIH010000194.1 GCA_026981615.1 Chitinophagales bacterium
GCCTCATCACCCTGCCCGAAGAGACCTACTATGTCTCGGTGGCGCCCGTATCCCTCGATCCCCTGCACCTGATGCTTATCAACCTCATCACACTGGCGGTCTGCCTCTTTTTCCTGCTCCTGCCTTCTTATCTCGTGAGCCGCATCCGGCCCATCCGCGCGATCCGCTTCGACTGAGGAATTTATTCCCCGTCACGGTGCACGGTCTCAGGCGAAAATGCGGGCAGGCAGACGGCAATGTAT
Organism: Chitinophagales bacterium; assembly: GCA_026981615.1. GTDB lineage: Bacteria > Bacteroidota > Bacteroidia > Chitinophagales > S012-47 > S012-47. Next base: position 243 of record JALSIH010000194.1, read on the forward strand.
TCGCAGTCGCTGCCGGGGCTGCTGTAGCGCACCCACTCCCCGGCTTTCACCAGCACGGCTTCTCCGGCACATACCTGCATCGAAGCGCTCTCGGATTCTACCTGCAGGCAGCCCTTCAGCACAAGGGTGTATTCGTCAAATTCCGGTCGCTGACCGGGTTCGCGCCACCCGGCAGGGCTTTGCATGCGGGCGATGCTCAGGCGTTCCTCTCCGGTGTTGACACGGCCTGCATACTCTTCGATGCGCTTGGGTTTGTTTCCGGCTGATTCGATGACGGCCGGGCTTGGTATTTTGACGGGCATTTTTTCAGGGTTTTGTTTTATTTTAAAAGAATAGAATGGAAACCGGGGCTGTAAAATTAATACCATTCCCCGAAATGCGCCTTCACTCCGGAAAGTATTGCCCCCGGCAAGCCGGAAGCTTGTATCTGCAATAAAAAGCACCTTATTTTTGCGCTATGCCCAGCCTCAGCGAAGAAAACTATCTGAAAGTTCTTTATCACTATTCCGGTGACGGGGAGCAGCGGGTAAGTACGACCGGCATTGCTTCGGAACTCGGCATCAATGCAGCTTCGGTGACGGGTATGCTCAAGAAGCTCACCGAAAAGGGTTGGGTGGAATATAAAAAATCGTACGGAGCCCGCCTGACCCCTGCCGGGCGCAAAGCGGCCGTGAAAGTCATTCGCAGGCACCGCCTTTGGGAGCTTTTCCTCGTGCGGGTGCTCGACTTCTCCTGGAGCGAAGTACACGACCTGGCCGAGCAGCTTGAGCACATACAGTCCGATGAGCTCATCAGGCGCATCGACCGTTACCTCGGCTTTCCGGCTTTTGACCCCCATGGCGACCCCATTCCCGATGCCCGGGGGCGCATGGCTGCCCCAAAGTTGCAGCCTCTCAGTCGCCTTTCGGTGGGCCGCAAAGGACGCCTTGCACGGGTACTGCTGCAAACGCCCGAATTTATGCACTTCTGCAATGTTCACGGCCTCGAACCCGGAGCGGAAATCGAATTGCGGGAGCGGGAAGCATTTGACGGCAGCATGCGTGTGCTCATTGGCGGCCGTGAGCAGCTGATCAGCGAAAAAGCCGGTTCTTTTCTGATGATTGAATAAAGAGGAAACTCAGAGGGTGCTGTCGATGAACTCCCCCATATGGCCCGGCAGGATGCCGAAATCGCGAAGCAGGAGCTCGGGGATCGTCTTCCGGTATTCTCCTTCTTCATCGTTTTGCACCTCGAGGTTGAGCACATAGAAATAAACATCCTCGCCCGTGCGTACGATGCCCATGTTCCAGACAATATCGGGAGAAGCGGCACGGGCCCAGCCCGTCTTGTAATAATAGCTGTAGCGCCCGTTTTCTTCGCGCAGCATCATGGCCAGCACCTTGTCCTGTATGCCCCGGTCGAAGGGCAATTCCCTTCGGTAGAGTTTTTTCAGAAAATCGAGCTGTTGCCGGGGGGTGATGCGCAGGTCGCCTTTCATCCAGAAGTCGCGGGTTTTTCCCGAGGCCAGGGCATTGCCGTAGCCCGTGCGTGTGAGCCAATATTGTATGCGGGCTTTGCCCGTGCGCTCCGCCAGGTTTTCAAAGACATGGTCGGCCGAGAACTTCAGTGCTTCGCCCAGGGTCAGCTCGCGATTGATTTCGTCCCAGCCACGGTCTTTGCCATCCCAGGCCAAGCGTTGCGTATCGCTTACGATGCCTTCCTGCAGATAGATAAGGGCGGCCATGACGGAGAACGTGGAAGCCGGCAGAAAGACCTCGGACGCCCGCCCGGAGTTGTAGACAAATGTGCGGCTTCCGTTGAGGTTGCCAAGCAGAAAAGTGCCCGTCAGCCCGCGATGGGTGAAAAGCGTGTCGGCCGTAACGGAAAAACGAGAGGGAAAGTCATTGCTCTCTACCTGTACATCGCCTTTGCCCGGTGAGCTGCAGGCACCCGCAAAGGCCGCTGTGAGAAAGAGAAAGAAGAGACGGTGCAGGGTATTTTTTTTCATTGCTTCGGGCTTTTCATGCTGCTACCCCTCTTAGACGCAGGGCTTGCAAAAAAGGTTGCCGACAAGCAATGAAATAAGCAACTTTTAAAGAAAAGGCTTTTTAGCTCTTTCCTTCCCTTCTCTTATTTTTGTACACTTACGAAATGACATTCTATGAAAAACATTCTCATCCTTGCCCTTTTGACCGCCCTGCTTTTTTCTTGTAAAAAGCAAGGTCCCGGAACATCGAAAAAGATTTCTTCCGATCGGCTGATTCAGCATGTACAGGTGCTGGCTTCTGATTCTTTTATGGGCCGGCAGCCGGCCTCTCCGGGCGGTCGATATACTACCGAATACATCCGTGAGCAGATGGCCGGAGTGGGCATTCTTCCGGGCAATGGGGATCGCTACTACCAGGAAGTGCCGATGGTTTCCATCACGGCTTTTGACATAAGTCCGATGCGCATTCACAGCGGCAAAGGCACCCTGGAGCTGAACTACGGAAGCGATTTTGTAGCCGGAGGCCGCCAAGTGCGCGAGGCCGTGGATATCCGCGGCTCCGAGCTGGTTTTTGCCGGTTTTGGCATTGTGGCTCCGGAGTATGACTGGAACGACTACGAAGGACTGGATGTAAAGGGCAAAACGGTGGTTGTGCTTGTGAACGACCCGGGCTTCGGGCCGGGCAACGAAGATATATTTCGCGATGAAGCCATGACCTACTACGGACGCTGGTCGTACAAATACGAAGAAGCGGCCCGTCAGGGTGCCGCTGCCGTGCTGATTATTCACGAGACAGAGCCGGCCAGCTACGGATGGCCGGTAGTCGAAAACTCGTGGAGCGGCACACAGCTCTACCTCTTCTCGCCCGACAGCAACCGCGGCAGCCTCGATGCCGAAGCCTGGATCAGCCTCGATGCGGCAAAGCGCCTTTTTGCAGCAGCCGGCATGGAGGGCTATGATTTCCGCTCGGAAGCAAAGAAACGCAGCTTCCGCTCTTTTGCACTGCCCATGACCATGGACCTCTCCTTTCGCAATGAAATCACTACCAGCAGCTCCGACAACGTGATCGGGCTCATCCGCGGCTCGGAGCGCCCGGATGAATACATTGTGTACACGGCCCACTGGGATCATCTCGGAGTGGGGAAAGCATATGACGGTGACAGTATCTACAACGGAGCCGTTGACAATGCCACGGGGGTGGCGACCGTCCTCGAAATCGGCCGTACTTTTGCCGAATCGGAAAAGGCGCCCGATCGCTCGATTGTGCTACTGCTGGTGACGGGCGAAGAATCGGGCCTGCTGGGTTCTCTCCACTATGCCCAAAATCCCATATATCCGCCTGCTCAAACCGTGGCCAATATCAACATGGATGCCCTCTATCCCTTTGCCCGCTGGAAAGACGTGACCGTGGTCGGCTACGGACAGTCCGAGATGGACGATATTGCCGACACGGTAGCCGGCAACATGGGCCGATACGTGCAGGCCAATCCCCATCCCGAGGCGGGTTATTTCTTTCGCTCCGACCATTTCAATTTTGCCAAAATCGGGGTCCCTGCTTTCTATGCCAAGGGCAGCAGCGAAGACATGGAAAAAGGAAAAGCATTTGGTGAAAAGATATTCCGCTATTACCGCGATTCACTTTATCACCAGGTGACGGACGAGTATGACCCGCAGCGCTGGAATCCGGAGGGCTTTGCGGCCGAAGCGGAATTTATGTACCGCATGGGGCGTGCCCTGGCCTTCAGCGATTTCTGGCCGGAGTGGAAGCCGGGTAGCGAATTCCGGGAGATCAGGGAAAAGAGCAGGACCCGCTGAAAGCCCTCCGCCAATGCTGATGGCATCGCTTGTCGGGAGGAAGAATACCCTCAGGCACTCAGTACAAGCACCTTCGATAAGCACAGGATGACAAATCTGTTTTTGAGTATTTCTTAAATATTAAACTTCTGTAGCTGTCACGCTGAGTAGGAAAATCACGAAGTGATTTGACGTATCGTCCCGATTGAGTGCAACGAGCATCGGGATTTGCGTACTTTTTGGTCAAGCAAAAAGTACGATAGAAAAAGAAAAGAGCGTAGAAGTTCAAGCATGTTTCGACAGGCTTAACATGACATCTTTTCATGATCCTGACCTGCCCTGATTGGCTCCGGCCGCAGCTTCATGGCTGAGCAAGACAGGCAGCGGGGATCCGCATGAGAACTTAGCGGGAAAGCAATGACTTACAATTCTCAAAATCTAATTGCTATTTCTGCTCAAGAAAACCAGAAGTCTCTCCTGTCCGGGATCAGAAAAGCCATCGGGTGGGCAGCCGGCCGATCACCGCTGCAAATCCCAGCTTCCGTACACCACACCCTTGTCTCCTTTGATTTCCACGCGAAGGGCCGGTTGCGCTCCGCTCCAGTCGATGCGTATGAGTCCGTAGTTTTTGTGGATGATCAGATTCTCGTCCACCCTGTATTTGTTTGCTTCGCTCTTTCCCGAGCTCCAGGTGTGTGTCAGCCCGCTTGAGGTAATTTCGTAGAGGGGGCCGTATCCTTCGAGGTCCATGCGGGCCATCTCGGCAATGTGCCGGTCGCCCGAGAGGATGAGCAGGTTTCGGGGTTTATATTTGCGAATAAGATCAAACAGGCGTTGCCGCGCTTTGGGCAGGTTGTCCCATTTTTCCCATCCGTGTTCTTCGTGCAGCACCTGAATGCTGCTTCCCAGCAGGGTCACTGCGGCATCGTTGGCTGCCAGCTCCGATTCGAGCCACTGCCACTGGGCTTCCCCGAGCATATCTCCGCTTTCATTTTGCTCATAGCGTCTTCCGGGCCGTGTGGAGGGCGTCAGCGAATCGCGAAAGTAGCGGGTATCGAGGAGGATGACCTTTAGTTTCTGAGCTCCTTCACCGAAGAGAAAAGACTGATAAACACCGGGGTGCGAGCGCACGGCTGCCTCCTCGGGGATGTCGAGAAAGTCGAGGAGCAGCGTCTTGCTTGAGTCTTTCCTGGGGTATTCCCTGCCTCCGTCATTGAGGCCGTAGTCGTGGTCGTCCCAGACTCCGATGATTTTTGTCTGTGCACGAAGGGCCGCATAGCCCGGATTCATTTTGGCGCGCTGGTATTTCTTGCGGAGGGTATCCATCACGTATGAGTCGCCATAGATGTTGTCGCCCAGCCAAATCCACAAATCGGGGTGATCGGCCCGGATATCGTCCCAGAGGGGCTGGGGGAGGTACTGGTTGCTGCAGGAGCCGAAAGCAATGACTGAGGGCAGCGGAGCGGCTGCTTTTTTCTCAGCCTTTTCCGGGTGTTTTTGGCAGGCCGTGATCAGAAAAAGAAGAGCTGCCGGAAATAGAATGGAAGTTCCTTTCATTTTTTGATATTTTTGACAAAGCTAAATGCCCGGAAGTAAACTTTTTAAGAATTCATTCCTATGAAATATTTAATCCTCTTTGCCGGTCTTTTTTATTTTTCAATGGCTACGGCCCAGGAGCCGGCTACGGTCATACAGCTTTCGCTCGATGAGAGCAGTTGCCGCGAGGGAGTGCAATACCAGATCAACGTACAGGTCTGCTATCCGGCCGGATATGAAGAAACGGGAGAGACGGGGCGCCAGAGCAGCCGCTATGATTGGAGCCGTTTCGAGGGGGTGGATGCCACGTTCACCTGTTCCGAACACTACAGCAGCATGGGTTGCGATGCCGATTTCCGCTCCCCCGGCTATGCGCTCGACCGGGTATTGAATATTTCCATCGTGGAAATGGATGGCGGAAACATGAGCATGATGCAATTGCTGCTGCCCGTCAGCGAGGCCGACCTTCAGACGGTGATTGATATTCGCGACATTCCCTTCCGGAGCGGGAGCTTCAATCTGAAAGACAAAACGGAAAGCAAAACGGTGGATCAGCGGAGCCATACCCTGCTGCTCTCGGTGGACCCTTCGGCCTTTTAGTGCTTCTCAGTCCGGCACTATCGTCACATCTTCTTTTTCGAGTCCCGGCAGGCCTTTGAAGCGCAGCAGGAGTTGCGCCACGGCCAGCACGTCTTTTTGGCAATAGGCCACAATGCGGGGCAGGTCATCGAGATTCCAGTACACATGCCCCACTTCGCTGCCTTCGATGTCGTCTTTGGGCGTATCGATGCCGAAAAGGGCCGTGAGGAGGCGCAGGGAGGTATAGTTTTTATAATCTCCGAACTTCCATAGCTGAAGGGTATCGGTAAAATTGATTTCCCAGGGTTTTTTGCCGTGAATGTCGAGGAGCTTGGGCAGGCGCAGTCCGTTGACGAGTGCGCGCCTGCAGATGTAGGGCACGTCAAATTCCCGGATGTTGTGGCCGGCAATGCTGTGAATTTTGGGATTGTTGTAGTAGAGGTTGAGCAATTCGAAGAAGGACTCGATCACGGTTTCTTCCTTTTTGCCGGCATAGGACTTGATGCGGAAGCTCAGTTTTCCGCTTTCGCGGTCTTCGGTGAAGATGCCTGCCGAGATGCAGATGATTTTTCCGAACTCGGCAAAGATGCCTGCCCGGTTGAAGAAGTGCTGCTGGGGCGTCAGGTCTTCGGGGCAGTGGCGCCCCTCTTTTTTCTCCCAGGCATGCTGCATCTCGCGGGGAAGGTCGTGCAGGTCGGGCACCACGGGCACCGTTTCGATGTCGATGACGAGGAGATTGCGAAGAAATACATCGTTTAACATCATGGTCATTTTCTTTTTCGGGCAATAAAAAAGAGTTCGTTTCCGGCCCTTTCGGGGATGGAATTATAGCAGGGCTCCATCTTGATCAGCTCGAGATGCGGAGCAAAGAGGGAGCGGTATTCCGCTTCGCTGCCCCCGAAGGGCGGGTGGTCTTCAAAAAGAGGAATGGAGAAAAGCACGCCTGCCAGCACTCCCTCTGCGGCCAGCAGTTCAGCCATCTTTCGTACATATGCGGGTCTTTTTCCGGGCGGCAGGGCACTGAAGAAAGTTTGCTCCAGAATGAGATCGTAGCTGCCCCGGTGCGTAAAAAAGTCTTCGGCCCGCAATTGCTCTTCCGGAAACCCGGGAAAACGATCCTTCAGATTCTTCAGGGCCGACTTCGACCAATCCAGCACGGTCACGTTTTTAAAGCCCCGGTCCCACAAATATTCGGCTTCATAGGAATTTCCGGCACCGGGTATCAATATCCGTTTACTTTTGTCCGTTATCCGGTCGATGTAGTGCGTAAGCGGAGGGGAGGCATAGCCGATGTCCCAGCCCATGCGTTTTTCGCGGTAGCGTTCATCCCAATAGGAAGCATCCAAACTTCGATTCATGAATAAGATCATTTTAGTTAATAACTTTGCACTAAACAAGATATAACAAAGGGGACATGTCTGCAAACAGAAAAAATCAATACCAAACGGAAAACTCCGGAAGAAAACAAGCGATATACATTGCGCTCATCCTGCTGCTCGTGCTGGTGAATGCTTTTCTTTTTTACTCCAATTATCAAAGCAACAATCACAGCGATGCACTGACGAAGGAGCGCGATGAGCTGCTTGCGCAGAAACTTGTCTTTGAGAAAAAGATTGACTCGCTGAAGCACTCGCTCGAAGAATCGATGGGCCTGAATGAAGAGCTGGACTCGATGCTGCAGGTGCGCATTCTCGAATTGAATAAGATGAAAGGCAACTACAGCCGCCTGATGGCACAGAAAAACAAGGAAGTGGGAGCGCTGAACCGGGAGCTGAAAGAAAAGATCAGGGAAGTGGATCGCCTGAGAAGAAGATACGAACAGGAGCTGACGGAGTGGCGTGAGAAATATGCCATCCTGGAAGCGGAGAAAAACATTCTGGAGGATACGCTGAAGGGCAAGCAGACGATGATACGCGAACTGAACAAGAAAATTGACCGGGGCGAAATCCTCTCGGCCGTCAATATCGATGCATATGGGGTGAAAGTGCGCGGCAGCAACAAAGAAAAGCGCACCGACCGCGCCAAACGCACCGACAAGCTGAAAGTCTGCTTTCATATTGCCACCAATCGGCTGGCCGATCCGGGCATGAAGACCCTTTTGCTCAAGATCACCGGCCCCGATGGCAGCACGCTGGCCATTCAGTCGCAGGGCTCGGGCAGTTTCAATCTGGCAGGTAGCGGTGAGCAAAGCCTCTTTACCAAAAAGCTGATGATCGACTACGACCCTTCCGACCCGGAAAAAGAATATTGTGCCGAATGGCCGCAGGAAAACGGATTTCAGATCGGGGAATACCGGGTAGACCTGTATCAGGAAGGGTATCTGATCGGCACGGGCAGCTTCGAGCTGAAGAAAAGCGGACTTTTCTGACCTTTAAAGTTTTCCTGCGCCTGTTGTCATTTTACAGTGGTCCCTTGTAAAGCCTTTTACTTTAACATTAAGTGGAAATCTCCGGCCTTTGAAGTCTTCTTACGCTTCCAGCGGATAGAGCAATCCGGAAATTATATGAATGAAAGGGGCCCAATCCGGCTTGCTTCATATTGTTTACACACTCCGGCACAGCCAACTGCAATAACGGGGAACTGTCCTATGGTTAAAAATGAAAAATGGCGGTTCCGGATCAAAGATGAAAAAATTTATTTCCAATGAATGATTCTTGCATCAGCCTGGAAATGCAATAGAAAAACTTTGTTCATATATTTTGCCGGCATATTGGCAGGGTTTATTCTTTAAAGAATTTGCTGATTCCTGTTTTTCCGTCTTTAAAATGAATACGTAAAAGATAGATGCCCGGATTCAGGGAAGCTGTATTTACGGGCTTTCCATTGTACTCAATACGGGAGACTATTTTCCCGGCAGTATTGAGGATGCTTATGCTTCTAATACTTTTTTCCGTTTTAATATTCAAAAAATCTGTTGCCGGGTTAGGATAAATATCAAAGCCGCTTGTCAGTACGGGTGCTTCAATGCCGGTGATGCTAACATTTTCAAAATAGCGCAGATTTCCAGTGAGGTAGCCGTATTCTCCGGCAAAGAGGTCCATATCCCCATCATTGTCGATATCAACAAAAGCCGGCATGGCAAAATAGGTGGCCGAATCGAGGCCGAAGGGATTGCTCTGCATGGTATTAAATACGGGACTGCTTTTGCTGCCGGTATTTTCAAAATAGTTGAACACGCCCTCATAGCCTCCCAGCATTAAATCCATGTCGCCATCGTTGTCAAGGTCGGCAAAAGCCGGCAAAGCAAGGCCCATGTTGCCCGGCAGGCCAAACGGATTGCTCACGGGCGGGGCAAAGGAAGGGGCTTCGGGAGTGCCTACATTTTCGCAATATTTCAGATTGCCGTCATACTCCCCAATCAGGAGGTCGAGGTCTCCGTCACCGTCAAGGTCGGCAAAGGCAGGTGCTGCAAATTCATTAAAAGAGGTATTCAGCCCGAATGGCTTTAATACCGCAGGGCCAAAAGAAGGAATGGAAGGGGTGCCGATATTTTCAATATATT
>JALSIH010000195.1 GCA_026981615.1 Chitinophagales bacterium
GTGCAGGGGATCGAGGGATACGGGCGCCACCGAGACATAGTAGGTCTCTTCGGGCAGGGTGATGAGGCTGAACTTCCACTGCAGCCAGGTGAGGCCCAGGCCGATGGCATTGCCGATGAGCATGCCCGCAAGAATGATATAGGCCGCCTGATAAAGAAAAATCTTGCGTATGCTCCAGTCGGAGGCCCCCAGTGCCTTCAAAATGCCGATCATATTGGTGCGCTCAAGGATGAGGATAAGCAGGGCCGTGATCATATTGATGGTGGCCACCAGGAGCATAAGGATGAGGATGACCTGCTCGTTGGTGCTTTGCAGTTCGAGCCAGTCGAAAAGATTGGGTTTGATCTGTTTGACCGTGATGGCATTCAGTTCGGGCGGCATCATGCGGTAGACCGCTGTGCCCAGGTCATCGAGATCGCGCACATCATCCAGAAAAATCTCGAAGCCCCCTACTTCCCCGTTGTCCCAGCCGTTGAGGCGCTGTATCTGCCGGATGTCCACGAGGGCAAAGAGCTTGTCGCTTTCGGCCAGGCCGGTGTGGTAAATGCCCGTGACGGTAAATCGTCTGGCACGCACGCGCAGGGTATTGGGGTCGATAAAATCGACCGTCAGGCGATCGCCCGGGGCCAGGCCCAGCCTGCGGGCACTGGTCTTCGACACGATGATGCCGTAGGACATGGTGTTGGGCATGAGGGTGAGGGTATCGCCTGCCACGAGATAGCGCCTGATAAAGGACCAGTCGAAGTCCGGGGCAATGCCTTTGAGCACCACGCCTTCAAACTGCCGGCCGGTTTTGATGATGCCGGGCTTGGTGGCAAACTGCTGTATGTGCCGGATACCCGGCAGGGTATCGATGGAGGGATAGAAGGGCTGCCGCGAGGAGATGGGCGAACTCTCGAAAGAGTAATTGCGGTCGTAGCGCGTAATCTGGATATGCCCCCAGAAACCGAACATCTTGGAACTGATCTCCTTCTGAAAGCCGTTGACGAGGGCCGTGGAGATGATCATGACGGCCACACTGAGGGCCACGGCCGCGGCTGCAATGCGGATGATGAGCCTCGAGAAGCTTTTTTGCTTCGAAAAGGCCAGCCGCTTTGCTATGAAATAGGAGATTATCAATCCGGATTGTCTTTTGCGCTACGAAGATAGAAGATAAAGGATTCTTTCAGTATCCGGAGCCGCTTTCAGGCATCCCTTCCCGGAAACTTCCGCCCTTGCTGGCGGCCTTTCTTTATTTCGCCCCTCATCTTCTTTCTTTTCAGGCGTGCTTCGCGGGCCGGGCGGGGAATTTTCGTTTTTCTTCGGGGCTTTTCTTTCTTCAATGCCTCTTCGAGGAGGGCAAGGAAGCGCGCTGTGACGAGGGCTTTGTTCATCGACTGCGAGCGGGTGTCATCGGCTTCGAGGCGGAGAACCCCCTCCCGGCTCATGCGCCCGGAAAGTTTCTTTCGCAGGCGTTCTTTTTCCTCGTCCGTCAGATGGGCCGATGCGGGCACGTCAAAGTAGAGCTCCACACGGGTCTCGGTTTTGTTGGCATGCTGCCCGCCCTTGCCTCCGCTGCGCGAACTGCTGTATTTTACTTCTTTCAGAATTTCGCTGGCCTTCAATTGCGACATATTTCCGGTTTTTTCGATGAGCCGCTCGTATCAGCGCCTGCCACGCAGCCACTCTTCGACCGTCATTCTGCGCTTTCCTTCTACCTGCAACTCGGTCACATTGAGAAAGCCATCGGGAAAGATGAGCTTGAAATAGGTGCGGTCGTCACTCAGTATTTCGCCCGGCTCCTGTGTGTGTTTTTTCTTCTCTTTCTCGCTGCGGTAGATTTTCATGCGCTTGTCTTCAAATTCAAACCAGGCGCCCGGCACCGGACTGAGGCCTCGAATGAAGTTGTAGGCCTTGTCTACCGGCATCGTAAAGTCGATGCGGCATTGTTCCGGAAAAATCTTGGGTGCTTTTTTCAGTTCTTCCACTTCGGGCTGCGGGCTTTCGACAATGCTTCCGTTTTCAACGGCAATGACGGTCTCAAGCATCAGGCTGGCGCCCACTTTCATCAGCTTGTCATGCAGTTCTCCGGCTGTTTCGTCCTCTCCTATTCCCACCGAATCCTGGAAAATAATATGTCCGGTATCCACCGCTTTGTCGATAAAGAAAGTCGTGACGCCCGTCACGCGCTCTCCGTTGATGATGGCCCAGTTGATGGGGGCCGCACCGCGATATTGCGGCAGCAGGGCCGCATGCAGGTTGATGCTTCCCTTCGGAGGGATGCGGAAGACTTCGGGCGGCAGGATGCGAAAAGCCACCACCACAAAGAGATCGGCCTCAAGATCGCGCAACTTGTTGAGGAAATGCGGGTCTTTCAGGTTTTTGGGCTGCATGACGGGAATGCCCTTTTTCTGGGCATACTCTTTCACGGGCGATTGCTGCACTCTGAGCCCCCGGCCGGCCGGCTTGTCGGGAGCCGTCACCACCGCCTTCACGGGAAAGCCGCTTTTCACCAGGGCATCCAGTGAGGGAACGGCAAAATCAGGCGTACCCATAAAAACAATCTTCAGATGGTGCTCATTCATGGCACAAAAATAAGGATTTGAAACGGGGAAACGAATCTGTCTTTCATCCCCCTGACCCAGCGCAAGCTATGGGCCCCGCGGCAGGCCGCTGCATGATCAGAGCCCGGAAAGCGCTTCCCTGATTCCCTCATCATACGGATTGTATTGCAAAGCAAGCCTGTAGCGGGTCTTTGCTTCATTGATTTTCCCCATCTTCACATAAACATTGCCCAGCAGGGCATTGCTGTCGAAATCGAAAGGATAGAGGCGCAGAACGGGCAAAAGATGCTCCTCGGCATCGCTGTATTCCTTGCGCTGAAAATAGATGACCGCCAGTTGATAGTGGCAGTAGGTATTGGCCGGGTCAATTTGCAGAATATCATGGTACACATCAATCACTTCATCCTGATTGTTCAGGGCAGTAAGGGGATAGATCAGCCCGAGACGCGCCTCGATGCCGGATTTTTCCAGGCCGATGGCTTTTTCGTAGTAGCTCTTCGATTTGATGAAGTCGCCTTTCATATATTGCAACCACCCGAGGCGCAGGTTGAGCGGATATGAAGTCTCCGAGTAAACGGCTTCCAGTGATTTAACCGCCTCCGCATAGTTGCCCCGGGCCTCGTAAGCGTAGCTCTTCTCAAAGGCTTCGATGACGGCATCCTGGGCCGAGATGGCACCTGAAAATAAGAGCAGAATTGCAAGAATTGATGTTTTCATAAGATTAAAATTTAAAGTTTATGCCAAGATAAAAATCATTCATTTCATAGGCATCGCCTGTCAGATTGTCCAGCACACGATCGTGCTGTACGGTCAGATAAAGTTCTGTTTTTTCCGTCAGGGAATAGCGCGTAGTGAGGCTGATGCGTTGCATCTCATCGAAGGTATTGAAGAGCTGATAACCCGAGAAAAGGGAAATGGGGTGGCTTTTTTTGGAGAAATAATAGGCCGTAAAGAGCCATTTATCACCCGGGCGGTAGGCCAGATAAGGGGCGAAAAACCAAAAACCGGCATTGCTGCTTCCCGTGTACTTCAGATCGCCACCGAGGCTCAGTTTTCCCAGCCGGTAGTAGGCCGTCACTCCGAGCACCCACTGTGTGGCATCGCCCGGTTCAGGAATGCTTGTGCTGTCGCTGCTTCCAATAAATTCACCTACCTGCATGCCTCCCCGATATTCGACTATGCGCAGGGTATCGTTAAAGGTTTCCGTATAAGCCGGGTTTTGTTTCATCAGCCAGAAAGAGGCATAGGGGGTCACGGTATATCGTTTCCCGCTTTTGCTCAGGCCCGCCTGCAGGAGGTAGTCGGACTGCAGATAGCTTCCGCGGATGTCGTAGGTCGAAGTGAGGGTCGTATCCACGCGATACCCTCCCATTTGCGTATTGTCCGTAAAGCTGCCCGTGCGGCTGCTCACGATTTCATAGTCGAGGCGGCTGTGGTAGTGGGCCCAGTGCCCGGCCAGGTAAATGCTTGTATTGCGATTGATCATCCAGCCGGGGCGGACAAAATACTGATATTGCCGGAAGTCGCCCCAGTTGAGCTGCTGAGCAGTGTAGCTGAAGGCCTGGCTGATGCCGAGGCGCTCAACGGGGTAGGTCTGCAAAGCCAGGTGGGCATAGCTCACGGGCCCGGCCAGTTCGCGCTGCAGCGGAAGGCGCATGCCCCCTTCGGCATAGAGGGCATCGACCCTTCGCTTTGGCCGGAAAGGAATGCCCTGTCGCACACTGTCATCAAGGAGGCGATACCAGCGCGAAGCTTCCAGGTCGTGCAGAAGTTGATAGTTGCTCCAAAAAAGGTATTCTTTCAGCACGGGAGCAGAGGAATTATTGCGGTAAGCCCTTTCGAAAAAACGAAGGGCTTCCCCGTAATTTCCCAATTCGTACCAGGCAATGGCCGTGCGCATATTCAGATAATAGTAATCATAGCCATCCTCATACGCCTTCGTTCCGAAAGCAGCCAGCGAGTCCCAGGATTGCGCCTCGTAGAGGGCATAGGAAAAACTGTCGGCTTCGCGAAAAGTTTCCTGTGCCGAAAGCGGAAGTACAGCCGGCAACAACATAATAATGAGAAGCCAATTCTTTAATCGATGCATCGGGCCTTTATTTTTTTCCGGTTTAGCGAAATTTCAATTTTCTCAAGCCTGTTGTTTTCGATCAGGAGCTCTGCCCCGATGCGACTGCACTCGCGCCCCAGGCAGCTGCCGTGCGATGCGGTACCAAGGAGGATGCGCCCCGGGTGCTGCTCATCGTCCACTTCCTTGAATTGCATCCGGTAAGCGGCCCGGCAAAAATGGAAAAAAGGTGCCGCAAAGTCATGGACAAAGCGGATGGGAGCCGGAATGAAAGCATCGATCAGGAGGCGGTCGTTCAGCTCCGCTCCCGGATAATATCCGAGCAATATCTTGTGGGCCGCGAGGTAAAAACGATAGAGGAAGGAACGCTTGTCGCCATAGAAATCGGTAAAATAGAAGAGGGTGCCGTCATTCACAAAATAGGCGGTGGACTTCGTATCGTGGCAATAGAGGTAGGTCAGATTGCCGGCCGTGACGAAGACCTCCCAATCGCTGCGGCTGCTTTGTCCATCCTCTTCGATCTCAAAATGCAGACGCATACCCGGGATAAAGTGGAAAGCATTTTTTAAAGCTTTGGCCGGCTGCACATTGCTTACCTGTGCTCCTTCTTCCGGTATTTCGTAGGAATGGAAGCGGTAGTGTCCGTTCTCTTTGCTGAGAAAATAGCTGACCGGATACTCGATGGTTTTGGAGCCGATATAGGGTGTAGCCTGCATCTGGAAGTGAAGGTGCGGCTCGGGCGAGCGCCCCGAGCTGCCGCAATAGGCCACAATGTCGCCCTTGCGCACAAAGTCTCCTTTTTTCACCTGAAAGGCGTCTTTTTTCAGATGCGAAAGACTGCTGAAGAGATATTCGCTGTGCTTGATCACCAGGGTATTGCCCCAGTTGTGTTCTATGTCCACCTCTCCTATTGCATTGTCGTCAATTCCATCCAGTATCTCCACCACCCATCCGTCAGCCGGGGCCGTCACAGGCAGGTCGTAGCAATAGTAGTCTTTCAACTGAAGTCCCGGCTCGCGAAAGGTCTTGCCCGAATCGTCCGTCACATCAAAATCGAGGGCCTGGGCCCAGTCGTCCTTATGGGTGATCTCGCCATCGTAGCCCTGCGAAACACGCCATGTGCCGATAAATGGGAGCGCTATCTGAAAAAAGGTGGCCGAGCGAAAACGCTCAAGCGTATTGTAAAATTTATAGTGGTTTTTCTCGGGCGAAAACTGCTGCACCGCGACCAACTGCAGTCCCCCGGCCCGGTAGCGCTGCGCCATGACGGTAAGGAAAAGCAGAACGACTATATTGAAAGGCAGGGAATAGAGAGGCAGCCCGGCCTGCGAGAAAAGGCTGTCGAGGGCGCTGATGAGCAGGGCGATCATGGGAATGACGAGAAGGAGGCTGAAAAAGGACTTGCGGGAAGGGACCACAAAAAAACCTCCGAGGGCAATGGCCGTGAGGATAAAGTTGAAACCGATATAGCTGTAAATAAGCTGAGAGAAATCGCCTTCGAGGTAGTAATAAAAGAGATAGCCGATGGCAAAGCCGAAAATCGAAAGGCTGAAAGCAATGCGCGAATAAATGAGTATGCCGATGGCGATAAATAGCCCGGCCAGGTCGTTGAACTGAAAGATGATGGCACCCAGGGAGCGGAGATAAAGATAGACGGCATTGGCAAAAGGCAGGCGGCCGATAAGTGTGGTGCTACCGGTAAAAAGTTCGGGAAAATAGCGGGCCAGCGAGAGGCTCTCCTTCGGGCTCAGCTGCAGGGCCGTAAAATTGCCCGCCCCCAGAATCACAATCCAGAGTACGAGGAGAAAAGGAATGCTCAGAAACGGCAGGTTTTTGCGGGCCAGGGCCGTAGCAAACCAGATGGTCATGAAAAAAGTCAGTATCGAGGTGATGAGCAGCAGGGTGAAAAAGGAGAAGTTGAACTGATAAAAAATGCCGATGGCGATGCCCACCATCAGCGCATTGTAGCTGTAGGTACCATCGCGGATGGGCGCATGGGGATAGTTGAAAAGAAGGGCCGTGATTTGTCCGATGAGTACGGCAATCACACCGCTGAGCCCCGCCCCGAGATCGAAAAAGCTCACCAGCAGCAGCAGCACGGCAAAGATGCGGTTCTTCGAAAAGAATATCTGCGCATAGCTGTTGAGCAGCCCCTCGCCACTTAAAGCCGCATAATAGCGGAAACCCGGTGCCTGCCTTTTCTCTTTCAGAGTTTGAAGTTTTCGAGGTGTGCGGGTATGCGTTCGTTTCTTTCCACATCATCCATGCTTTCGGCCTTGCGGATGATGTGGCTTTCCCCTTTAAGGTCGATCAACACCACATTGGGGCGCAGCGCGATAAACTGCATCGACTGGGTTATGTTGTAGGCCCCTACAAAATGCACCACCACATGGTCACCGGCATTGAGAGGCGGCAGGGTTACGTTTTCGCGAATGACATCAATGTTCATGCAAAGGGGGCCGTAGAGCACCGTATCTTCCGTAAAGCGGCTGAACTCTTGGGCCGGAGAGACCTTGTGATCGTACCAGAAGGCCGTAAAGAGAATATTCACCCCGAAGTCCATGATCGTGGAGCGCCTGCCGTCAGAGAGGCGCTTGTTGGAAATGACGGTGCCGAGCAAGAAGCCCGCATCGTCAATGAGGGCACGCCCCGTCTCGAGGTAGAGATAAGGCAGCTCATCGGTATCAAAGCCGGCATTGAGCAGGGCTCCGGCAATCTGCTCGGCATATTCCGAGATTTCGGGAACGGCATCCGTCCCGAGCTGATAAGAGCCTTTCAACGTATTCTTCGAAGCAAATCCGCCTCCCATGTCGATGTAGGAAATGCTCTTTTGGTAGCGTTTCCTGATGCCGAGCGCAAGATCGGCCATCTTCGAAGCGGCTATGCCATAGGCCGAAGGAGTGAGCATATAAGTTCCGATGTGGCAATGCAAGCCGATGAGGTTGAGTTTGTCGCCTGCCATGATCTTGTTGATGGCATCCCAGGCCTGCCCGTTCTCATAGTTAAAGCCGAAGCGGTCCCAGATCGGATAAACGCCCGTATCCATGTTCACGCGAATGGCCACGCGCGGCTTCTTATGCATCTCTTCGGCAATTTCTATAAGGCGATAGAGCTCATCGAGGTGGTCGATGTGGATGAGCGAGTCGTTTTTTACGGAAATTCGGAGATCGTCATCGGTCTTGTCGGGGCCGTTGAAGAGGATTTTTTCCGGGGGCACCCCGTTGCCGATGGCTTTCTTATATTCAAAGATCGACACCACTTCGGCCCAGGAACCCTCCTGATGAAATATCTTGCAGATGGCATTGAGGTAGTTGGTTTTGTACGACCAGGCAAACTGTACCTTCGGATAGCGGGTTTCGAAAATTCGCTTTGCATCGCGAATGTTTTCGCGGATTTTTCGCTCGGAAAAGACAAACAGCGGTGACCCGTATTCTTCGATCAGTGATTTTACGGACACTCCGTCAATATGGGTCACGGGGGTGTACTCGGTGCGGGTGCCGAATTTGTTCATAAGCCCCGAATTGAGCGGTTTGATCACGGGCCGCTCGTAGCTTTTCTTTTCCATTTCTTTTTCTTTCATCGCTTTCGTTTTTTTATTCTTTCTGCGTGGGCCCTGCCGTTCAAAGCTCGCCCACAGTGGATATTTGTTCAAATTCTTTAATATCAACAATCATGTCGTAGGAATAGCGAATAAACATCTTGCCTACCTCATAAGAAGCAAAAGGCTTCACCTCCCGGCCCATGGCCAGGTTGACCAGCGCTTCGGGCTGGTTTTGGCCGGCTCCCACAGCAAGATAGCACCAGGCCGGAAAGCGTGGATTGATCTCGATAAGGTAGTATTCATCGTCCCGGGTTTTCATGAATTCCAGCTCAAAAGGTCCGTTCCAGCGGGTGGACTTGATCAGTTTCGAGGTGATATTCAGAAGTTTTTCGTCATCCAGGGTCACCCCGGCCCAGGCCTTACCCTTGTCGGTAATGTACAGCTTGCGCATGGGCACGGCTCCGATGGTATCGCCCTTGCCGTTGCCGGCTCCGCAGACATTCACTTCCGAACCGTGCAGGAATTCCTGAAGCAACACGGGCAACCCCCATTCGGCCGAAATTTTATTGTAGTGCTGCACCGCCTGCTCCACCGTATAAGCCACCTTGGCATCATAAAATTTGCCTTTGACCACCAGCGGAAAACCCATGCCTGCTGCCACGGCCGGTATATCGCCTGCACTGAAAACGGCCTGCGAGAAAGGCACCTTGATGCCGTGTTGGCTGCCAAACTCAAAGAGCTTGCTCTTGTGTCGCGCTTCAAACTGCTCCGGGTCCGGCAGTGCCATGCGAATGTTCAGCTCTTTTTGCAGACGCTCGCGCAGAGATATGTAGTTGAAGAGCTCGGCATCGAAATTGGGATAAATAAAATCGAGGTCTTCCACGGCATTGATGTATTTCAACCGCTCGAAAAGGACCTCCTGCCCGGCACCCGGATAGGGCACCTGATAGCTTTTGTCCACCAAGTCGTGCATGTAGATGCCCGGCTCCAGGGCCTCGTAGGAGAGCCCGATAATGCGCACATCAAAAGAAGCCGCTTCGCGCAGGGCCCGTATGACCGCCAGCCCGGGGCCGGGGCTGTCGATGGCATTCAGACCGGTGACGGCAATCGTATAGCTTGCTTTGCTCATGATCAGTCGA
>JALSIH010000196.1 GCA_026981615.1 Chitinophagales bacterium
TGACAACCTCTTCACCTGTTATCAGATGAATGTGGACGGGGATGTGATTGTGATGGCCATCGAGCAGGACGACAGCTACGGAGATTTGGATATTTATGTTTCTTTCAGGGAAGACGGGAAAAAATGGACCCGGCCGGTGAATATCGGGCCGGTGGTGAACACGGCCGGAACGGAGGGGAGTGCCTTTCTCGCAGCCGACAACCGCACGCTTTATTTTTCGTCCAACGGCCATGCCGGTTACGGCTCTTACGACATGTTTGTCAGCCAGCGTCTTGATGATACCTGGACCCGCTGGAGCGAGCCGGTCAACCTCGGGCCCGTCATCAACTCGCCCAAAGCCGAATGGAACTACACCCTTTCGGCACGGGGCGACTATGCCTACTTTGCCTCGAGCAAAAGCGGATTTGGAGAAGGCGATATTTTTCGCATTGCCCTGCCGCGAGAGGTACAGCCCGAGCCGGTTGCTCTTATCAAAGGCCGTGTGATTAACTCCATCACCAGCGAACCGATGAAGGTGAAAATCAAAATCAAAGAAAAACCCAATGCCCTCATCTCTCATAAAACGGAGAAAGAAAATAAAAAGGAAAAAGTAAAAGAACTGGAAGGGAAATTCGGGCTGGTCATACCGCGTGAAAAAGAATTTGAAATCGTGGCGGAAGAACCCGGTTACTTTCCGGAGTATAGCAATCCGAGTCCTTCAGAGCCTGAAGCAAGCGAATACCTTGACTACAATGAGACGGATGAGCCGGAAAAACTGAGAAGGGAAATACTGGGGGAAATCTTTAAAGAAATAGACCAATGGGTGGTGGAAGAGAAAGCACCGCAAAACCCACTCGAAAGGAAAAAGCTGAGAGAAAAACTGGAAAGAAAATCAATGGCCCTTCTGGAGCGGAAACTCACGGACAGCCCCTTGAGCAGAAAGGAAAAAGAGGCCCTGCGCCCCGGCCTCGAAAAAGAGATATACAGCAAGCTGGATGATGAATTGCAGGGAGGCACATATGTCGAGCTGGAAGAGGATATCCGCATGGTACCCTTGAAAGAAGGGCAGATTATCCGCATAAATAACATCTATTTCAGAGCCAATCAGGCCATTCTCTTGTCCGAATCATTTACCGAACTCGAGAGGGTGCTCGAGTTTTTGAAGAAGAATCCGAATATATATGTGGAGATCGGGGGGCATACCAACGGACTGCCAAGTCATGAATTTTGCGATGCCCTCTCGCAGGCGCGGGCCAAACGGGTGTACGAGTACCTCGTAGAGAACGGGATTCCGGAGAGCCGCCTCAGTTATAAGGGCTACGGCAAGCGAAAACCCATTGCCGACAACAGCACCCTCAGCGGGAGGAAGAAAAACCAAAGGGTAGAGATGAAGATCATACGGGTGGACTGACCGGGCAGAAAGGATAAGAGAATACCTAACGGTATAATTAACTCTGTCTCTTAATTCCGAAATATCGCTTTGCCCTGCCAGCGGAATGCGTGCCGGTCCCGATTGTCCCGTAGTGATAAGCCGGGATTTGCCACGGGCTTGCCGAAAGGTCCCCTGGTGTGCATTTCATAAGCGTATTTGCCTGGATGAAGACGGGAAGCGCGCATTTATGGATTGTTATACGGATACCCTGATAGATACCGTATGGTTTATTTTGCCTCCCGGAATGGCATGGTATTACGGAAAGTGGCACAGCGATTATAAAAGCATGCCCGCGCTGAGCAGTGCCTGTGCCGGCAGGCGGGGAGCGCCTACTTTTCGCATCATATATCCCCTGAACAACAGCCGCATTCGCATAAGCCCTCAATCGGGCGGGGGCGATGCGGCATTTGTGGCAGAGGCTATTCCCAATACTAAACTGTACTGGCATCTTGACCGCGAATTTCTCGGTGTGATCGTAGATGACCATCGACTTTCGATAAAGGCCAAAAGCGGACGGCACACGCTTACGGTCGAAAATGCAAGGGGCGAACGCAAGGCATTGAACTTTGAGCTTTTATCTTCCGGGTAGCTTAACCCTTCCTTATGCTGCTTTTTTTATCTTTATCACTTAACTTTAGTTGCTTTTTCAAAGCTTAAAATTCCATATTACAGATACTTATCGCTCATGATTCGAATTGTACTTTTGCTTTTGCTTTCCATTTGTTTGCTTAGGCCGGCCGGAGCGCAGGAAATTCAGGTGTACTCCGAAGACTTCAACGGCCAGTTTAATATATTCTTTTTGAATACCGGTGGCGTGGGAAGCAACAGCGGACCCAACCAGTGGATCGTAAATGACGAATACATAGGAACGCCCCTCTATCCCAACACACTCAGACAAGACAGTGTGGTGTCGGGTCAGATCAACGGAGCTCCCTTCAGCAAATATCTGCATATTCATGACATCAATGCAGCCAACAGCCAATCGATCAGCAATGCCAATTACGATCCGGCAGCGGCCAGCGACCGTTTTTGCCAGTTTGGAAATGCCGTCTGTACCAAATCCCTTTACAATGTGACGCTTACCTTTTACTATCTGGTAGAGGGCAATGAGAATGCCTACGGAGAGGTGTATTTCAGCAAAGACTTCGGCCCGTGGGAGCAGGTAGGGCCGGCCAAGATTTTCGATGCGCCCAAGTGGCAAAGAATGGACATCACGGATCCGCGTTTTGACAATACGGAAAATTTGCGTTTCGGCTTTCGATGGGTCAATACCGGCAATTCCGGCCCGGCCAGTACTTCTTTTTCCATTGATGAGATCAATGTGGTGGCCGATTATGATGAAGTGAACCATCCGGTGACAATAACGGCAAGCAACAATTCGGATACGGCCTGCCGGGGTACCTTTACCTCTATCCGCTTCGAACTCTCCGATACGTTATGCGAGGGGGTTTATTTGTTCGAGTTGTCAGAGCCGGGCGGAAGTTTTCAAAATCCTACCAGCCTGGGTACCATTACCTGGCAACCCTTTTTCCCGCTGGCCTTTAATATCAATGTGGGTATCTCCGCATCTCTGCAAACAGGTGTCTGTTATAAAATCCGTATCACACGCATTCAGCCGGCACCGGTCCTGCGAAGCAATATTACGGATTGCATTTATGTGGTCGATTGTGCACCGGTTATCACAACCAATCAGCCCCCCGTCACCATCGGCTCGGGTGGGGGAGCTGGCAGCGGGGGAGGCCTCGATGACGGATATGTGCTCTGTGCGGGAAGTGTGATTGACATTCCCTTTTTCTCGGTCGGCACCATCAACCCCGACAATGAATATATAGCCGTGCTTTCAAACAAGATCGACACATTGCCCGGCAATCTTTATGTCCTGGTCGGTGGCGACACCATCGGGCGCATGCCCGATCCGAACCAGCACCCCGGTCCTCCGGGATCGGTAGGCGGAATGGTGCCCAACGATGTGGAGCCCGGCTGCAACTATTACGTTCAGATTCTTTCCACCAGTCCTCCGGGCTACGGAACGATCTATGGTCCGTTTTGCATCCGGCAATGTGATATCACTACCAATGATCAACAGGACATTCAGGTATGCATTTACGATACGGCCGGGGTAACCTTCGTAATACCGGTAAAGATCAATAGCTGGACGGACAGCATCTCCTACAATCCGGACAATGCATTTCTGGTGCAGATACTGGATGCGATGTTCTTCAATGTGATCAATACGGGGGGGTTCGGGGCCGTCTTTGATACGGCCATCAGCTCCATCATTCTGGATATACCCGATGGAAAAACACTTGATTCGCTGGGTATCGGGCCGGGTCTTTACTACATGAGGGTCATCGCCACCAGCTCGAACGGAGGGAATGACACCATGGGAACGTTGGTGCGTCTGACGATCGGAAGAGTGCCCGGCGATACGACTTACTCTGTGGCGGCCGACTCGGTCATTTGCCGTGGCGAGCAAATGACATTTTTTATTGTTCCTTATGATTTTACCACAAGCTATGAATGGGAGTTTGGAGACGGAAGACGCTTCGATGCGCAGGGCAATTCATTCACTTTCAATACCGTGGGGGCACCGGCCGATGACTATTACATGCGGGTCAGGGAGGTGAATTTCGGATGTCCGGGCCCCTGGTCGCCTTGGGATACGGTGACAATCATCGGTACTCCGAGGGCCAATATCTTTGGCCTTGACAAAATATGTGTGGGCGACACCCTGCCTTACAAAGCCACATTCTTCGCCAAGACTTTCTACGATTGGGATGCCGGGGATGTCGGACATCTGGTAAAGGTGGGAAACAACGAAACCTTTATGGTCTTTGATTCGGCCGGTCAGTATGGGATTTCGCTCTTTGTACTCAACAAGTGCGGAAGCGATTTCAGCTCGAAATTGCTGACCATTTATGAGAAACCCGTGGCCGATGCCGGCAACGACAGCACGGTTTGTGCCGGATCAGAGATCGTGCGAGAGGCCGGTCCTGACGGGATGAGAAAATATTTCTGGCTGAAAGACAATTCCATCTATCAGCGAGACAGCGTTTTGTCGATAATCGTCAATCAGGATGAAACTTTTGTGCTTTATGTCGAAGGCGAAGCCGGCTGCGGGGGGCGAGATACGGTGACATTCCGTGCCGTTCAGCCCGATCCGCCTGTCATGGATTCCCTTAAAATCTGCGAGGGAGATACGGCCTGGTTGAAAGCCGGAATACCCGGAGCCCTCTACGAATGGAGCACCGGTGAAAATATGGATTCCATCCGGGTGGCCGATGCAGGTGTTTATTCCGTGACCATCACGGAAGTGAGCAAGGTATGCCCTTCATTTAAAACCGTAGAACTGGCCTTGGAGGAATGTGAACCCGTTTTCGATATTCCCAATGCATTTAGTCCGAACGGGGATGGATTGAATGATGAGTTTAAACCTGTGGGCGATGAAGTGGATATCGTACTCTTTGAAATTTATGACCGCTGGGGAGAATTTGTTTTCGGTACAAACAATTTTGACCTGGGCTGGGATGGTACACTCCGTGGCAAGCCGGTGGATCCGGGAGTCTATACCTGGGTGCTGCATTACAAAGACAGTTTGGGCAGGCGCAAAGTGAAGACAGGCAATGTAACCCTTATTCGATAACCCTCCCTGTGAAGGATCAAGCAAAAATATTGATTCTGTGCCTGATTGTATTTACGGCATGGGTGGCCCGTTCGCAGGATTGGGGCGCCCCTCCGGGTGTAAACCTTCTCATCCCTCTCGAAGAAAGCCATGAAAGTTTTTTTGGTAAGGAAATCTATGAATTGACCCCCCCTGCATTATACAGGCATCCCGAATTCGGCAAAAAGGCCTTCAACTGCAAACTCGACAGTGTCTTTGAACTCATTCAATATCGAACTCTCAACTCAAGGCTTTTTGTCAAAATGGGGAGCCACGGGCGCATCAGCTACACACAAAAGGTCTATGGCAAATTTCACTATCGTGACCGGGACGGATGGTTGCGCACCATCGATGCACGCCTGAAGCCCGATCCCTCCGGTGAAAAGATATTCCGGGCCATGGATCAGCCCGTACCCGTCATCATTGACCTGGAGAAGGATTATACGGAATTGCAACTTTTGAATTCCGCTCCCTTTCGATTCAACCGCGGGATGAGCTTGTGCATTGAAGGCCCTGACGGCCATACCAAATCCGTCATCAGAAAAAGAAATACGGAGATCTTCTGGTTTGGCAGCAATGGGGTGATCAACAAGGATTACTTTCCTTCGGTAGATCGCGAGCTCTTTGCCGACCGGGGAAACCTGAAGAGCAATTTTATCCTCAAGCAAAAGCCGAAGGGTTTGTCTGCGGAGGATGTGCTCGTCTTTTCGGATTCCATTGTGCTGCCCGAAGGATACCGCTTGGTACGAAATGAAAAATACGGCCACGAGACCGATGCGGGTGACTGGGATGGCAAGTTGAGATTGCTCAATCCGGACGGGAAGGCCGTGGCAAATATTGATGCGCTTACGCTCTATGACCGGCATGGCCGCCTGCTCGATGAGCAGAATTATCCGGGCACATACCGCCTGCAAAAAACGGACTTCGGATACCGGTGGCAGATTCGCATTGCAGGAGCCTGGCTCTGCGACAGCAACACCCTGTATCCCGTAAAAATAGATCCCTTTGTTTATGGCAGCGATACATTTCAAAAAGGGACAATGGGCTTCGAATACGACATCGGATGTGCAGGCAACAAGTATTGCAGCTACAATATGACGGTGACGGTTCCGGGGCGTTCCGAGATGACCCGTACCTGGGCCGAGTTCGAGTCACAGTCCTTTATCGGAGGCTGCAGCAACGGCAGCGACTGTGAAAAAGAGGAGCTCTATTTTCAATTGGTGCAGCCCTGCCGAACCATCGGTTTTATTTGCAACGACATTGATTTTCTGGCCGGCAGATGCACCACCCAGGTGCCTTTTCTCACGGATGATCAGATGGATTGTCTGGATCCGCGTTGCCCGCCCCACAAGGTCGACTTTGAATTGCGTTTGTCTCATTGCTCCTGTCCCAGTCCCGAGTGCGACACCGTTTGTCACCGGATGTATACGGGCACCTGGATCATGACCGTGGAGGCGCGAACTCTGGAAGGGCTGATCAGCGCAAAAGCACCTTATTGCAAAGGAGATACCGTCTGGCTGACGGCCAGGGCCTCATGGGGAGTGCCTCCGTACAATTACCTATGGCTGCACAACGGAGATACCTCCAAATCCACTTTTGCCGTTCCGACTACGGATACCACATTTATCTGCAGAATTCGCGACAGCTGTTCGATGATCTGCAACGGCTGCGGACTGGAAGTCTACGATACCATACACATGGTGGTAAGGGACAATCCCGGCATTGATTTATCAGCTGGTGATGCCACCTGTATCAACGGGAACGATGGCAGCGTAAGGGCTGAGGGAAAAGGAACAGCAGGACCTTATCAATACATGTGGAATACCGACCCGCCATTCAGCGGGGCCCGCCTCGATTCCGTAAAGCGGGGCATCTATAAAGTGACGGTGACCGATCGCTTCGGATGCGATACGGAAGACTCCATCGAAGTGGGCTACCGCAATTTGATAGCACTAAGCGCCAGCATTGACAGCATCACATGTTTTGCCGTGCAGGACGGTGCCGCAAGGGCTGAGGCTGTGGGGCAAGCGCCCTTTCGCTACCGCTGGTCCACGGGCGACAGCAGCGAATCGGTCTCGGGCCTGGGCCCCGGCAGCTACTGGGTCCGGGTCGAAGATCAGGCCGGATGCCGGGATACCTTTTACTTTACCCTCGACAGTGTGGCTCCGCTGACGGTGGATGCCGGTGAAGACAAGCTCATTGTCCGGGGCGAGTCGGTGCGGCTGATGGCTGTTACGAATGCAGGAGAAACGGTAATCTATGCATGGATGCCGGAGGAGGATCTGAGCGACCCAAGCCTCTCCGATCCCTATGCCAGTCCCGATTCCACTACCTTATATATTGTCAGTGTGGCATTGCCCGGACAGCCTGATTGCAGGGCCTTTGATTCTGTGTGGGTCGAAGTGATTTACAAAAGAACCCTTTTTGTTCCCACGGCCTTTTCGCCTAACGCTGACGGAATCAATGACGTTTTTGCCGCAAAAGGAGAAGCCGAGTTATTGGATATACGGGTTTTTGACCGTTGGGGCAATCTTGTATACGAAGGCAGGAATGGATGGGATGGCCGCTACAAGGGCAGAGAACTGCCCATGGGCAGCTATGCTTTTCTGGTGAGATACCGGAAAATCCCCGGGGGCAGAGTCTATATATTGAAGGGAAATGTGACCTTGCTTCGCTAGTTTCCGGATTAAAAAAAAGCTTTTAATTTTATATTGTGAAAATGACATTATTTAACAAGCCCGGAATGGAGCCTCAATGGACTGATTAGTAGGGAATTTGACGGTTTTGCACATAGGGGTGTAGATAATGTGGATAAGGCTTGTGCAGGCAGGAAGAAAATACTGCTGTACATTTAGGGGCAAATTGGTTTATAAGTTATTTTTAGATACAATTCGAAGTACTTGATTTTGATCCGGAGTTCACCTTTATTTATTTATTGGTGAAGGATGGGTTAAAATTTTTGTAAATCGTTAACATATCTAAAAATAATTTATAGATTTGTTTGCTGAAATCTGTATGTTCAGATAAATAGATTTATTTTGAATTCGCATAAAATTCGTTTACGAAAAACCAGTAACTCATGAGAGAAGCTTTACCTGAGATTGCTTTCTTAAATTCAACTACTATGAAAGATTTTTACAACCGTTTTTTCAAATCGCTTCTTGGTTTGTTATTCGTGGCTCTTTTCTTCTTTTCCAATGAGAAGAAAGCGGAGGCGCAGTGTATCATTAACTGCCCCATTGCCACGCCCGAATCATTTACCATGCAAAATGGTGACGTGGTCAATGCCGACACCATTGTCTTTCCTCCATTCCCTCCGGCCATTTGTGCAGCGCTGGTCTCATGGCCGGATCCTACCGTATCCAATTGTGCTCCGAATAGCTACACGCAGCTTGCGGGCCCGGTTAGCGGAGGAACACTGAATGTGGGTTACTACACGGTCACTTATGCGACTACAAGCGGTGGAGGAAACCCCAACGAGGATACCTGCTCCTTTACCATTGCGGTTTTGGATACGGTCAGTCCCAAGATTACGGGTTGCCCTACGGATATTACGGTTTATCAGGAGCCGGACACTTGTGGTGCCCATGTCACCTGGGTTGCTCCGAATGCTTCGGATGCCTGCGAGATGCAGTCTTTTTCGTCCACCTATAACTCAGGCGATTTCATTCCAATCGTAGTCGGGGGCGAAACCATTACCTATACGGCAACAGATACCTCAGGTAATACCAGCCAGTGTCAATTTGTCATTACCGTGCTCGATACTTCCACACCGGTGATCACATTCTGCCCCAATGATACCATTCAGGATACGGACCCCGGTGTGTGTACGGCAAGCATTACACTTCCCGATCTTCAATACGATGAAGATTGTGCCGCCACCATCGCATGGACGGTTACCGGTGCAGGTGCCACGCCAGCTGCCGGCAGCGGTGTTACCGTTTCGGCAGTCTTTAATAAAGGTGTCTCCACAGTGACCTATGTTGTCTCCGATCCTTCGGGAAATACCACTTCCTGCTCTGTTCAGGTAACAGTAGAGGACAATGAAGCGCCTTCACTGACTTGCAACAACGGCCCGGTCGAAACTTTTAATACCAGTGCAGACGGCAGTGGTGATTGTACTTATGATTATACCGATAATGTATCATATTTTGAAAATTGCGATGGTGACATTACATATACGGTCACGCACAACGGTGTTGCAGGTACACCTGT
>JALSIH010000197.1 GCA_026981615.1 Chitinophagales bacterium
TTCTGCATCCTGTATTGGGCCTTCAAATGAGCGATAACCGGCTCTATGGCCGCCCTCCTTCTAAATTTCTTGCGCTTCTTCCTCTTCTCATATTCGCTGTCTGTTTTTAAGGCCTTCCCGGGCGTGGGTACCCGGGTGTTGCCTATTTCTTTTTCCTCTGCCGCCCCGGTCATAAATGACTTCCTTCGGGCAAAAACCAAGGTTCTCCCTGAAGCGGCCCGCTATCGTCTTTAGTTTCTTTGTCGCTTTTTTTGCTTTCTTCGCACGCTTGGGATGCTTCGCATTATAGCTGGCGCGCAGCAGCTCTTTGGACTTGCGCACATAGCTTTGCCGCTGCTCTACTTCGTGTTTCCGTGCTATCTTATTGCATTTGTCTATGATCTTCTTTGCAAGTTTCGCATCGGTAGGATAGCTGATGTTGTTCTCCTGAACGGTCGTATCCGAAAGTTGCTGCTTCTCTTCCGCATCTTTGCCATGCAGCTTCACCGTGTAGCTGAATATCTTCTCTACTCCTTTCTTGCCAATGCGTTTTCTGAAATGAACGAAGTCGCTCGGATCGCAGGGAAAGCGATGCTGAAAGTACGCCTCGCCACTGAAGTATTGCATGTAGGGGTTCATTTTCCAGGCTTCACACAGGGTCTCATCGCCCAGATTGTAAAGGTGCTTCAGCATCAGGCTTGACACCATCAGGCGCACGGGCATGGAGGGTTGCCCCGTATGGGAGTAGCATGCCGAAAACTCGCGCTCAAAATATTTCCAATCTATTTTTTTGGCCAACAATACCAGTTCGTGACGCATATCGATAAAATCGCTGAGCAGTGGACGAAACAGGTCTCTTTGCGTCTGAGCTTTTGATTTTCCCATCATAATTTGCAAGCTTTTACCATAAATTTCACCACTCTCTTGCAATTTCGGACATCCTATAGCATAAACATTTCAACATATTGATTTGTATATCTGTATGTTGTATAGTTATTCAGGAGGGACTATTAAAAATGCGAAGCGGGGGCTTTTTCTTTTTCGTCCACCGTTATTTTCTGGTTTGCATTATATCTGTCGTTATATGTCATTGTTTCTATTTGAACTGTCGTCTTTTTGCATAACCGCTGACGGTCATCTCCGCAGCTCCCCTCTCCTTCCTAAAAATAGTGCTTATTTCCCATTTTCGCATGCATCACCAACACTGCACTTGCCCGGGGAGCTTCCCTTCAATATCCTTCTTGAGCACCTTCCGGCAAGCAGACCGGGCAAGGAAAGAAAGGCGGGAAAGCAAGGTGGCCTTTGGCTTTCCCTTTTTGCCGTTTTTCAGAGAAAGTCCACATCGCGGCCGTAGGGAAACTGCATGAGGCGGGCCAGTCCTTCGCGCGGGTCGATGCCTGCAAAGAGCACATCGTAGAGGGTTTCGATGATGGGCAGCCGCACCCTATAGTGCTCGCCCAGCCTTTTGGCGATTTTCACCGTATTGATGCCTTCGGCCACTTCGCTGGCCGTAGCCATGATTTCATCGAGGCTTTCGCCCCGGGCCAGGCGGTAGCCTACGGTGAAGTTGCGGCTCAGGCGGCTGTTGCAGGTGGCCACCAGGTCGCCCATGCCGGCCAGGCCGAAGAAGGCCCGCGTATCGCTGCCCAGCACCGAGCCGAGGCGGATCATCTCGCTCAGGCCTTTTGTGATGAGGAGGGCCCGCGCATTCTCGCCCAGGTCGAGGCCCGTCACGGCTCCGGAGGCAATGGCTATGGTGTTCTTGAGCACCCCCGAAAATTCCACACCTATGATATCGTGGTTGCCATAGACCTGAAAACGCTCGCTGCGCAAAACCCTCCGGCCCATGCGAATCACCTCGTCATACTCGCTGGCTATGACGGTAGCTGCCGGTTTGCGGGCTGCCAGTTCCATGGCCAGGTTGGGCCCGGCCATGGCCCCCACGCGCAGCACCACGGTTTCTTCAAGCATCACCTCGCTCATGGTTTTCACATTCTCCCGGCTGTATTTTGCCTCTTCCCAGCCCGGAGACTCGGGATGCGGGTCGGCATCGAGGCCTTTGGTGGCATGAATGAGGATGTGGTGCGGCTTCAGAAAAGGACTCAGGTCGCGGATCATGGCGCGGAATGACGAAGACGGAACGGTCGGGAAAATCAGGGGGCATTCGGCTGCCAGCCGCTCCATGTCCGAGCAGGGGGTTACCCGGGGATGCACATCCTGCCCGGCATTCTTCCGGCTGCGCAGGATCTCTTCTTTTACCTCTTCCCTGCGGGCATAGAGCAGCACCTTGTGGTTTTTCGCCACAAGATTGGCTACGGCCGTGCCAAAACTGCCCGAACCGATGACCCCTACCGTCTCTATGTCATATATATCTTTCAAGTCCGTAACCTTCCAGGCGGTTGTGATAGAAATAAAGCAATTTCAAATCCTCGCTTACAATTTCCAGCTTCTTTTTATTGTATTTCAGCACCCGCTTGCTGTGAAAAACGCCTACATTTTGCAGTCCGTGGCGAATGACCTCCTCTACAGGACCGAGGAGATGAGGGGCCACATCAATGCGCCCTTCCTCTTTGAGCGCCAGCAGGGCCTCACGCACGGCTGCCACTTTCTCGCGAAATTCACGGTAAGGCACTTTGATCTCTTTGGGGGGAATGCGCAGAAGCTCGAAGAGGTCGAGGTCACCGTTCATCCTGCGAATCAACTCAAAAGCCACAAAAGCAATCAGATGACTGGAAAAGGCAATATTGATGCGATAAAACTGATCGGTGATTTTTTCCGCCAGCTTCTGGGTGTAGCGGCTTTCCCGCTGTTCATCTTCCGTAATAACCCCGTTGCTCTTAAAGTAGCCGTCAATGTCGATTACATTCCCGTTCTTATCGAGGCTGCGCCCTTCCTCGTCCACATCATGGCCAAAGACATCCATGGGCTTGCCGAATGAGAGGGCAACCTGTGAGCCGCGGGTCAGAAATTTGATAATAAAAGTAAAAAGCCGGTACGAGGAGGAGAGCTCGTCTTTTTCGATGATATATCGTTGTTTGCCTTCTCTTTTCAGATATTCCTCGATCAGCGTGGGCGCTTCGAGCACCACATGATAGTTGATGCTGGCCGGAACGATAAAGACTTTGGAAGAGCGCGTGCCCTTGTCTTCAAATTGCTTGCGCTGTGCCTCCACGGCCGTACTCAGCAGCCCCAGCTTCAGCTTCGACTCCACGCGGTTGTCGCGGCTGCGTGTGCCTCCCGGAAAGAAAAGACTGTGCACACCCTTCTCGATGGTGAGCATGCTGTAATCCTTGAGGGTTTTCAGATAGATTTTGTTCTTTTTCCTGCGGTCCACTTTGTAGGCCCCGAGGCGGTTCATAAAGTAGGCAATCAGCCGGACGTTGAAGAGATTGAGCCCGGCCCCGTAGTGAAAAGGCGGCAGGCCGATTTCGTCAATGCCCCAGCCGATGAGGATGGAGTCGAGGTTGCTGCTGTGCGTGGGCAGCAGCACCACGGTGCCTTTGGTCACGAGTTTCCGCAGATGCTCAATGTGGCCGACAAACTGTATTTTTTCTTTCAGGTGCAAGCTGCGCCCCACGATGCGCGTACCGGGGTCGAGCTGTTTGCGGTTGAGAAGCGTGGCAAAAGTGTGGGGAAGCAGTTTGCGCGCCAGCTTGTACGTGCCGTAGCGAAACTCCCCAGCGATCTCATGCAGGTAGCGTCTGATAATGTCGCGGATGAGGCCTTGTATTTTTTCGTTTTGCTCCGCCTCCGGGTTCAGAGGATTGAGGGCCAGAAATTCCTTCTCAATGCGGTCCCAATATTCCTGATCGTCTTCGGGGTCCACCTTCCAGGGATGCCGCTTGATGCGTATGTGTTCGAGATAGATGGCCTGTTCGAGCAGGGCCCGCAGTCCCTCGCTGTCACCGGCCATTTTTATCAGATCGCTGAAGCTTTGCTCTTCGGCCTCCTTCAGGAACTCCTCTTTGTGGCGGGTCAGCCAGGCAATGGGCCACTGCCGGTGATCCGCAATTACGGGTTCATATTTCAGTTTTTCCGGTCTTCCTTCGGCCATAGTGCAAATATAGCATTCCTCATTTCCCTTTTCCGGCCCTTTTCCTTCCCGATTGTTGTAAATTTGGGCAGGCCAAAAAGAAGCACAATGATCAGGAAAATATTGGTAGCCAACCGCGGAGAAATCGCCATTCGTGTGATGCGTTCGGCTCGCGAGATGGGCATTAAAACGGTAGCCGTATATTCAGAAGCCGACCGCAAGGCACCTCATACCCGCTATGCGGATGAGGCGGTGCTCATCGGGCCGGCTGCCAGCAAAGACTCCTATCTGCGCGGAGAAATCATCATCGAAAAAGCCCTGGCCTGCGGAGCCGATGCCATTCATCCGGGCTACGGTTTCCTCTCCGAGAATGCGGAATTTGCCGAGGCGGTGGAAAAAGCCGGACTGATATTTATCGGACCGCCACCGGAGGCCATCCGCATTATGGGCAATAAGCTGGCGGCAAAAGCGGCCGTCAAAGCGTATGATATTCCCATGGTGCCGGGCACCGATGAGCCCATAAGCGACAAAGAAAAAGCACTGGAGATTGCCCGCAAGACCGGCTTTCCCATCCTGATAAAAGCGGCAGCCGGAGGGGGTGGCAAGGGCATGCGCATAGTCGATAAGGAAAGCGACTTCATTGCACAGATGGACCGGGCCGTGGGCGAAGCCCGGTCGGCCTTTGGCGATGGCTCGGTTTTTATCGAAAAATATGTAAAAAAGCCCCGGCATGTCGAAATACAGGTACTTTGCGACCGCCACGGAAACTGCATTGACCTCTTCGAGCGCGAATGCAGTGTGCAGCGCAGGCATCAGAAGGTCATCGAAGAAGCTCCTTCGGCCGTCATCAGCAGCGAAATGCGCAGGCGCATGGGCCGCGATGCCGTCAAAGTGGCGCAGGCCTGCCGCTACGTCAATGCCGGCACGGTCGAGTTTCTGCTGGATGCGGATATGAACTACTATTTCCTGGAAATGAACACGCGCCTGCAGGTGGAGCATCCCGTGACGGAATGCATTACGGGCCTCGACCTGGTCAAAGAACAAATAAAAATTGCGGCCGGTGAGAAACTGGATATCCAGCGGGACAAAATGGAGATCAACGGACATGCCATCGAGCTCCGCGTCTATGCCGAAGACCCTGCAAACAATTTCCTGCCCGATATCGGTACCTTGCTCACCTATGAGACCCCTTCGGGGCCCGGAGTGCGCGTGGACGATGGTTATGAGGCCGGTATGGAAATCCCGATCTACTACGATCCCATGATTGCCAAACTCATTGTGCACGGCAAAGACCGCAAAGATGCCATTGAGCGCATGATCCGGGCCATTGACGAGTACAAAATCTCGGGAGTTGCCACCACCCTTCCCTTCGGGCGCTTTGTCATGCAGCATCCTGCCTTCACAAGCGGTGACTTCGACACGCATTTTGTGCAAAATCATTTCGAGCCGGGGGTCTTGATGGCCGAGCGCGAAGAGGAAGCTTCCATGGCAGCCCTTCTGGCCGTCAACGAGCTGGAATCGCAAAAAGCAAAAGAGGGCCGCAGCCTCGAAAAAGCCCCCCTGCGGAGCAATTGGTATCTCCGCAGAAAAAGTTAAGCCCTTTTTCAGCCCGGGTAGCTGAAGGCAAAGACAATGCCCAGTGCCAACACGGCAAAGGAAAGAATGACCATCCACAGAATGGCTTTTGTCGATACTTTATCAGCCCTGTTTTCCATGTTTTTCATGCTTTCTCCGCTTGATTCCTCCTGCTGATCCCCGCTTGCGGCAGAAGCTGGCGGACGGACGGTCATCATGCCGTGCTTCAGGTGATTGCTTACCAGCCACCAATTGATCGGGTAGGCTGCCACGAATCCGGTCAGCAAAGCCATGGACATGAGAAACCAGAACTCCGGATTCAGGGGATTGTCGCTCCCGGCTATCCTCGTGCGGCCAATGGTGTTTACGACCATCATGGCAGCCATGAGGTAGTTCATGGAGACCAGTTCGGGAATAAATGTATTTTTCAGTGCTTTCCCGAAAGTTCCCCCTTCCGAAGCCTTCATAAAAAGCGCCTGGAAGATGGTCCAGCCCAGGCCGAAGCCGAGAAAATACTCGAGAGCAATCTCATACGGCTTGCTGAGCGCCATCATCCCTCCGATAAACGCACCGATGAGAATACCCAGACCGTCACCGGCCACGCAATGCATGGTAGAGCCCAATACCTGTCGCCAGCGCGAAGCCGTATAGCGCTCGTGAAGCCCGGGCAGCGGCTCGCGACAGCCCAGCACATAAAGAAAAGCACCGACCGGGCCCGTATAAGCGGTCAAAAGAATAAAGCCCAGCTTGAGTACGGGAGATTCGGGTGTTCGCAGAATGTCGACAGCGACATAAAGCAGCGAAATACCGGTCAAAACAAACCACAAAAGAATAATACCGGATAACATAGTTTTACATTTTAGGTGAATGGGCGGCCCGCTAAGAATGCGCTTATGCATTTTCACGGCATAAATCAAATATAAGGATATCCTTATTGCCTTCGAACGCAGGTTTGTGTCAAGAGATTTTATTTCTGATTATTAAATCTGGTAAATTGCAGGGTATTCGGGAATTTATCTTTTTGCCCCGGCAAAAGGAATTTCCGGCCATTGATCACCCAAAATCTCAATCCAATATGTCTTATACCGTTGCAGAGCAGCTGCTTGATATACTTATCGAAGCGGGAGTACGGCAAATCTTCGGAGTGACCGGAGATGCCCTCAACTATTTTGTAAAAGCCATCGAATCGCGCGAGGAGGTCGAGTGGATAGGCATGAAACACGAAGGCAATGCAGCCTTTGCGGCTTTTGCCCAGGGGGAGCTGGGGCAGCGTGTCGGAGTGTGTGCGGGCACCACGGGCCCGGGGGCCCTGCACCTCATCAACGGATTGTACAATGCCAAAAAAGAGCGCAGCCCCGTCATTGCCATTACGGGGCAGGTACCCCTGGCGAAGATGGGCATCAATTATTTTCAGGAAGCCGACCTGATGAAGGTTTTTGACGATGTCTGCGAATATCAGGCACTCATCCGCTCGCCCGAACAAGCCCCGAAAGTGATCCAGCGTGCTTTGCGCATCGCATTGGCCACACGATCGGTTTGCCGCATAGAGCTTCCCTCCGACATTGCTTCCATGGAAGCAGCCGGGAAAGAATATATCTCGCCTCTTTACCGCTCCGATGCCGTATTGACGGCCGGAGAAGAATCGCTGGCCAGGGCGGCCAAAGCCATTGAGGAAGCCAAAAGGATCACCCTCTTTGCCGGCCACGGCTGCCGCCACGCCCGCGAAGAAGTACTGGCCTTGTCGCGTAAACTGAAAGCCCCGATTACTCACACGCTCAAAGCTTCCGATATTTTCGACCACGACAGCGAGAACGTCACCGGCTTGACCGGGCTGCTCGGCAATCCCTCGGGCTATGCCTCCGTCATGGAGTGCGATCTGCTTATCATGCTTGCCACCGATTTTCCCTACAGCGAATTTCTTCCCCACGCCACAAAAAGCATTCAGGTGGATATACGCCCGGAAAATATCGGCAACCGGACGGCAGTGGACATCGGTGTGCATGCCGATGCAGGGAGTTTTATCAGGCAGTTGCTGCCCCTTGTCCCCGAAAAAGAGGATGCCTCTTTTCTTGAAAAATTAAGAGCAAATTTCCTGAAATGGAGAGCCGCCATGAAAAGCGAAGCCTCGCCAGAAAGGGACCTGCAACCCTTGCATCCGCAGATTTTTGCCGATATGATCAACAGCCGCGCCTCTGATGATGCCATCTTTACGATCGAAACCGGCACCTCGGCCATATGGGCCGCACACCACATTTCCTTTCACCATGAGAGGCGGCTTATCGGCTCCTTCAATCACGGCTCCATGGCAGTGGGTCTTCCAGCGGCAATGGGGGCCCAATTTCTCTATCCCGGGCGCGAAGTCTGGTGCTTCTCCGGTGACGGAGCTTTCAACATGGTCATGCAGGACTTCATCACGGCTGTCAAGTATGAGCTTCCCGTCAAGATTCTGATCTTCAACAATTCGGAACTGAGCTTTGTCAAACTCGAAATGGAAGAAGCCGGCCTGACGCCCACGCTGGACGCACTGAGTGAAAAGAATGTAAATTTTGCTGACTATGCCCGCCTTTGCGGAGGTGAGGGCGTACGGGTAGAAAAGGCCGAAGACATCGAAGCGGCCGTAAAGGCCGCCAAAGCTTCAAAAAAAGCATTCATCATTGATGCGGTGGTCAACAGCGGAGAACTTTCTCTCCCTCCCCATATATCGTTTGACCGCGCCTATCGCTTCGGACTTTCCAAGATGAAAGAGGGATGGCAGGCCGTGACGGGAGACAAAGCCCAGTGGGAAAACCTGAAAAATGAACTGAAAGCCTATTTTGACCGGCCGTAAACGGCCGGGAGAAAGCGAATCCCCGCCCCTTTGCCCTGTCCTGAGATATTCGGGTACATATTCTTTCCAGCGGGCGCTTGTTTTGCGGGAAAAAAGGAAAAATGACTGCTCCTGTCCGGCCCGGAGATCCCCTGCCTTTCTTTATCTTCACAGGAGCAAAAGATGAAGAAAAAACGCAAACCCGAACAGTTTATCAAAACCCCGGCTTACCCGGGCGGGACGGAGGCCATGTCGAAGTTTATCCGTGAGCACCTGCGCTATCCGGAGGAAGCCCTCGAAAAGAAGATTGAAGGCACGGTACAGGTGGCCTTTTCATTTAATGAAAACGGACGCGTCATCAAAACCCGCATTGAGCACGGCATCGGACACGGCTGCGATGAAGAGGCACAGCGCATCGTACGCCTCTTTCGCTATCCCAAAATGAAAAACAAGGGAATACGGGTGACCTACCACAGCAAAGTCAATATCCACTTCCGCCTCAAAGACCTGATTGCACGACAGGGTGTGCACTATCAGTACCGCAGCAATAGCGCTGAAAAAGACGGGAAGCAAGAAAAAACAACGCTGGTCTATCACTACCACATTCCGTCCGGCAAATAATTATTCTTCTTCAAAAAAGCAGGCAATATCATCCAGGGCTTTGCGCTGCAAAGCGGGCACTTCGGCACCGGGTGCCGGATGGCCCACCGGAATGAGGAGGAAGGGGCGCTCATTGGCCGGACGCCCGAGGATTTTCGAAAGAAAATTCATGGGGCTGGGTGTATGCGTGAGGGCAACCAGGCCTGCATGATGAATAGCCATGAGCAGAAATCCGCAGGCCAGCCCCACCGACTCGTTGACATAGTAATTGTTCTTTTTCTCCC
>JALSIH010000198.1 GCA_026981615.1 Chitinophagales bacterium
GCAGATGCGCCATTATTTTGAGATGAAAGCGGATGAAAGTCTGGGGCGTTCAGAACCTGACATAGCCAAATATTTTGCCCGTCCGGATGACATTTCCTTCCGGGCCGGCCAGGAGAAAATCAATCCGGGTGAATGGAAAATGGAAGGGAGCAAATCAAAATTGCTGCCGATTGACAAGAAGATACTCGCTTCCTTGAATTTCGGGAACGGATACGTGCGGGGAAACTACACGGAATCGGGCGGCCCGCGCCTCCGCGACTTTTACAAAACGGCATTTGACCGGGAATTTAAAGCCGAACTGATGAACGGGCTGGATTTTGAAAACGGGGTTTCATTGCTCTCGCTGCATCTTCGGCCCGAAGCCCAAGAGCAGGTCATAAAATCGCTCGAAAGCTATGAGAAAGTGCTGGAAAGCTGCGGCTATGACGAATATTACCTGCCGCTTTTCAAATCGCTGATGGAGCCGCTCGGGAAGCTCTT
The DNA here is from genome assembly GCA_026981615.1 of Chitinophagales bacterium. Classification (GTDB taxonomy): domain Bacteria; phylum Bacteroidota; class Bacteroidia; order Chitinophagales; family S012-47; genus S012-47. The sequence goes on from JALSIH010000198.1 coordinate 481, forward strand.
TGACGGGCGCTCGCTTTGGGCGGTCAACGGCAGGCTCGCCACAGGCTCACCGGGCAAGAAAAGCTTCTTCGGCCCGAAAGAAGAAATCGTTCCGCGCTGGCACATCGCCATTTCGCTGACTGACGGCAAGGAAGCAAGCCGGATACTTGAATCGTCCGGCCTCCTTGAAAAAAGCGGCCGTCTCTTTCTTTTCCCTGGCAGCCGCCAGCCGCTCTATCTCGCAGAAAACGAGCATACGCTCTTCATGAGCAACGATCCATCGTATCTGCACGAAAGACTGAACTCCACGGAAGAAAGCAATGCCATCCCGAAGGAACTCCTGAGAAAAATGCGAAAGTACCCCATCTATGCCCGGGCGGACGAAGAAGGCCGGGCCCTGCTGGATGCTTCACCGGGTGGCTTCGACATGGACGGGATGATCCGCCTGATGACGGGCAATGCACTTAAAGCCGTGCAATTTATTGAACTCCGTGCCGGGCAAAGCGAAGAATTTCCTTTCGCGGCAGACCTCGAAGTGCGCTTGAAGAACAATGAGCGAAACGCCCTCGAAGAACTGATTACGGCTCTTTTCGAAAATCTTTCCATGGGCGCCTTCAAAGATATTTTTTGATGGACTGCGAAAATCTCACCATCCATACCATCGTGCCGTTTCATCTGAAAGACCGCGATCTTTCGTCTTCGGATATTTGGTACCGGGAGTTGCACTTTGAACGGGGGCATCACTATCATATTTCCGCCCCCTCGGGCAGTGGAAAAACCACCCTGGCACGGATACTCTACGGCTTGAGTACGGCCTATGCAGGGTCTTATTTTATCGGGGATCGCCATGCCAAGTCGCTGGATGCCGGAGAATGGAGCCGATTGAGGCAGAAGGCATTTGCCATCGTATTCCAGGACCTTCGCCTTTTTGACGAGCTCAGTGCCCGCCAAAACATTGAAATCAAAAATGAACTGCAAAAAAGTTCTTCGGATGCGGAGATTGACGAGATGCTCCAAAAGCTCGGAGCCGCCCACACGGCAGCACGCGAAAGCCGCCTGCTCTCGCAGGGCGAAAAACAAAGGGTTGCCATCGTACGGGCTTTGTGTCAGCCTTTCACATGGCTGATTCTTGACGAGCCTTTCAGCCACCTCGATGCGGAGGCCGCCCGCGCAGCGGCCCGCCTGATAGCCGAAAAGGCAGCAGCCCGCAAGGCGGGTGTCATCAGCCTGCAACTCGAAGACGATGACTTTTTTCCTTATTCCAAAAAATGGCAGCTATGAAGCGCCCGCTCACTTCTCTTCTTCGCCAGGGCCGCCATCGCTTCCGGCTATTCATTGCCGCCCTCGCCTATTTTACCGGGCTTTTCATTTTGCTGCTATCCACAGAGGGGTACCAGCGTTTTCACAGCTACTTCGAGAATGCAGGAGAAAATCAGAATTCCTATCTGATCATCAACAAAGGCGTCAATGCCATACAGAGTTTCGGCAGCAAGTACCGGAGTGCTTTTTCGGAAGAAGAGATCGAATACATCAAAAAACAACCCTTCGTGCTTGACCTGGGAGCCTTTTCGAACAGCACTTTCCGCATTTCTTCCAACCTGGCCGAGCGCCTTTCTATCTACACCGACCTTTTCTTTGAAGCCGTTCCCGACCGCTTTCTCGATACCATCCCACCCGGATGGAAGTGGGAAGAAGGCAGCGACTTTATCCCCGTCATCATCAACCGCGAATGGCTGAATCTGTACAACTTCAACGTCTCGCTCATGTACGGCCTCCCGCAGATTTCCGAGGAGATGCTTTCGAGGTGGACCCTCGATGTCATCATCAGCGGAAACGGTCAGAGCCGCCACTACCGTTCGCGCATTCTGGCCTTTTCCGACCGCATTCCATCGGTTACGGTGCCGGAGTCATTTCTGCGCTATGCCAATCAAAAATACGGGCGCGGCACACCGTCACCCGCCCGGCTCATCCTCAGGGTTCGTGATATGGCCGATCCGCAGTTGCTCTCTTTTCTGAAAGAGCAGGGCTACCGCTACCGGCAGGAAAAAGCAATAAGCAGCGGTTTTCGTACACTGGCGGCTACACTTCTGCTTATTGTTTCGCTCCTGGGTTTGCTTTTCGTCCTGTTTGCTTTCACCATCGTGCTCACCACCATGGAACTCGCCATTTCCGACATCAGCGGAAACCTGCGCCTGCTCATTCATCTCGGATACAAGCCTTCGGGCCTGGCCCGTATCTATTTCAGAGAAGCCCTGATTTTCATTTTAACAGCTGCGCTGCTTGCCTGGCCGGCCTTTTGGGGAGCCGCACGTGCGCTCGACAGCCTGCCTGTATCCTTCTCACAGGGAAGCGCCTCCCTATCCGTTGGCGGGCCCCTGCTCCTGAATGTTCTTTGCACCTCGCTCCTGCTGCTCTACCTCCGGATAAAGATCGGAGGGCGGATACAAAAGCTGGCCTGACGGATTTATCCTACCCGGGCCGCTCAATAATCAGGGCTGCTTAATTATCTTTGAGCGATGCTGTCCAAAAGAGCAAAATATGCAATCAACGCACTGGTTTATCTTGCCAAGCAGGAAGCGCAGAAGCCCATTCTCATCAGCCGGATTGCAGAAGAGGAGCACATTCCCAAGAAATTTCTGGAGGCCATTTTGCTGGAACTGAAGCATGCCGGCATTTTGAAGAGCAAGAAAGGAAAAGGCGGAGGCTACTTTCTGCACAAAGCACCGGACGAGGTAAGCCTGGCCGATATCATGCGTCTCTTTGACGGGGCCATCGCCTTTTTGCCCTGTGTAACCTATCAATATTACGAGCGCTGTGAAGAATGTGTGGATGAAGAAACTTGTGGCATCCGCGATGTGTTTCAGGATGTGCGCGATGAGTCGGTGAGGGTATTGAAGGCCAGTACGCTCGCCAATATAATTGAGCGGGAAAACAAGCTGGAAAATGCCCTCAAAAAGAAATAAAGCCCCTTTTTGCCATAGAATACAGATACTTTCGATCGCAGGGACGGGCTTTGTGCTCTTTCTTTTTCTTCTGATCAGTCCTGCCTCTTTACATTCGCAGACCAACTCCGGGCAAATCAGCACCCAATACATGAACTGGACCGGAGTTCAGATAAAATACAAAAATGAGCATTGGTCGGGCAGTGCCGAGTTTCAGAACCGGATATTTTTCGGCCCTTTGCGACAGGATGCCCTTCTTTTTCCCAGGCTAATTGTTTTGCGGAAGATCAACAGCCGCCTGTCGGCCGGTGCCGGCATGGCCTATTTCCTACATACCTCGCCTTCCCTTCCTGAAGAAGAAATCGAATTCTGGAACTCTGAATTCAGGCCCCACCTTGAGCTGAACTACAAAGTTCATATCCATCGCCTCGAAATCGCTTCGAGGCTGCGGGTGGAGGAGCGCTTTTTGGAAACGCAAGGCGCCAACCCCGGGCAGCACGAATATACCCGTACGGAAAGAGGGCGAATCAGAATACAGTTCAGATTGCCCCTGAACCGTAAAATACAGCTACTGGCAAGTGATGAATTTTTTGCAAAGCGCAGCCCGGGGGTCTTCCTCAATGCCGAAGAGAATCGCGTGAGAGCCGGCCTGGGCCTGAAACTGCAAAAAGGAAACGACCTGGCAGCAGAGTATATGCACGTTTACCGCAACTTCAATAACAGCAATCCGCTTCAAAGACATACGCTTGTGCTCAACTATACCCTGCACTTATCTCCGAATTAAAAAAAGAAGCGAAATTAATAGTCTATCAATTTAGTAGATTAATACTAAAAATTATGCATATTTGCTTCCTGAATTATCGCACATGGGAGCCGAAGCCATTATTGTAAGTATCATCCTCCTGCTGGCTGTTGTTCTTTTTATCAGCGAGCGTTATTCGGTGGATGTGGTTGCACTGGGTGTAATGATCCTGCTGGTCATCACGGGTGTCATCACACCCGGTGAAGGATTGGCCGGTTTCAGCAATCCGGCTACCATTACCGTGGCGGGGATGTTTGTGGTGAGTGCCGCCCTTTTCAAAACCGGTGCCATTGATCTGCTCGGTATTCCCCTGGCCAATATTTTCCGCAAAAATTACAAACTCGGCCTGCTGAGCATGATGCTGACGGTGGGGGTTATCTCCGCCTTCATCAACAACACACCCGTGGTGGCCATTTTCATCCCGCTCATCGTCAAAGCGGCCAAGGATGCCAATATCAGTGTCTCCAAGCTGCTGATTCCCCTTTCTTTTGCATCCATCTTCGGTGGCACCTGCACATTGATCGGCACTTCCACAAATATTCTTGTCAGCGGAATAGCCGAAGACCACGGTCTGGCGCCCTTCGGCATTTTTCAGCTGGCCCCCGTGGGCATAGTCATCTTTATCATCGGCATTAGCTACATGATGTTCATTGGCATCCGCCTCCTGCCCGACCGCGATGGCCGGGCCGACTCCGAGTCGCGTTATCGCATTGGCGATTACCTTGCAGACATCATCCTGCTGCCCAACTCGCCCAACGTGGGCAAACGCCTGATGGATGCGCCCCTGCTGCAGCAACTGGACCTCGAGATCATCGAAGTGACCCGGGGCGAAGACAAATTTATCGTTCCACCGGTCGACTTTGTGCTTCAGGCCAACGACCGCCTGCGCGTGCGCTGCGACCTCAATGAAATCAGAAAAATAAAAGACCGGATCAAGGTGCAGATTTTATTAACGGGGGATGAGCAAAGTGAGGAGGACAAAAAGCTTCGATCGGATACGGTGATGATCGAACTGGTGATCACGGCCAACTCCGAATTTGAAGGAAAAACCCTCAACGAGCTGGAATTTAAGAGAAAATACCGCGCGGTGCCGCTGGCCATTCAGCACCGAAACGAGATCCGCCATGAAAAACTGAACGATATCAAATTGAAAGCCGGTGACATCATCCTCGTAGAATTAAAAGCCCACCGGCTGCCCAAGTTCAAACGCATGCAGTCGCGGCAGGAAAGCCCATTTGTGATGCTTTCCGAAGAGGGCATCAGCGAGTTTAAGCCCCGCAATTTTGCCCTGGTGCTGGGCACCATTGCTGCCGTAGTGACCCTGGCAGCCCTGCGCATTATACCCATTTCCATCGGAGCCATGGCCGGCTCGGTATTCCTGATACTCACCGGATGCATCAGCAGCAAAGACACATATCAGGCGATTGACTGGAAAATTATTTTTCTTCTTGCAGGCGCCCTCAGCATCGGAAAAGCAATGGAAAACAGCGGCTTGTCCGACCTCGCAGCCGGACAACTCATCCATGGTCTGGGACCTTACGGTTTCCTGGCCATTATTGGCGGATTTTACTTCATGACCAACCTATTCACCGAATTCATGTCAAACAACGCCACGGCAGCGCTGATGGCTCCCATCGCCATTGTGGCTGCCCAAAGTCTGGGCATTCAGCCCCTGCCCCTGCTGCTGGCCGTCACCTTTGCCGCTTCGGCCAGTTTCATCACACCGCTGGGATATCAAACCAACACCATGATTTACGGTGTGGGGCAATACCGTTTCCGCGATTTTGCACGTACCGGGCTCCTCCTCAGCTTCCTCCTCTGGATAGCCGTCAGCCTTTCCATCTATTATCTCATCGGCATCGAGCCGGCATGATCCCTTTGGAAAAAGAAGCATTATATTGAACCATTCCAAATAAGAATTTTTTCCTAAGTTATTAAAGTAAAAGAGCAGGGTCGCATGCCGCAAATAAAAGAGATAGAAGAAGAGATCATTGAAGAGTTTTCGCTCTTTGATGATCCGATGATGAAATACGAATACCTCATCGACCTGGGGAAAAAATTGCCCCCCATGCCCGAAGCGCATAAAAAAGAGGAAAACATTGTGAAAGGATGTCAAAGCACCGTGTACCTTTACTCCGATTTTGCAGACGGGCATATGCATTTCGAAGCCGACAGCAATACGGTCATCACAAAAGGCATCATTTCGCTGCTGATCCGGGTGCTTTCGGGGCGCAGCCCCGAAGAGGTGCTTGCGGCCGATCTCGGATTTATAGATAAGATCAATCTTCGGGCACTGCTGAGCGAACAACGAAACAACGGCCTGAATGCCATGCTCAAACGCATGAAAGACGATGCAAAAAAATATTTAGACAGGAAGAATTAACTCGTGAAGATGGGCACTGAAAAGAAAAATATCGCCAAAGAACGCTCCTTTATAGAAATACAGAATGATGTCATGGATATCATCCGTACCATCTTCGACCCGGAGATACCTGTCAATATTTATGACCTGGGCCTGATTTATGAAGTGAAAGTCAGTCCCGACAACAAAGTTAAAGTACTGATGACCCTTACGGCCCCCAACTGCCCTGCAGCCGAGATTCTTCCCAACGAAGTCAAAGAAAAAATAGAACTCATAGACGGGGTGAAGGAGGCAGAAATCGAGTTGACCTTTGACCCGCCATGGGAAATGTCGATGATGAGTGAAGAAGCCAAACTCGAACTCGGTTTTTTGTAACGATGCATTCTTTTAACTTCGCAGCAAACGGAAGAATCCGCATCAAATCCTATTGCAAAAAAGAGCAAAGAAAGAGAACCCCATGGCTTTAAAATTTCATCCCCTGAAAGTGAAAGAGGTGGTAAAAGAAACGCGCGAGGCCGTTTCTCTCATTTTTGACCTGCCCTCCGACTTGGAAGAAAGCTATCAATATAAGGCCGGTCAATACCTCACCCTGCAACTCTATATTGACGGAGAGCGATATCGCAGGGCGTACAGCCTGGCGAGTTGCCCTTTTACAGATACGTACCCCAAAGTTACGGTGAAACGGGTGGAGGGCGGCAAAGTATCCAACTATCTGAACGACCATGCCCGTGCGGGAATGATCATTGAGGTTTTGCCTCCGATGGGCAACTTTACGCCTCCCATTTCCGAAACGCATCGCGATGATTATTTCCTCTATGCCGGAGGCAGCGGAATCACACCGGTCATCAGTATTCTGAAATCCGTACTGAATGTCGAAAAAGAAAGCCGGCTTACCTTGTTTTACGGCAACCGGAGTCCGGACTCGATCATTTTCCATGAAGAGCTGAAAGAATGGGCCCGGCAGTTTCCCGATCGCTTGAATCTGATCCATATTCTCGAGAACGGTTCGCTTGGTGATGAGGAAAAGTGGCAGCCCGGCATGCTCAACCGCGAAGTCACCGCGACCTTGCTTAAGAAATATGCATCGAGCGGAGAGATCGAAGCGGGAAGCCATTACATCTGCGGGCCCGGCCCGATGATGGATGAAGTGGAAGCAGCCCTCGGGGAGATGGGAATTGATAAAAGCCATATCCACATCGAGCGATTTACGGCTGCCCTCGCGACTGACGAAGAGGGCGGACACGAGGAAGTGCCCGAAGAAATATTTCCTGCCGAAGCCGTCATCATCCTGGATGGCAATCAATACGAAATTGAGGTACAAAAGAAAGAAACCCTGCTGGAGGCTGCCATAGAAAACAACATCGACCCGCCTTATGCCTGCCAGATGGGCGTTTGTACGACCTGCCGGGCGCTGCTGCGCGAAGGCCGGGTGGAAATGGACGAGAGAGAAGCCCTCACCGATGAAGAGATAGAGGAAGGTTATATTCTCACCTGCCAAAGTCATCCCCTCACCCGCAAGGTGGTGGTAGACTATGATGAATAAGCAGGGAAATCGGAATATCCGTAACTTTGGCCACCGGATATAAACGCCCCGAAAAAGATGCAACTGTATAACAAACTGGACCGAAGAATACTGAAAAAGCGCCTCATGGAGGAGCCTTTTCAGCGTACGACCCTTTCTTTTTACCGCTACGTCCGCCTCGAAGACCCCGCGTCACTACGTGACGAGCTCTACCTTCAGTGGGACCGGCTGCAGGTGCTGGGCAGGATTTACGTAGCGCGCGAAGGCATCAACGCCCAGCTGAGTGTGCCGCATCATCACCTCGATGCATTTCGAAAAGCGGTGGATTCGTATGCTGCCTTCAGAAATGTAGCTTTCAAAATTGCCGTGGAGGATGACGGCAAGTCATTTTACAAACTCAGCATCAAGGTCAGGCCCAAGCTGGTCAACGAAGGCTTGGATGATGACAGCTATGATGTCAGCAATGTAGGCAATCATCTGGATGCCGACCGCTTCAACGAGGCTCTTGCCGACCCCGATACCATCGTGGTGGATATGCGCAACTACTATGAATTTGAGATTGGCCACTTCGAGCGGGCCGTTCGCCCCGAAGGGGTTACTTTCAGAGAAGTCTTGCCCGAAATGGTGGAAAAACTAAAAGATGCCCGTGATAAGAAAATCATACTCTACTGCACTGGCGGCATCCGCTGCGAAAAGGCCAGCGCCTACTTCAGGCATCACGGCTTCAAAGACGTAAATCAACTGCACGGTGGAATCATTGATTACGCAAGGCAAATCAAGGTGAAGCAACTTGACAATGCTTTCCTCGGCAGCAATTTTGTATTTGACAATCGACTGGGAGAGCACATTTCCAATGAAGTAATCGGTCACTGTTATCAATGCGGCAAAGCAGCCGACAAGCACAGCAACTGCCGCAACGAAGCCTGCCATGTCCTTTTTATCCAGTGTGAAGAATGTGCCGAAAAATATGAAGGTTGCTGTGGCGAAGAATGCCGGTCCTTTCTTCACATGAGTGAAGAGGAAAAAGAACGGAGAGCAAAAGAAATACAAAGGATAAGGGAAGAAAGCAAATACTTTAACAAGGACAAGGAAGTACTCAGAAAGAAGTTCAAGTACTTCGATGCCTAAGCCGGTTCACCAGCCTT
>JALSIH010000199.1 GCA_026981615.1 Chitinophagales bacterium
AGAGGCATTCCGTTGGCGCAGAAAACGCAGAACAGGCTTTTTCTTCGTTAGTCGCTCCGGTGCATTAAAGCAAGCTTCACCCTAATGGGATGCCGACAAGGAAAAAGTACTTTCGGGTATTGCCGTATTTTCCGCGGTCTCTGCGTCCCCGCTTCTGCGAAATCTGCGAGAAAAAAAAGAAAAAAGAAGTTTCACGCAGAATGCGCAGATCAACGGCTTTGAATTCCTAAAGAGGCATTCCGTTGGCGCAGAGAGGAATGCTCCGAACTTGGAGACCCGGATGCACCGGGGATTTGGGTGATTGCTGATTAGGAGTTTGAAATTGAAAGAAGCGATACCCCCGAAACAGTTGAGCCTTACAAAGTTTAACCCTTAAAGCTCATATGGATATTGTCGCTCCCGGTAAAAGCTGCATCATAGATAGCGGGCTGTCGCTTTTCCGTATTTTTGATAAGACGATTTCTTTCTCATCAAAGTAAAAATCATGCGAACTCTTTTTGTTTTAATTGCCCTTTTGGCTACATCAATTACCGGTTGGTCTCAGGAAACATTTACAGCCCTCGACCTTCAGCGTGTAAAACAGGTGCGTGAGGCGGCCATATCGCCCGATGGCGCTTACATCGCCTATATCGTGGAAACACCCCGCCCGATCAAGGACGGGAAAGGCCATAATTACCGCGAACTCTACGTGCTCGACCTCGGCACGGGCAAAAGCGAGAAATACATCAGCGGGAAAAATTACTTCTACCGTCTGAAATGGCATCCCGATGGTGCAGCCATCAGCTTTCTCGGAAAACTGGACGACTCGAAAATGACCATGGTTTACAGCATTCCCCTCGGAGGAGGGCCTTATTTTCCCCTGAGTGAAATTTCCGAATCGGTGCTGGACTACGACTGGAGCCCCGATGCCTCGGAGCTGGCCTTTCTTGTTCATCCGAAGTATAAGCGGCCCGATGCGGCCATGGAAAAATACGGTTTCGACCAGGAGGTATTTGAAGAAGAACTGACGCACCGCCAACTGAAAGTCTATAACCTTGCCAGCGGTGAGATTCGAACCCTGGTGGATGATGCATCGGTCTTTGCCCTCGACTGGGCACCCCGGGGCAAGTTGATTGCCGCTCAGATCGCTCCTCAAAACCTCACCGATGACTCGTACATGTTCAAGCGCATTTATCTCATTGATGCCCACAGCGGCAGGCGCGATAAGCTGGTGGACAACCCCGGCAAACTGACGGCCATGGCCTGGAGCCCGGATGCCAAACACCTGGCATTTGTCGCTGCCGAAATCATCGAAGATCCTGTGGCGGGTTCACTCTACGTGCAGTCGCTGGATGATCCGAAGGATTTTTCGGAGCTGCAAAATTATACGGAAGGCTTTGAGGGCCAGGTGAATGACGTGCAGTGGCAGGATGGGAATACCCTGTTTTTTGCCAGTTACGAAAGTACCAAAGCCACCCTGAGAAAGATTGACCTGGGGGAAGAGGAAAGCGAGCTGATACTGCCGGGCGGAGCTACGGTGTTCAGCCGCATCAGCCTCGCTGGCGGAGTGCTTGCCATGGCCGGAAATACAAGCACCCGGCCTTCGGAGCTTTATACCGTGCATCTGAAGAAGGCCTACCTCAAGCGCCATACGGATTTGAATCCCTGGGTGCGGGATTTAAAACTTGGCCGGCAGGAAAGCATACGCTATAAAGCCCGTGACGGAATGGAAATCGAGGGCGTTGTGATTTATCCGGCAGATTATGAGGAAGGCAGGCGCTACCCGCTGATTGCAATGATACACGGAGGGCCGGAGTCGTGCATCACAGACGGCTGGCAGACCTACTACAGCCGCTGGGGGCAGATCGCTGCGGGCCGGGGTTATTTTGTGTTTATGCCCAACTATCGCGGAAGCTCGGGCCGGGGCCTGGCATTTTCGCGTGCCGACTATGGCGACCTGGCCGATGAGGAATTTCTGGATGTGCTGGACGGTATTCAATTTTTGGTGGACAAGGGGTGGGTCGATGCACAGAAAGTCGGGATAGGCGGAGGCTCATACGGAGGTTATTTCTCTGCCTGGGCCGCCACGAAACACTCCGATAAATTTCGGGCAGCCGTAGTTTTTGTCGGCATCTCCGACCAGATATCAAAAAGGAACACTACCGACATTCCTTACGAGGACTATTACGTGCATTGGGGCCTCTGGACCAACGAAAATTTTGAGTTGGTATATGACCGCAGCCCGGTGAAATACAGCAGTCAGAACGTGACGCCTACGCTGATTTTGCACGGGAAGAATGATCCCCGGGTGCATCCCTCGCAATCGCTGGAGCTTTATCGCAGCTTGAAAATGCACGGGCACGCAGCCGTTCGCCTCATCTGGTATCCGGGCGAGGGCCACGGCAACAGCAACAATCCGGCCCGCCTTGACTATTGCCTGCGCACCATGGACTGGTTTGACTTCTACCTTCAGGATGGCCGCGACAAAGAAGAGCTGCCCGAAAAATATCTCGATTACGGACTGGATCTGGACTAAAGAAAAAAGCCGGCTACGCGGAGGCCGGCTTTTTTATGCATGTCTCTAAAGGTGCGCTTGCTTTATTCCGCATCTCTTTTGTCCTGCTCTTCTTCCTTTTTCCGCGGCACCAGCCCGTAGATATTCTGCCGGACAAAATCCTGCGGAAAGTCTTCATCGCCCGGGAAGCCCAGCTCGATGTCGCGCCCATTGTGGGGGATGTAATTGGTGCGGAAAATATAATCCCAGATGCTCAGCGAAAGGCCGAAATTGACTCCGTATTTGCGATCCGGAGGCAGGTGCTTGGCATGGTGCCAGATGTGCATTTCCGGATTGTTGAAGATGTACTTCAGGAAGCCGATGTTGGTAGTGAAATTGGCATGGTTCCAGTGCCCGATAAAGGTGGTAATCAGAAAGACCACAAAGGCATGATTGAGGTCAAAACCGATGAAGGCAAGCGGCAGGTACTGCAGGGTTCCGTAGACGATGTTTTCCATCCAGTGGAAACGCAAGTGGGCGGCAAAGCCCATTTCCTTTACGCTGTGATGCACCTTGTGAAAATTCCAGAGGAAGGGAACGCGGTGAAGCAGGACATGAACCAGCCACTGGATAAAATCGCGCAGGATGAAGAAGACCACGAGCTGAAGCCAGACCGGCCAGCCGTGCACATCCACGACAGCGATGAGGTCAAAGCCCAGCTGGTGCTGAATGTCCTGGAAAAAAGCAACCACCACATTGGCACCGGCCTCGTAGATGAGCAGGGCAAAGAGGAAAAAGTTGAAATACATGTAGAAGAAGTCGAGCCAGAAATCCTTGCGCAAGACGGGCTGTCCTTCGCGCCAGGGTTTCCACGCTTCGAGCAGAATAAATAGCAGCGAAACGGTGTTGAGCATCCAGAAATAATTGTAGTACCAGGGTTCGGAGCGGAACATGATCTGGTCAATAAGCCAGTTGGCATAGTTGCGGTACGATTCGACAAACAACTGCCAGTAATCCGTTAAAAATACTTGTAAAAAATCCATTTTAAATTTCCTTTTTTATGGGTTCTGATTCAATGGGTGATTCTTCGAACCGGGTCCATTCGACCCAGCTGCCGTCATAGTTTCGTACATCGGGATATCCGAGAATTTCGCGCAAAACGAAGAGCGAAAGAGCCGAGCGGACCCCTGAATGGCAGTAGGTGATGATCTTTGAGTCCGGCCCGATTCCTTTTGCCTCAAATAGCTGGCGGAGGCTGTCTGGCGAAAGAAAGGTGTAGTCGCCATCATAGCGCAGGCAGTAGATGTAATCTACGTGCACCGCCCCCGGGATATGACCGCCTTTCAGGGCTCCGTTTTTTATGATTTTCCCACTGTATTCATCGTCAGAGCGGCAGTCGATAATAATACGGCTGCTGTCCTTCAGAAGGGCAAGCAATTCTTTCCGGTCGATGTTCAGCGAGTTGTCAAATTCATGCGGGAAATGAAATTCTTTCTCTTCAGCTTTCCGGATTTCCGTACTTATTTCCTTGCCACTCAAAGTCCAGGCCGTGTAGCCACCGTTTATCAGGCGTACTTTTTTATGTCCGAACTGCACCAACATCCACCACAGACGGGCGGCATCTACATTGCCGTGCTCATCGTAGAGCAAAATAAGCGTGCTGCTGTCAATGCCTCTGATTCCGAGTTCGTGCTCCAGTTTTTCTTTTTCCGCATGCATTCCTTTGTACGAAAAGGTGTCGGATTCATAATCGGGGCGATAGATCCGCTGTGCCCCCGGAAGGTGTCCTTCTTCAAATCGTTCGGCTTTGCGGACATCCAGTATGACAAGCTTGTCCGCGTGGCGAATCAACGAGTCGGCATCGTCAACATCAATGAGATAAGGAGTGCTTTGTGCCCGAACATCCTTGTCTTGTGCGGGGGCATCGTCCTTCTTTGCTTTTTCGTTGCAGGCAATGAAAAGCAGAGACAGCACACCCAGGAATAAAAAGCTTGATTTCATTGTGCTCATCAGTTTTTTGATTCTTTCAGAACGTACCACTGAATATTTTGAAGCCTGGCCCTGCGGCCTTTGGCTTCGGGTGCATAATTTTTTGCGAGGTAGTCCAGTATGAGGTCTTCATTTTTCCCGAGATCCCAGAGACCTTGTGTTTCCTGCATCCATGCAATCACTTCCTTCCAGCCATCCCGTGTCTGGCGGTTTTGAGTAATCAGTTTGGCCGAATGGCAGGCTGTGCAGTTGGCCCGCACCATTTCCCATCCGTCATCGGCAATGAGGCCGGTGCGCATGTCCATGCCATTGCGAATGCCATCGACAGGCTCGGGAATGACAAGCACCGGAGTGGCGGGCCGGGGCGGCTTCGGCTTGAAAACATCGGCAATGTGATTGTTTTGATAGGTAATCAATGCCAGAATGGAAAGACTGATGGCAAGGATAAAAGCCGGGAGCGTCAGAAAGACGGCATAGACCAGCTTCGAAAAGCCCGTATGTGTGTTCGCTTTTTTCATTTTACACAACTTTGACGGCTATGCGGTGGGTGGCATTGTTCAGGTATCCTTTGGGGTTCCAGCCCGGGACGACCATGGGCTGGCTCACTCCGGCACTGTCGGTGGCTTTGGCCCATACTTCGTAGTAGCCTTTTTGCGGAAACTCGACCGTGGCGCGAAAGCGTTGCCAGGCCAGGCGGTTGGGTGGCGGACTGAGACGGGCTTCCTTCCAGGTAGCTCCGAAGTCAATGGAATATTGCACCCGCTTCACTGAGCGGTCGCCTGCCCATGCATGGCCCCTGATCTCCAGCTTCTCACCTTCTGATATCATTGCTCCGCTTTTGGGATAAGTAATCAGGGATTTCACCGGCATGGATTCGATGATTTTGAAATCTTCGTGCCTGACTTTACTACCCGGCTCCACCGGAAATTTGGGTACGGAGTAGCTCGGGGCCTCCATCTTCGGCCCGTCATGCACGCGGTCTCTGACGGATATGCGCGAGAGCCATTTGCCGCTGGTGGATGCGGGCCAGCCGCCCACTACAAGGCGCAGAGGCCGGCCGTGCAACTTGGGAATCGGCCCACCGTTGAGCGAAAATGCGATGAGGGTCTCCTCTTCCAGTGCTTTGTGAATGGGCACTCCCCGCGAAATCACCACCTTGTCGGGGTTGCCGCTCAAATGAATGTCTTTTCCGTAGTAGCCGATGTATTTGGCTTGGTCGGTGATGCCCACATCATTCAGTACATCTTTCAGCCTCACCCCGGTCCAGCGGGCACAGTGCACGGCTCCCCATTGCCATTGGTTTCCTTTTGCCGGAGGATTGAATTCGGCCCGGCCATTGCCGCCACACTCCAAAACCAGCTGGTAGCTGTAGTGCTTGAATTTATTTTTCAATTCATCCAGGGTGTAGCTTTTCTTTTCCCGCACGGCTTCTCCGTCTATCGTCAGGGTCCAGCTGCCGGCATCCGTTTCCATCGGCAGAAGACCATTGTTGCGGACAAACATTTTATCGGCAGGTGTGATCTCATCGTCCAGCAGGTGCGGAGGGGTCTCAATGTTCCAGGGCTTGTCGTTGAGTACGATCAGTGCCGGGTCTTTGCCGAGTTCTTTCAACGGGTCGCCTTGCTGAAAAGGAAGGGGGAGCATATTGGCTCTGACATTTTCGCTGAATACGATGGGTGCGCCTATCAGCGTGCCCATGGCGGCAACCACCGAATTTCTGAGAAATCCTCTTCGGCTTATATCTCCTTTTTTGACTTCTATGGATCGGGATTTTTCCTTGCTCATGACATCAAAAATAGGAAGTTAATTTTAAATGAACAAGTGAACATATATTAATGTGTAGGATTCTACCATGCAGGCAAAGGAATTAGGGATTGGCAGCGCAAGGCTTTTTGCCTCTTCGGGCCCGGAGGGTTCTTCTCTTTGTAATGGGGTGATATTGAAGTATTTTTATTGGAAATCCGCAGCGTTACAATGTTTTTCGGCAAATATTCCGTCCGTATTTCACATCCCGGCAAAGTGCTTTTCCCCCGGATGGGGATCAGCAAGGCAGACCTGATTAATTATTATATGTCGGTGGCCGATTATTTTATTTATCACAGCCGGATGCGGCCGGTATCGATGCAACGATTTCCCGGGGGGATCGGGCAAGAAGGGTTCTTTCAAAAGAAGGCGGGGGATTATTTTCCCGACTGGATTCCGGTGCTGGAAGTTCCGAAGGAAGGCGGCAGCCTGAAGATGGTGATGGTCAACAACAAGGCTACCCTCGCCTATCTCTGCAATCAGGATGTGATTGCCCACCACCTTTGGCTGAGCCGGGCCGACCGCATCAGGCAACCCGATCAATTGATCTTTGACCTGGACCCGCCAAGGGGAAACTTTGACCTGGTTCGCGAGGCGGCTCTGGCTTTGCACGAAATGCTCTCCGGGCTTGACCTGCTTCCCTTTGTAAAAACCACGGGTTCGCGCGGATTGCATGTGGTGGTGCCACTGAGGCGGCAATATCCTTTTGAAAAGACGCGTGAGCTGGCGCGGCAGATTGCTGAAGTGCTGGCCGGGCGCCATCCTTCGAAGTTTACCACCTCCATTCGCAAAGAAGAACGCAGGGGCCGCCTTTTTCTCGATTACCTGCGCAACGGCTATGCCCAGACAGCCGTGGCCCCATATTCGCTGCGGGCCATCGAAGGGGCTCCGGTGGCCATGCCCATAGCGTGGAGCGAAGTTCGTGATCCTGCATTGCATCCGCGCAAATACACCCTCCGGAATGCAGGAGAAAAATTAAAACGCGATGGCGATGCCTGGGAAGGAATGCGGAAATCGGCACGCAGCCCGAGGAAGGCAATGAAAGCACTCGGAATCAGCGATAAATCATGACAAAGACCCGCGATAACTTTTCGCGGCTGCCACATATTGCGCATCTTTGCAGCTGCGGGTTTCGGACGGAACCTTTTGCTGCTTGTACTCATTAAGCCAAACTATGCTCCAGGTTAATAATTTAAGTGTCCGGTACGGGGCACGGGTCTTATTTGATGCCATCTCCTTTCAGGTGGGCGAACAGGAACGCATTGGCCTGGCCGGGCGAAACGGTGCCGGGAAATCTACATTGTTAAAAATCCTGGCCGGCCTTCAAAAAGATTATGAAGGCAGTGTGCAGTATCCCAAAGAATACCGGATCGGCTATCTGAAGCAGGAACTTGATTTCAGCTCCTCCAAATCCGTTATTGAAGAGGCTTCGAGTGCAAGGGGAGATGTGAAGGCATTGAAAAAGCGAATGGACGAGCTGAGCGATGCCATCAGCAATCACAAGGACTATCAAAGCGATCATTATGGCGAACTGCTCGAAGAACTGGGTGAAGTTTCCCATCGCTACGAGTTGCTCGGGGCCGACAAGGCAGACAAAGAAATAGAGCGCGTGCTTCTGGGGCTGGGCTTTGAACGAGAGGTGCTGCACAGGCCGGTGAACACGTTCAGCGGTGGTTGGCAGATGCGGGTGGAGCTCGCCAAAATCCTCCTCGAGCAGCCCGATCTCCTGCTCCTGGACGAGCCCACCAACCACCTCGATATCGAATCCATTATCTGGCTCGAATCCTTCCTGCGCAACTACCCCGGATCGCTCATGCTCGTCAGCCACGATAAGCGATTGCTTGACAACCTGACCCAGCGGACCATTGAGCTCGAACTGGGCAAAATGTATGATTACAAGGCCAACTACAGCCAATACGTGGAGCAGCGCAAGCTGAGGCGGGAGAAAATGATGCGGGAGAAGAAAAACCAGGATCGCTTTGTAGAACATACCGAGCAACTGATTAATAAATTCAGAGCAAAGAAAAACAAGGCGGCCTTTGCCCAGTCACTGATAAAGAAGCTGGAGCGCATGGAGCGCATTGAAATTGAAGACACGGACTCGACTGCCATGAAACTCCGCTTTCCCGATCCGCCCCGCTCGGGGCAGCGGGCGCTCCATTGCAAGAACCTGAGCAAACGCTATGATGATCATTTGGTGCTTGACCGCATTGACCTCGAGGTGGAAAGGGGTGAAAAAATAGCATTTGTAGGGCGAAACGGAGAGGGAAAAACCACGCTTTCGAAAATCATTGCCGGCTTGGAAAGCCATGAAGGCCTGTGTGAGCCGGGCCACAATGTGCAGCTTGGCTTTTTTGCCCAACATCAGAATGAGATGCTGGACGAAAACAGCACCGTCCTCGAAAGCATCGAAGATGCCGCACCGGACGAACTGCGCCCCCGTGCAAGAGCCATTCTGGGAGCCTACCTCTTCAGCAGCGATGATGTGTACAAAAAGATCAAAGTCTTATCGGGAGGAGAAAAGGCCCGGGTGTCGCTGGCAAAACTCATGTTGCAGCCGTACAACTTTCTGGTCATGGATGAGCCCACCAATCACCTGGATATGGTCTCGAAGGAAATCCTCAAACAAGCCATATTGCAATACAAAGGCACGGTCATTATTGTAAGCCACGATCGTGAATTTCTCTCCGGGCTTACGAGCAAAGTCTATGAATTCAGGAACAAAAAAATTCACGAATTCCTGGGCGATATCAACTACTTCCTCGAAAAGAGAAAGATCGGCCACCTGGATGAACTGAGTGCCGGAGAGGAGCCCGGTAAGAAAAAGGAAGAAACCCCGGCCGATAAGGAAAGAAACACGGGGAAGTCGGCATATGAAAAGAAGAAAGACCGCGAAAGAACCCTGCGCAAGCTCAAAAACGGCATCCGCAAAAGGGAAAAGGAAATAGAGGCGCTTCAGGCAGACATCGCTTCCCTTGAAAAAATTATCTACGCCCCGGATTTTTATGAAACAGCCGTTCATCCGCAGCTCAAATTTGACGAATACAGCCGACTGAAAAAACAACTTGAAAGCGCTGAGGAAGCCTGGACGCAAATGCAAATTGACAAAGAAGCCCTGGAGGGCGCTTCGAAAATCGATTCCTGAGTCTTCCCAGCTGTTCTGTTTTGCTTTGTTTGTCGCCTCAGCGACCCTCTTTTGTGTGACTTTTATTCCAAAAAATGTATCTTCAGCTAAAGCTGAGTGCAGTGCTCGTCCTTTTCGGGCCGGCCCCGTACCAAAATCTTCTGTCTGGCGTTTTAAAGCCAATGCGTTTCTGCCTGCTCTCTTTTCTCTTTCTTTCCTTCCTTCCTTTGAAGGCGCAATCTCCGTTTGATACGGTCGACTTTGCGCATCCCGACATTTCCCTGATTGAGTCGCTGGTCAGTGAAAAGGTGGATTCCCTGCGACTTTGCCATGGGTTGAATGCCCTTCGCTATGATTTCGTCCTGAACAAAGCAGCGGAGGACCATGCGTTCTATTTAATGGCCCGCAAGGAGTTGAGCCACTATCAGCGATTTTATAAAAAACAGGATGTCATGCAGCGATTGCTCTACTTTGGTGCCAAAGACCTGACCCTGGCCGGTGAGAACCTGCTTTGGCAGCACCCCGCGCGATTGTTGAAGTGGAATAAAAAGAAGAAAAAGTATATCCCGCGCTTTTTCTATACCTACGACTCTTTGGCTGACAGCATCGTGGCAGCCTGGGTGAAATCTCCGTCTCATTACCGGAATTTGATACGGCCCGGATATACCACCACGGCTGTGGCTGTAGCCTTCGACAGTCGAAAGAAAGAGCTGACCTGTGTGCAGGTATTTGCCAATACCCGGCTCAGCGGTAAAAAGGCTTCAGCCGGTATTCGTTGAGAAATCGTCTGGCAAAGGCCGATTCTGCGCTGCCTTCCGGTCCGCTTACCATCAGGTGGACAATCATGGCATGATTGATAAAAAAACGATTTCGTTGCAGTTGCTCTTCTTTGCCCCCGGCTTCCATGTAAAAGAGCCGAAAGTCCTTGTTTTCATTGTAGCTTTCCGAAACCAAAACCCCGTCAATGCTGCGAATGGCAGCATAAGCCATGCGCTGATACACGTCCACGGTGTTTTTAAGTTTGTAACGGGCGGGCAAAAGGGATAAGGTAGCGCTGTACTGCAAGCCCGTTTCTTCCGATTTTGCTTCGATGCTCAGTACACTGGCTGTTGTGTCGCGAAAGGGCAGATAGTACATATCAACGTGCGGTGTGCGGGGAAGCGAAAAGGCAATGGCTGCCGTCTGAATGGGAAGCCATGGGTTTTTGTAAACATCGAGAAGCCTGAACGACCGGAAATAGGCCTCGTTTTGAGCCGAAAAAGCCTTCAGGTCTTCGGCACCCAGAATGACCTGAAAGAGCCTGCGGCCGATCAGATAAAAGCGAATTCTCAGGATTTGTCCGTCATCGGTACTTAAATGTATTTCGCGCCCGGTGAATGTGGAAGAGGAGATTTTTTCTTCTTTTAAAAGAAGGCCGTTGAAATGCTGCACGCTTTGAGCAATGAGGGCATTGAAATAGACATCGTCTCCATCGGGTGTGGCCTCACGCGGATAGTCGAAAAAACTGACGATATAAAGTTGTCGTTTGTCCGCATCTTCATATCGATAGAGGTACATGGTCATGCCTCCGGCCTCCCGCGGCAATTGATCAATCACAATTTCGGGCGGGCCGGGCATCATCACGGAAAACCCGCCCCGGTAGGAGTTGAGCTGATACCAATCTTTCAGCAGATGCCCGTCTGCAATTGTATCCGGCTCGTCTCCCAAGGGGTAATAAGCCATCGGAAGTTCGGGCCTGTAAAGCAGGGAATCATGAAAAAAGGGAAAAGGAGTGCCCGTACTTTGATTTTTCTTTTTTTCTATTCCCGGGCGAATCGGTCGGACACGGATTCCTTCTTTCTCCATCTGGCGGAGCAGCCCTTCGGGCCCTCCCAGCAATGAGGCTTCAATAAAAAAGAAAGAGCCGTGACGTGCAGCAAGGGGCCGGATCTTTTGAACCACTTTGCCGATCAGTGCCGGGCGCAGCAGGTAAAGCCGGACGGCATGGCGATAGCTTTGTTCCACCCGGTAGCATCCGTCCATATCTTCCGAGAGGTACTGATTGACAAATCGCTTTTCGTAATCACTGTCTTCTGAAAGCTGCAGAAAATAAGCCAGCATATCTGCCTGCCATTCGAGCGGAATCCGATTGATCAGCCCGGCATACTCGGAGGCCGGGAAAAGGCTCTTCCGCTCCTTCTTCTGATATCGAACGAGGGTCTGAAAGAAGTCCGCCTGCCTGCCATCGGGCTTTTGCATTTTGAGCCATTGCTCCAGCCGAATCTGCAGAAAAAGCGGGCTCCATGTTTCGTATTTCCAGAAAGAAGCACCATTGACCGAATGGATCAGCCGGTCCGCTTTGCCAAAATATGGATTGTTCAGCAGGTCATAGGCTTTCACCTTCGGGCCCGGCAGCGTTTGAGCTTTGACCTCTGCCCAGAAAGCACTGTCACCGGCATAGAGGGTAACGAACTGCTCGCTTCGGTCAAAAGCGGCAAAGACAGAATCGCTGAGGTCAAAATTATGCTCATCGGCAAAAGGGTTGCCGGCCAGCAGGTAGCTTCGCTTCATGTCTTTGCCCGTCAGTTCGTACAAAATGCTTTGCTGCCCGGCCAGGAAAAGGGGGAGCATAAAAAGAATAAGAAAGACCGGGCGATACATTTTTTTCACGATTTCAAAAATACGTGTTTTTAAAAGTTTGATACCGCTAAAATATTGCGTGCGGCAGCGACTGCTCTTTCCTTTATTGCTGACAGCAGCTAAGAGCCTTTCTGTAACTTTGATCAATGATGGAGAAGGATAATTTATCGGGGCCGCTGCCTCCGGGTTTTCAAGCTTGCCGCCAGCTTCTGCTGGCCTCAGCCGAATCCATGGATTCGCATCGGGGCAGATGGCAGCTCTTTGAGCGGCAGGGCGGGGCCATGCGGCCCGTGGGTGAAAGTGCTCCCTGTGTTTTCGGAAAAAAGGGACTGGCATATGCCCCGGGCCATGCAGGGGAAGAAGCAGCCGGGAGAACGAAGAAAGAAGGTGACATGAGAACCCCAATGGGCGTTTTTTGGCTGGGTACGGCCTTTGGCAGAATCGGCAGCTTCCCGCCCGAAAGCAAAATGCCTTTCTTGGAGCTGCATGCAGGGCTAATGGCTGTAGATGATCCCTCCTCGGCCTATTACAACCGCATCGTGGATACGGGCCTGCTAATGGATGAAAAAGATTGGAAGAGCGCGGAAAGGATGGACCGCAGGGACGGTCTCTACGATCTGGGAGCCGTTATTCATTACAATACGGTGAATCCGCAGCCGGGATGGGGGTCCTGCATTTTTTTACACATCTGGCGCGATGAAGACCATGGCACGGAGGGTTGTGTGGCCTGCTCGCGTGAAGATATGAGCGAACTTATGAAACGGCTGAATCCCGAATGGAATCCCGCCATATGGATCAGAAGCGAAAAAGCGGGGCGATAAACGGGGCAAACGGACACTTCTCAAAGCCATCCGCGCCTGCGGAAATACCATAGAAAAAGAAGGGAAGACATAATCATCAGGGCCAGGGCGATGGGATAGCCCCAGCCCCAGAAGAGTTCCGGCATATAGCGAAAATTCATGCCGTAAATGCTGGCAATCAGCGTGGGAGGCATAAAGGCAACCGTGACCACGGTAAAAATCTTGATCACCTGGTTTTGTTCGATGTTGACCAAACCCATGAAAGTGTCCTGCAAATATTCCAGGCGTTCGAAGCCAAACTCCGTATGCTGAAGCAGGGAGTTGATATCCTTCATTACGATTCGCAGGCGGTCTTTTTCCGTGTCTTTGATCAGCGAACTTTTGATCAGTGAAGAAACCAGCCTTTGCTTGTCCGTAATGCTTTCACGTATGAGGATCATGTTTTCCTGCAATTCCGTGATTTGAATCAGAATTTCCTCTCCGTATTCTTTTTTCTTGGTCAACTTGCGGCTGAGAATGGTTGTCTGCCGGGTGACGTACTCTATAAAGTCGGCATCGAGGTCGATGCGCACCTCGAGCAAAAGCATGAGAATTTGTGAGCCCAGCAGACCCGGGCTTTTGCGAATGGTTTTAAGCTTTCGAACGGCTTCGGCAAAAGCCCTCATATCCGAATTGCGCAGGCTGAAAAGGGTGTTGTCCTGCAAAATGAAAGAAACCTGGCGGACATAAGCGTTGCCGCCATCCACTTCTACGAAGTTGGTATTGGCCTCAATGCGTTCTTCATATTCGATGTATCTCGAACTGCTTTCGATTTCGGCCATCTCCTGGGGCGTCTGAAATTCCAGATTGAATTTTTTCTCTACCGCAGCCTTCTCCTCATTGTCCGGGTGTTGCAAATCCACCCAAATAATCCGGTCTTCTGCCGGGAATTCCAGATCGTCCGGATTTTTTATCCAATTCACCCGGCCTTCATGAATATAGAATACTCGAATCATGATTTCGAAAAATAAACAATTACTGGATAAAGCGTCTGTGCACCCCTCTGCTGCGCAAATTAATCAAAGTATATGACCGGGGAAAAGAAGTGCAGAAGATATTTGCCTGCCTCAGGGATGAAATGCAGGGTGCAAGGCAAAAAAAGTACGGCTGCGAATGCCTTTATTGAATTGAAGTTCTTATTTTTATATAGAGAAAATTTTGCAATCATTGGGTGAAGTTCTATATTTGTTCACCCTATTGTAAAATATACACCTTAACCTGCTATGAGAAAAGCCGTTTTTGCCCTGTGCTTTGCCTTTTTGTCTTTGTTTTTGAACGCTCAGCACAACAACGAGCTATATCTAAATGGTGCGAATGTCTACACCTCTGCATCGGCAGTTGTGGAGGTGCGTGGCGATGTGCATTGCATGGGCGGTACTTTGACACACAACGGAAACCTGCGGGTACAGGGCAATATGTATTCTTCCAACTCCTTTCAGCAAAGAGGAACCGGGACTGTCAGGCTTCAAAATGCCAATGTGAACACGGGCGAACGGCAATTTATCTCAGGCAGCTTTGCCGTACGTGGCGGACAATCGCAAATCGGAGTGAATGATGGCTCCTTTTACAATCTGGAACTGGCCAATGACCAGGGAATTGTGTACCTGGTTGGTTCGGGAAATGTGGCCGATGTGCGCAATTCCGTTGATTTTCAGCCTGCAGGCGGAGCAATTAATCGCATCGTAACACATGATATAGGTATGACGGGTGCCATCACCTGGCCGGCAAACGGCAGCAACTACACGTCCACTTTCGGGCTGATGAACTCCACAGCAGGCCTGGCCAATCTCATTAACAATACGGTGAGTACCAATGGGGCGGTAAGCAATGTGGACAACGGCTATATTCAGGGAAATTTCAGGCGGGCCATTGCGGCTGCCGGTGGCAATTTTGAATTTCCCGTAGGCCTCGAACCGGCCGGTGTGGGGGCCCAGCGTGGCATGCAGTATATCATTGTCACACCCGGAAGCGGCAACAGCTACGACTACATTGAGGGCTATTTCCAAACTGCCTCGGTCAACACGCCAAGCAATACGATGTTTATCGAGTGTTTTTATGAAATAGATTATTTCGGGGCTCCCGACCACGGGGAATGGATGTTCAGGTCTGCCAATAACGCGGCAGGGGATACTTTTTCAGTGACCGTATATCCCCAGGACGACAATTTTACCACCCACACGGTGTGGATCGTTACTCAGGATGATACGGTAAAAGGTACGGTCGATGAATGCGGGGGAACACCTGTGGGACTGACCAAAAGCGGCTTGGCCGGTTTTGGAGCCAACTCTTCGACTTATACGGAATTTGGTCTGGCGGGCGGCTCCATTCAAAACCTCCTTGCCCTGGATGATATTCAACTTTCGATGCGCATCCGCCCGGATAATTTTCTGCTGGAATGGTATGTAGAGGAAGCGGACGAGTATCGCTATTTTGAATTGCAGCGCAGCGAGGATGGCCTCAGCTACGAATCCTTATACGTGGTCGAAAACAACGGAAAGCAGTATCAGTACGAGGACCGGGATGTTAAAAGTGGCCAGCGGTATTATTACCGCGTGCGCGGATGGAGGCAAAGCGGTAGTGAAAACAGCTCGAATGTAGTGGAAGGCCTGCTTCCCGTGGGCGACTATTCCCTCTTGGCCGAGGCCATCTATCCCAATCCGGCTTATGATCAGTTCAATATCATTCTGCATTCCTCAGAAGCCTCAAAGGTCTCTGTTCAGATATACAGCATTACGGGAAAAACCATTCAGGCAGCCAATTTTAAAGTTTTCAAAGGGACCACCGTGATCCCCGTCAATGCTTCACAAATGAGCAGCGGCACCTACCTCGTACGAATCACCGCTCAAAATTATCAGAAGTCGCTCAAAGTGGTCGTGCAGCACTAATCCTCCGGTCAATCTATTTTGCCCGGCATCAGAGCGCTAAAAACGTCAATTGCCAATGCATTAACGGAAGCTGAGGCTTATTGGCCGAATGACAAAGAGATATCTTTTAACTTTTTATTAAGTTAGTTGCCGAATTTTCGCAAGCCGAGCACAAAAAGCAATTGAAAGATTATGAAGAACTGGAATATGTCTACGGGCAGGAGGGGTTTTTATTTTCAATACTTGCTCTTGGGAGCTTTCTTTTTCTTTACTCATTTTGAGAGTTTGGCTCAAAGCACCGTGAGCGGAAGTGTGAAAGATGCCGCCACGGGAGAGCTGCTGCCCGGGGCCACGGTGATTGTGGAGGGAACGACAGACGGTACCACGACAGACATAGACGGAAGATTTGAGTTTACGACTTCGAAAAAGCCGCCTTTTAATTTGAAGATATCCTATGTGGGCTACGAGACCCTGATATTTCCCTTAACTCGTAAAAGTACAGGATTGACGATACGTCTTCAGTCGGGCAATCAGCAGCTAAGCGAGGTAGAAATAAAGGGGAGCCGCATTTCGGAAGAGCGCAAAAAAGAGCCTCTGACCATGGAAACGATGGACATCATCGCTATCAAACAAACACCGGCCCCCGATTTTTATGACGGACTTGGAAATCTTGCAGGAGTGGACCTGACTACCGCAAGTCTCGGGTTCAAAGTGATCAATACCAGAGGCTTTAACTCAACCAGCCCGGTACGTTCCCTTCAGATCATTGATGGTGTCGACAACCAGTCGCCCGGCCTCAATTTCTCTCTGGGCAATTTCCTGGGAGCACCCGAACTGGATATTCAAAAGGTGGACATGATACAGGGTGCGGCATCGGCCTATTACGGCCCCAATGCTTTCAACGGGGTG
This sequence comes from Chitinophagales bacterium, assembly GCA_026981615.1. Lineage (GTDB taxonomy): Bacteria > Bacteroidota > Bacteroidia > Chitinophagales > S012-47 > S012-47. The sequence goes on from JALSIH010000199.1 coordinate 16,621, forward strand.
ATCAGCATGACCACACAGGACCCCTTCGTACACAAAGGCTTTTCGGCCATGGTGAAAATGGGAGAGCGCAGCCTGTATGAGTCGGCTTTTCGCTGGGCCGATGCCTTGAACAACAAGAATGATCTTCCGGTCTTTGCCTATAAAATCAATTTTTCATATCTCCAGGCACAGGATTGGGAAGCCAACAACTATGACCCTGTAGATGGCTCGCTGGTCGGCAAAGACAATCCGGGGCGATTCGATGCCGTGAATATTTACGGTGATGAGTTTTATCCCCTTAATGATGCTTCGGGTGTGCAGCCATGGAGCGATGAGGCCGGGCTGGGAATCTATTACCGCACCGGTTATATGGAAAAAGACCTCGTAGATTACAACACTCAAAACTTAAAGGCGAATGTACAACTGCGTTTGCGCCTCAACCCCGATTCTCTTTTCAATTCACCGGAACTGATTTATGCATCCAATTTTGGAAACGGCACTACCGTATATCAGGGTGACAATCGCTTCAGCCTGAGGGGAATTCTATTCCTTCAGAACAAACTGGAACTCAGAAAAAAGGATCGATACTTTCTACGGCTTTACTCAACCCACGAAAATTCGGGTCGCTCATATGATCCGTATAATACGGCCCTGCGCCTGCAGGACAATGTGAGGGATGACGAAGACTGGAGCCTGACTTACCGCACTTTCTGGAAAAGCAATATCCGCAAAAGAATGAGAGAAAACGGTTATCCTGATTTGGTGTTTGACCCCGTGACCTTTGAATTTACCTTTGATCAGGAAGCAGCCGATCAGTGGATGCAAGAATATCAGGATTCGCTGCTTTATTGGCACAGCCTTGCCCAACTATGGGCCGATAGCCGCGATCCGGAGTTTCTGCAACCGGGCTCCCCGTCTTTCCGGACGGAGTTTGACAGGATCACTTCGGCCAAAAACAACAGCAAGGAAAAAGGAACCCTTTTCTACGACCGCTCGGCCCTGTATCACATGCAGGGGGAATATCGCTTCACCCCGTCATTTGTCAATGAGATAAAAGCCGGTTTCAGCGGGAGGCTCTACACGCCACGCACGGACGGAACCATCTTCAGCGATACCTCCGGCAGGGTCATTCGCAACTATGAGTATGGAGTGTATGCCGGATTTACCAAAGATATGGCCAATGACAAGCTGACCGTCAGTGCGACCCTTCGGTCTGATAAAAATCAGAACTTCAATTATATCTTTTCACCGGCAGCATCGCTGGTGTGGAATCCATCCAAAGACAATTACTTCCGCTTTTCTTTTTCTTCGGCCCTGCGCAATCCCACGCTGGCCGACCAGTATCTCTTCCTGAATGTCGGCAGGGCCATCCTGGCCGGAAATCTGGAAGGGGCCGACTCATTGATTACCATCTCTTCTTTTCAGGATTATCGCAACAGCCTGAATACCGATAAACTGGTATACTTCAATGTGGACCCGGTGCGCCCCGAGCGGGTGAAAACCCTGGAACTGGGCTATCGTACCATCCTCCGGGAGAAAATATTTATCGATGCGGGATTTTATTTTAACTTTTATCAGGATTTTCTCGGCTATAATATCGGGATTGACGCAGATATCGGGCAAAACGGCCTGGTACGCGATCTGACCATTTTTCGCTATGCAGCCAACTCTACCCAGGAAGTGACTACCCAGGGCTTCAACATTGGCATCAAGTATTTTGTCGGGCAATTTGAACTGGGGGGCAATTACAGTTGGAACAAGCTCAATGCCATTGAAGAAGATCCGATCATTCCGGCCTTCAACACCCCCGAGCATAAATTCAATCTTTCCGTGGGCGGACGAAATATTGACTTTAATATCTTTGGAAAAACGATCCGAAATGTTAGCTTTAATGTCAATTACAAGTGGGTGCAGGGATTCTTGTTTGAAGGCTCTCCTCAATTCACCGGTTTTATCCCCACGTATGACCTGCTGGATGCACAGGTAAACTGGCATATTGAAAAATGGAAAACCACACTGAAAGCAGGAGCAACCAATATATTGAACAAGGCACAATTTCAAACCTACGGAGGTCCGAGAATTGGCCGTTTGGCTTATTTTTCAGTATCTTACGAATGGAATAAATGATTTTAACAAACCAAATTTGACCTATGAAACGAATTATTACGACTTTTTTATTGCTGATGGCCACCCTGCCGGCTACTCAGGCACAGAATACGCGCTATCTCAACGAAGTGTTTACGGATGTAACAGTAACACCTAATGTAATTTACGGAGTGAATGCCACGGTGTTGGCACTGGCCCAGTTTGGTGAGGCCATTCCGCAGCCTTTGATTATGGATGTCTACGAGCCCACCGGAGATACCCTCTCAAAGCGGCCGCTGGTTTTGCTGTGGCACACAGGCAACTTCCTGCCTCATCCCCAAAACGGAAGTACCGGAGGCACCATCCACGACTCGACCATGGTAGAACTGGCCACACGACTGGCCCGAATGGGTTATGTGGCAGCCGTTTGTGACTATCGCCTGGGATGGAATCCCATCGCTCCGGATCAAACCACCCGGGTCTTTACCCTTATCAATGCCGTGTATCGTGCCATCCAGGATGTGCACACTGCGGTAAAATACTTCAGACGCAATGTGGCCGAAGCCGGAAATGCCTTCGGTGTGGACGATGAAAAAATTGTGGTCTGGGGCTCCGGTTCGGGAGGTTATCTTGCCTTAAATGCTGCGGCCCTCGATGAATATCTCGAAATCCCTTTAACTCCGGGAGGTAAATTCGTAATTCAGGATAGTGCCGGGAATATCTTACCGATGGTAATCGAGGAAATAAACGGAGACCTCAATTGTGATTCGGTGGGTATTGTGCCTCAAGGATATCCCGGTTTCCCCCCGGGCGATACGCTTAACTATCCGAATCATGTGGGTTATGACGGAAGCTTCCAGTTGGCCGTCAACATGGGCGGTGCCTGTGGCGATACTTCCTGGGTGGACCAAGGCCAGATTCCCCTGATCTCTTTTCACGTACCGACCGATCCCTTTGCTCCGTATAAAATCGGCCTCGTGATTGTTCCCGGCTTTAACCTTCCCGTGGTGGAGGTGGCCGGAAGTTATACGGTACAGGAACTTCAGACCCGCTACAACAACAATGCTCCTTTTGCCGGAAAAACGTACCCCGGTGATTATTCGGACGTTGCCAATGCCCGCAATGATGGCAATGACGGACTTTTCCCGATTATCGGGAGCGGGCCTTTGGACAGTGCTCCGTGGCAATGGTGGGATACCACTGCCAATGTAAATTCGGCCAACGGACTGATGACCAACCCTGATATGAGTGCGGAAAAAGCCCGTACCTACATCGATACCATTATGGCCTACTTTGCGCCTCGTGCCTGCGAGGTGCTGGGGCTCGACTGTACTGCCACAGGTGTCGAAGAACTCAGAGCAGAGGAGTATCTTTCCATATCGCCCGTGCCGGCCGCAGAAGTGCTGAATATCAGCACCAGAAGCAGCGAAAGCATCCATAGTGTGAGTGTTTATGATATGAGCGGAAAGCTGGTCTTCTTTAAAGACGGCATTGAAAGCAGCAACTACCAGTTGCAGAGAAACGGGCTCTCCAAAGGAATGTATTTACTTCGTGTTGAGCTCAATGCCGGAATGACGACCTCTTCCGTCATCTTTGAATAAGTTCCTGCCTCCTGTTAAAGCTCTTAACTTGAAAAGCCCCGATGAGCAGTCATCGGGGCTTTTCTTTTTTCCCCTGCTTCTTATTTCTTATATTGTATTAGCCGCTTAAGTTAAGCATGGTGCTTCACCCTCGCAGCTTGCATGGGGTCTGACACTTTGGCTTTAATCTTTATCTGTTGCTTTTTTAATATGCCAATATGACGCATATCTTCGGGAACAGGCTGCTGGAATAAGCTTTGCAGAGGGGCAGTTTGAAAGCATTCAGGACGGCTTATAAGAGCGTAGGAAAGAAACAAGAACTATGGCAAGATACTTCAAACCGGGCGACAAAGTGCAGCTGAAAAACGGGGGGCCCCTTATGACGGTACTGAAATATATAGAGGAGAAGGAGCCGCTGGTGGGAACGGTTGAGAGCGATGAGTTTCTAGCGTGCGAATGGTTTGACAAAGAAGGCCCGCACCGCGATGTATTCAATCAGAATGCATTAATCAGGGTGGCGTCCGAACTGCAATCTCCGGATTCGGAGGTCAACCGGGATATTGAGGGAATGAGGCAGGAACAGGAAGACAGGAAGCCGGAAGATGCATGGACCCTCTCCGTAGCGATCGAATACCTCCATTCACTGGGATACCGCAGTGAGTTTCTTGCGGGACCCGAAGGATTGAGGGATTCCGATACAGGAAAGTTGTATAAGCCGGAGGAGTTGAAAATTGTAAAAGTATTCCGGTTTGAGGGGAATACGGATTTGGATGATATGTCGGTCTTGTATGCCATCGAGAGCAATGACGGGAAAAAAGGATGGCTGGCAGATGCCTACGGGGTATATGCCAATCCTTACCTGCAGGCATACATTGACCGGATTGAGTTGGAAAGAGATATTAAGGGATAGATTAAAAAAGAAAGAAATTGGAATACAAAGATTACTATAAAATACTGGGAGTTGACAAGAAAGCCTCGCAGGCAGAGATAAAGAAAGCATTCAGAAAGCTGGCCGTGAAATACCACCCGGACAAGAACCCCGGGGATAAAAAAGCGGAGGAAAAATTTAAAGAAATCAACGAAGCCTATGAAGTGCTGAAAGACCCGGAGAAACGCAAAAAATATGATGAATTGGGCGAGAACTGGAGGCACTTTCAGCAGGCGGGCGGACAAGGTGATTTTGACTGGAGCCGGTGGCAGCAGGCCGGAGGCGGCCGGGCATACAGCTATGGCGGAGATGCATCCGATATTTTCGGAGAAGGCGGTTTTTCCGACTTCTTTTCTACCATTTTCGGAGGCGGGGGCTTTGGCGCTGGCGGCCGCAGAGCGCACAGCCGGTCGATGAAGGGGCAGGACTATGAGGCAGAGATTGAAGTAACGCTGGAAGAAGCTTTTCACGGCAGCTCGAGAATACTCAATGTCAACGGAAAGAAAATCCGTCTGAAACTGAAACCCGGAATTCGTGACGGGCAGGTACTCCGGATAAAGGGCAAAGGAGCTCCGGGAACAAACGGAGGGCCGGCCGGAGACCTCTATCTGCGCATCCGCGTTTTGCCGCATCACCTCTATGAGCGGGTAGGAGACAACCTCATGCAGACCCTGAAGGTTGATCTCTTTACGGCTGTACTCGGTGGAAAAGTGACGGTCAATACCTTCAGCGGACCTGTAAAAATCACGATTCCGGCAGGAAGCTCAAACGGCAAAGTGCTGCGCCTCAAAGGCAAAGGCATGCCGGTCTACGGCAAAAAAGATGCGTACGGGGACATGCTGGTGAAAATCGAAGTGGAAATACCCGCTGCCGTGACGGATGAGCAGAAGAAGCTTTTCGAAGCGCTGAGAAAAACATATAAGAACTAAGAAAAACAGTAAGAAGATGAAAGGAAATTTTAAAGAGCTGATAAATGGCGACAAAGCGGTGCTGGTTGATTTTTCGGCAGAATGGTGCGGGCCCTGTAAAATGCAGTCGCCCATACTGAAAGAATTGGCCGGAGAGATGAAGGGTAAACTGCGCATCATCAAAATCGATGTCGACAAAAATCCCGCTATTGCGGCTCAATACCAGGTGCGCGGGGTTCCCACTCTGATTTTGTTCAGAAACGGGGAGGCCATCTGGAGACAATCGGGTGTGGCAAGCAAGCCGCAACTGATGCAGATCATCAGCCGGCATTTGGAGACGTAATACCTTTAATCGAAGGAAAGAAATTGAATTGAAAAATCTAAAAACGAAAGAACTATGCAACTGGATAAATTTACCATAAAATCGCAGGAGGCCATACAGAAGGCACAGATGCTTGCGATGGAGAATGAAAACCAGGCCATTGAGCCGGGTCACCTTCTCAGGGGGGTCATGGATGTCGATGAAAACATCCTTCCCTTTCTTTTTAACAAGCTTTCGATCAATGCCGAGAATGTGAAGCTGGCACTCGAGCGGATTATCAAAGGATATCCGAGGGTATCGGGAGCCAACGATCAATATCTCTCGCGCACGGCCAATGAAGTGCTGATGAAGGCATTGAAGATTGCCAAAGACATGGGCGATGAATATGCTTCGCTGGAGCATCTCATTCTGGCCATGCTGCAGGTCAAAGACCCGGTGGCCAATCTTCTGAAAGACAGCGGCATGAACGAAAAAGACCTCCGTACGGCCATTGAACAACTTCGAGGGGGCCGCAGAGTGAGCAGCCAGAGTGCGGAGGATACCTATCAATCGCTGTCAAAATATGCCATCAACCTCAACGAAAAGGCCAGGAGCGGCAAACTCGATCCCGTGATTGGCCGCGATGAGGAGATCAGGCGGGTTTTGCAGATACTTTCGCGCAGAACCAAAAACAATCCCATCCTGGTCGGAGAACCCGGAGTGGGAAAAACGGCCATAGCCGAAGGCATTGCCTTTCGCATCGTCAACGGGGATGTGCCCGATGACCTGAAGGAAAAAGAACTATGGGCCCTCGACATGGGTGCCCTGATAGCCGGAGCCAAATACAAGGGAGAGTTTGAAGAGAGACTCAAGTCGGTGGTGAAAGAAGTGATGGAAAGCGAGGGACAAGTAATCCTCTTTATCGATGAGATTCATACCCTTGTGGGTGCCGGAGGCGGACAGGGAGCCATGGATGCCGCCAACATTCTGAAACCGGCCCTGGCGCGGGGCGAGCTGCGCGCCATCGGAGCCACCACCCTCGATGAATACCAGAAATATTTTGAAAAGGACAAGGCCCTGGAGCGCAGGTTCCAGAAAGTGCTGGTCGAAGAACCTTCGGAGGAAGATGCCATCTCCATTTTGCGCGGCATCAAAGACCGCTATGAGGCCTATCACAAGATCAGGATTAAAGACGAGGCCATCGTGGCTGCCGTGCAGCTTTCGTCAAGGTACATTACGGATCGATACCTGCCCGACAAGGCCATTGACCTGATTGACGAGGCGGCTGCCCAGCTGAGACTTGAAATGAATTCAAAGCCCGAAGAGCTGGATGTGCTGGAACGAAAAATACAGCAACTGGAGATCGAACGGGAAGCCTTCAAGCGCGAAAAAGATGAAGAAAAACTGAAACAGATCAACAAGCAACTGGCCGAACTCGAAGAAGAACGCTCCGAACTGATGGCCCTCTGGATGCAGGAAAAAGAAGCTGTTCAGAACATTCAAAAAATCAAGGAGGAAATCGAAAGCCTCAAGTTTGAAGCCGAAAAGGCCGAGCGCGAGGGCGACCTGACCCGCGTGGCCGAGATTCGCTACAGCAAGCTGCCCGATGCCGAAAAACGCCTTAAAGATGCCATCGCAAAATTCCATGAATACGAGGAAGAAGGCAAGCGGCTGGTACGAGAAGAGGTGACGGCCGAAGACATAGCAGAAGTGATCTCACGCTGGACGGGCATTCCCGTAAGTAAAATGCTGCGCAGCGAACGCGAGAAGCTGCTGCACATCGAAGAGGAACTGCACAAGCGGGTGGTCGGGCAGGAAGAGGCCATCCATGCCATTGCAGCCGCCATCAGGCGAAACCGCACGGGACTGGCCGATGAGAACAAGCCCATCGGTTCTTTCCTTTTCCTCGGTACCACCGGGGTGGGAAAAACCGAGCTGGCCAAAGCGCTGGCCGAATATCTTTTCGACAGCGAAAAAATGATGACCCGCATCGATATGAGTGAGTATCAGGAAAAACATGCCGTATCAAGACTTATCGGGGCACCTCCCGGCTATGTGGGCTACGAAGAAGGCGGCCAACTGACCGAGGCGGTGCGCAGGAAACCCTATTCGGTCATCCTGCTCGATGAAATCGAAAAAGCCCACCCCGATACCTTTAATATTCTGCTTCAGGTATTGGAAGACGGCCGGCTGACCGACAACAAAGGACGGGTGGCCAACTTCAAGAATACCATCATCATCATGACCAGCAACATGGGCAGCGACATCATTCGCGACAACTTCGAAGATGCCGATGAAAAGAACATCAACGAAGTCTATGAAAAAACGAAAGTGCTGGTGATGGATCTGCTGAAGACAAGCATCCGGCCCGAATTTCTGAACAGGATAGACGAGGTGATCATGTTCAGACCGCTGACCCGGGACGACATCGAAGGCATAATCCGCATTCAACTCATGCACCTGGCCGGGCAACTGGCCAAGCAGGAGATTACCTTCAATGTGACGCAAGACCTGCTGGACTACCTCAAAGAGGAAGGCTTCGATATGCAGTTTGGCGCACGACCGCTCAAGCGGGTCATACAGCGCAAAGTGCTGGATGAACTGGCCGTTGCCATCCTGCAGGACAAAGTGCATCCGGGTTCACACATTGTGATTGATGCCATCGATGGCAAGGTGGTCTTTCGCGAACCGGTAAACGATGAGGAGAAACTGCCATTTAGTGTATAACCCTTCGGGGATGGAGGCCGGAGCGTCTTGTTCCGGCCTGCACTCCGATTCAAAAAAATAAAAAAATGAAACGTCCCTGTTTAAATAATTATTTAAGACGCAAGGGAATGATTATTTAAGCATGGCAAATTCCATGCGGCTTTGATGTTAAAAATTAAAATATAAACTCATGAAATACATTATTCACAGAAAAGAATTGCTTGAAAGCGAGGGAGTACGGCAAAAGCTCGAAAAAATCGCAGCGGAGAAGGTCAAAAAAATTGAAAAACTGCTGAAAGGCTATCCGAAGTCGCCTCTCGTAGAGATTTTTATCAGCAAAATCAGCCGGGACAGCTACAGGATGGCCGTTTCGCTCAAACTGAAAAGCCGCCTCGTATATGTGGACGAGAAAGGACGCGACCCGGAGGATATTTTGAAAAAAGCCTTTGACAAGGTGCTGACGGAGGTGAAAAAGACAAGAGCACGGGAGCGAAAGGAATACTACTACAAACGAAAGAACCGCAGGGCCGAAGATTTCACCCGGTATGCCTACAAGCTGGATGAATACTACGAAGAAAAGGAAAGGGAACAGTTTGAGCAGCTGCTCGGGCAGTTGCTGCCCCACATCCGCAATTACGTTTTACGATACATGAAACTCTACGGCAAGGGAAAGCACCTTGTCCTTGATATCAAAGATGTGATGGATGAGGTGATGAGCGAGCTCTACAATCGCTATGAGGAGCGTCCGAAAAACCCGGCCAATATCTCAGCCTGGTGCTACAAAATTGCCTACCGTACCATGCAAAAAATCTTTGCGGACAAAAGCGAAGAAAGCAGCGGAGATATGGATGTCGCGAAGCTGGCCCGCAAAGAGCTGGATGTGATGAATGAGCGATACACCGTGGACGGGGATGGGGATTATATCATGTTTGAGGAGCTGGATGATATTTCTTACCGCAACTATAAGTTTAGCGATGAGATAGTGCTGAATGAGAATCTGGAAGAGGATGCAGAGGTGCTCCATGAAATTGAGGACCGGGAATTTCACGATCTGGTGGCCGATGTCCTGGAAGGGCTTCCCGCGGAGCAGCGTCAGGTGTTTGAGCACTACTGGCTGGATGAAATGACCGAAGAAGAAATTGCGGAGGCTACGGGAAAGAGCAAAGCGGAGATAGCTGCCCTGATCCGGGAAACGGGGAGCAGAATCAGGGAAGAACTGGAAAAACTTCATTAAGTAAAAAAAGCGGGATCATGACTTCATATCTGATTGACATACGGAGAGCCGGGCGGAGCCGGGTATTTAATGAACTGGAGGAAGCGCTGATACACCGGGCCCTGAGCTACAAGGCGAGCAACTTGTGGGACAAGGGTTTCGAAACCCCGGAGGGGCTGCGCAGGGCGGTGGCGCGGGCCATGCGTGCCTGCCGCAGCGCGGGCATTCCGGTGAGGGAGCACTTCAAGCCGGTCTATGTCTCCGATGAGGCGGAACATCTCGTGCTACAGGACTGGAGCTTGTCAAAATTTGCCTATTTGCTGGTATTGTTGAATGCCGAAAAGGAGCACCCTCTGGTCAGCCGGCTTCAGGTGCGCCTGATCCGTAGTTTTCTCGGAGATCGTTAATTTGTTGTTTCAATCCAAAACCGCGCATCATGATTCCCATTCAGGATACCATACCGTCCCGCAGTTTCCCGGTGATTACCTGGGCGTTGATCCTGCTTAATACCCTCATTTTTGCCTTGGAGGCGTCCCTTTCTCCGGCCGAGCTGGAGCGGCTGGTCTATGCTTTCGGAGTCATTCCGGCACGCTACACCCATCCTGCCTGGGCCGTGTCAATGGGCCTGACCCCCAATGCCTGGTGGCCGTTTCTCAGCAATATGTTTCTGCATGGCGGCCTGCTGCACCTTGCAGGCAATATGTGGAGCCTCTATATATTTGGCGATAATGTGGAAGACCGCATGGGCCGGGGGCGATTTCTGGTCTTCTACCTCCTCACCGGGGTGGCTGCCAGCCTGCTGCACATAGCCGTCAACCCCGATTCCACCATGCCGGCCATCGGAGCCTCCGGAGCCATCTCGGGGGTCATGGGTGCCTACATGTTTCTTTTTCCCCGTGCCCGCATCATATTTCTTATTCCTCTGCTTTTTATTCCCTACTTCGTTGAGATATCGGCCTTCTTTTATCTGGCGCTCTGGTTCTGGGGGCAGTTTATCAGCGGAACGGCAAGCTCGGTGATGGCACAAAATGCCGGAGGAATCGCCTTTTGGGCACATGTCGGTGGATTTGTGGCCGGAGCCTTGCTCTATCGCTTTTTTATCCGCGGCCGGCCCAAAGCCTATTATGCCGATGAATACTATAAACGATATATTCACTCACAAACATAAATTCAAAATACAATGAATCAGACATACGATCCCATGTCTTTGTTCTGGCTCTTCTTTATCATCGCTTCTCTGCAGCCGATTATCAGGCAAAAGATGATACAGGCTGCCCGCCAGCGCATGCTGGCCTCCATCGAGAAGAAGCGCAACAGCCGGGTTATTATGCTGGTGCACCGCCAGGAGTCTATGAGTTTTCTCGGTTTCCCGTTGGTAAAATATATCAGCATGGAAGATTCGGAAGAAATACTGCGGGCTTTGGAATCCACCGATGAGGACAAAGACATCGACCTCGTACTGCACACCCCGGGCGGGCTGGTGCTGGCATCCCTTCAGATTGCCCGCGCCATCAAAAACCGCAAAGGAAAAGTGCGCGTCATTGTGCCGCACTATGCCATGAGCGGTGGCACCCTCATAGCCCTCGCTGCCGATGAGATCATCATGAGCAAAAATGCCGTTCTCGGGCCGGTAGACCCCCAGCTCGGGGAATATCCGGCAGCTTCCCTCTCAAGGGTAATCCGGGAAAAGGACATCAATAAAGTGGATGACAAAACCCTCATTCTGGCCGATGTGGGAGAAAAAGCACTGCGCCAGATCCGGGAGGCCGTGGAAGAACTGCTGAGCGAAAACTACGGAGAGGAAAAAGCCAAAGAACTGGCTGCAACCCTCAGCCAGGGCACCTGGACACACGACTATGCCATCAATGCCGATATTGCCCGTGAAATCGGCATACATGTCAGCACGGAGATTCCGGTCGAGTTTCTGCAGTTGATGAGCCTCTATCCGCAGCCGGTAAAAAGGCAGCCCAGCGTGGAATATCTGCAATCGCCCGGGCGCCAACGGCATAAAGCGGATGCCTGAGACTTTTTGATTTAATATCGGATATGGAAGAGCAAAGACTTGGAATTACTTTTCTCGGAGCTGCCGGCACGGTCACCGGATCGAAGACCCTGCTCGAGGTCAACGGTCTCCGGATACTTATAGATGCCGGGCTTTTTCAGGGTCTCAAGGAGTTGAGGCAGCTCAATTGGAAAGAGTGGCCGCTCCATCCTTCGCACATCGATTGTGTATTGCTGACCCATGCCCATCTCGATCATTGCGGATATCTTCCGCGCCTGGTCAAAGAGGGCTTCAGGGGTCCTGTATTCTGCACCCCTCCCACGCTTGATCTGGCGGATATTGTCATGCGCGACAGCGGGAAGATTCAGGAGGAGGATGCGCGAAAGGCAAATGAGCAGGGCTTCGGCCGTCATCGTCCGGCCCTGCCGCTCTATACCGTGGAAGATGCCATGGCCGTGTTGCCGCTCATGAGGCCCTGCAACTACCATCAGGAAGTGGAGCTTGGTCACGGAGTACGTTTTTCCTTTTTTAATGCGGGGCACATCCCGGGCTCGGCCGGAGTTCGACTTCAAGGGGCTGGCAGGCACATTGTCTTCAGCGGTGATCTGGGCCGTAAAAAACCGCTTTTTCTTTACCCGAAAGAGCCCCCGGGGCATGCCGATTATCTCATCTGTGAATCCACCTATGGCGACCGGCTTCACAGCAAAACATCTCCCTATCGTGTGATTAAAGAGGCCATTTGGAGAGCTTACCGGAAAAAAAGTGTTCTCCTGATTCCGGCTTTTGCCATCGAGCGGACCCAGGAAGTGATTTATATTATCCATCGCCTGAGAATGAAAAAGGCACTGCCTCCCATTCCTGTTTATCTGGACAGCCCCATGGGCATCAATGCTACGGAGATTATGCTGAAGTATCCGGAGTGGCACCGCCTGAGTGAAGCAGAGGCCAAAGCGATGGTAGATGCCGTGAAGCTGATTCGTGACCCGCGCAGCTCGCGCGCGCTCGTTCACAAAGGAGAAACGGCCGTGATTATGGCCGGAAGCGGAATGATCGAAGGGGGGCGCATCCTGGATTACCTGGAGCGATACCTGTCCGACTCCGATGCGGGGCTCCTGCTGGTCGGCTTTCAGGCCGAGGGCACCCGCGGAAGGGCATTGCTCGAAGGGGCCGGTGAATTAAAATTCCACGGGCGCTACCACAAGGTCAAAGCCCATATCCGCCATCTGGACTCCCTGTCGGCACATGCCGACCAGAAGGAATTGCTGGAATGGTTGCAGCAGGTGAAATCAAAACCGAAACGCATTTTTCTCAATCATGGCGAGCGGCATCAGGCCGATGCCCTGCGTGTGAAAATTGAGACTCTGCTGGGCTGGGAAGTCCGGATTCCCCGAATTGGTCAATACTTTGCACTTGGCTGAGCGGAAGATGAAAAATTCATTTATTTGAATATCTTTATTTTAAACTATGCGTCCACCCGTCCGGCAAGTCATTCTCTTTGTTTCCACGGCCGTTATTACGGTCTCCGGCTATCTGCTGGTGCGCAGCATTCTCGAAAGCAAAGGAGCGGCTTCCATCACCTTTGAGCTTTATGCGGCTTTGCTGGGCGTCATCCTGACGGCACTCATCACATTTGCCCTGCTCAGCAAACAAACGCAGGCCGAACTCAACAAAGAAGAATCCATCAAATTCTTAGACCTGAAAATCAGTGTCTATACCGAATTGATCAATCAGGTGCAGGACATCATGACCAAGGCGGAAATTACGGACATTGATATGATTGAGATTCGCCTGCTCAATCAAAAGATAACCTATGTGGCCAGCGTGGATGTGCTGGAAGCCTTCAACAGATTTGCCGATGCATTTGCACGCAAAGCACGCAAAGAGAAAATAACGGACAACGACATGGACGATCTTCTGCTCAGGCTGAGCGATGTTTCGCTGGCCGTGAGAGAAGACTTGTTAAGCTCCCGTGAGTCGAAAGAGATAAGGGAAAAAGTGCGTGAGCGCTTATTAAGCAGTAATAAATATCTGGATCTGGAATAATGATATTTCTTGCCGGCATGGGTCATTTGCTGAATGGCATTGTCATCATATCGCTGACCATTCTGCTGCTTGCCGTCTTGCTGAAAAGGCTGAAGCAGCCCTATTTCATTGCCTACATACTGGCCGGGGTCTTGCTCGGCCCCGAGGGCTTTGCCGTCATCAGTGACCGGGAGAGCATCATGCAACTCGGTGAGCTGGGCATTGTTTTGCTCATGTTTTTTATCGGTGCCGAAATTCGCCTGCCCGACCTGCAAAAGCAATTCATAAAGCCGGTAGTGGCCACACTGAGTCAGCTTGTCTTAAGTTTTGCATTCATCTTTCTTTTGGGTATGCGTCTTGCCTGGAGTTGGCATCTTGTCGTGCTGATGAGCTTCATTGTCAGTCTGAGCAGCTCGGCCATCATTTTTCAATATCTCAGCAAGAGCGGAGAAATCAATACCCGCCTGGGGCTGCTCACTTCGGGGGTGCTGCTCGTTCAGGATATGCTGGTTGTGCCCATGTTGCTTACGATCAGCTTTATGGTCGAAGGCAGTGTGGAAGTGGCGGATATTGTTCGTATGCTTCTCGGGGCGATTCTTATTCTTGCCTTTCTGTGGGCGGCTGTCCGGCAGCGTCTTTTTCGCATCCCTTTTCATCGCGAGATTGAAAAAGACCACGACCTGCAGGTCTTTGTCGGCTTTCTTGTCTGTTTCGGATTTGCATGGGTCAGCCAATGGTTTGGCCTGTCAGCGGCTTTGGGCGCCTTTGTCGCAGGCATTCTCATTGCACAGGATGATTCCACCCGCTGGCTCGACCGGGCCATGGTGCCCTTCCGTGTCTTTTTTCTTACTTTTTTCTTTCTGGCCATCGGCCTCCAGCTCGATTTGCATTTTCTCAGCGACAATATCCTCCTCGTGATGCTCATTGTGCTCTTTGTTATGCTGAGCAACAGCTTGATCAATGCACTCATCTTCAGATTTCTCGGCAGTTCCTGGCGAAACAGCATCTATGCCGGGGCCTTGCTTTCTCAGATCGGGGAATTCAGCTTTGTCCTTGCCGCCACAGCCTTTGCCGGGGGTATAATCGGAGATTTTATTTATCAGCTTACTTTGTCGGTCATTTCTCTTACCATGGTATTCACCGTCCTATGGATTTCCATAATCCGGCAGGCAATCTATCCCGGGCACGGAAAACGGGATTTGACGTAACGCCCCCCAAAGGGCATGCTTTATTCTGTCTGTCCGGCTGATGAGCTGTTATCAGGCTTTGTGATAAAACGATTGTAGGAATACGTGAGGGCCAGTACAAAAAGCGCTCCGGCCACACCCAGGGCCACGCTTTGCAGGGCTGGCAGGCTAAGGGCAATTCGTATGAAGATAGTGGACAAAACAAAAGCGGAATACCGGAAAACCCGGAGATAATCACTCGTGTAGCGCAGTGCAAAAAGAACAATGAGAATGTCACTGAAAACCAATACCGTATAAAAGGCTTCGAAGGAAGAGCGATAGAGTCCGGTCTCGATTAAATAGCGGATATCAAAAAAACCGATAAGGAAAAAGAGGAGCAGGAGCAGGAGGGCCAATGATTTCTTGAAATTGATAAAGGACAGCCGCGCATCTTCGTCCCGGCTTATTTTGACGTGTTTCTGCATTTTGGAAACCAGGTTGACGATGATAAAAATGGCCAGGCCGCCAAGGCCGTACACGAACATGTCAATCAGTTCCGGGGAATGGACGGACCATTCCGAAAGGCTGTGGATATGACTGAATTCTTTGAAGCCGTAGCGCAAGAATATGAGTGAAAGCAAGGCATACTGCTTGTAATTGGAAGTGGCAACCGAGCGGGGAAGAACGAATATCAGGCTGAGCAGTTCAATAATCAGCAGCAGTGTGAAAGAGAGATCTATGGCAAAGAAGGGATTTGTATAGACCGGATTCCCGGGCTCGTATAATCCAAAGCGGGCTCCAAGAAAAAGCAGGACACCAAGGATAAAACTTAGAATGAGGCCGTTGCTGATCAAATAGTGACTTTTCTTTAGAGCCCATATTTTTTCAAAAAAATTAAAAATACCGGCCATGAGCGAAAGGAGTTTCTTCATTTTGCTAAGGTAGTATTTCTGCAAAAAGAGTCTGAATGATGCTATTCGCAGAGCGTAGCCATTGCTTGCTTTTGAGCTTCCCGGGCACCTGTATCATCCCCCGGGCTTTTTAAGAAACATTTTTCAGGGTTTTCAGTATAAATAAAGGCTGCGTAAAACTCTATATCTCCGTTTTATCTTGAAACGATATCTTCATACGCTCTTGATCATGCTTTGTGCGTGCTTTTCAGCCTACGGACAGACGCTCTTTGTCAATGAAATCTCGAATGGAACCAGTGGGTCAAAAGAATTTATCGAACTCGTGGTGGATGCCGGTGCATGCGGCACCATGGACCTGCGCGGATACATCATTGATGACAATAATGGAGCAGATGACGGAACTTGTCAAGGCTTTTCCACTTCCACTTCTACCGGCCAGGGCATTGCGCAGGGCCATTACATGTTTGATTCCATTCCTGCCTGGCAAAATATCCCGAACGGTTCCATTATTCTGATTTACAACTCGCTGGACAAGAACCCGAAAATTCCGGCTGACGATGAAGACGATACCAGCCCGAAGGATTCCATTTACATATTGCCGATCACCAGTTCCAAAATCAAGCGCTGCACATCCATCCCGAGCGGTTCTGCCGGGAATTGTGCGTTTAAGGGCCAAACGTATATTGCCCCGACCGCCTGGACATCCATCGGGATGCGGAATACCGGAGATGCCGGACAGGTCAGATATCCTGACGGCAGCTATTGCCACGGCATCAGCTACGGAAGCAGCATGACCGGAGGCCCCGATAATCTGAAAGTGTATGCTTCCTCTGGGTCAAAAAAGTGTTTCTATTTCAATGATGGGGACTATCGCAATGTGGCCAACTTTTCAGTCGGTACGGCAGGCTCATCTGACGAAACGCCCGGAGATTTTAACAATGCACTGAACAAAGCCTATATCCGCAACTTCCGAACCTGCACTTTGCTGCCACTCCCGAAGGAAATATCCCAAAACTGTGAATCGGGCGAGCTCATCGTGGAATTCAGCAGCCCGGCAATGGATGAGAGCAGCTACATCCTCGAATGGCGCGACCGAAACGGAGAAATTATGGAAGCCGATCGAAGTGACGAGGCTGTCACGGGCCTTTCGCGCATTCTTCGCGGTCGCAATGCATTCCTGTATCCTTACTGGCGCATTAGCGAGGAACGGGCTGACGGCACGCTTGAGCACAGTCCCTGGAAGATAAATACATGCTATTCTGCCGAGAGCGGGCTTAGCTACCTCGGCATGCAGGGATATGTACAGGTGAGAGGGGCGCGATACGGCATTACCTATTTTCTGGTCGGCAGCGAAGGCCAGGTCTTGTCGAGTGCGCTGCCGGCACCGGACGGCACTTTGCTATTTGACATCCCCGGGATTAAGAACGGATTTTATCTTGTGGTTTCGCAAGACCGCCTCGAAGTGCTGAAGATTACGATCATAAAATAGACGGCCACGGCTGCCTCACTGTCTTCCCGCAGTTTGCGCTCCTTTCTCCGGATATTTTTCCGGAGCATTTCACTTAGCGAACCAGTTCCAGCTCATACTTTTTAGGGGTCATGCCGTATTTCCGCTTAAAGGCAGAAATGAAGTTGCTTGCTTTGTTGTAGCCCAGCATATAGGCAATTTCATTTACCGTATAGTTGCATTTTTCAAGCATGCGAATGGCCTCCTGCATGCGGTATTCATTAAGATAGCTGTGTATGGGAGCTCCGTAAAGGTCTTTAAATCCGTTCTTGAGTTTAAATTCATTGATCCCGGCCAGTTTTGACAGTTGTGCAATGGTCAGGGGTTCCGATACATGGGCCAAAAGCAGTTGCTTGGCCTTGCGAATGCGTTTGATGTCTTCCGGATTCTCCAGGAAGGGGCAGTTGAGATCGGTATTTTTATCCCGGGCGGCATAGCTGAAATAGAGCGCCATGATCTCAAGCAGTTTGGCTTTTAAGTACATTTTTTTAAAGTGGCTGTCCATCTCAAGGTGGAAGACCTGGCGAAGCGGGATTTTTATCTTGCCGTTCAGTGGCTTGATCAGGTAGAGTTTTTGAGGATCGTAGTAGCGTTTCAGTTCCTCGCGGCTGATTGTATTCATATCCAGGGTAGAATCGAAAAAGCGGTGCATGCTGTCGATGCTTGTGACGATGCTTACAATCTTGCTCCTGTCTGCCACCTTCAGAGAGGCTTGAATCTTTGAATAGGGATGGGAGAAGAAAATGCTCCGGCCCTGATCTACCTGCACCCGCTCGAGCATGCGTTCAAAGCGGATTCCGATTTGCCCTTCCAACACAAAAGCCAGCACCACCAACTGCGGATGTATGCCGAGGTCCAAATTCAACTCGTGTCCGGCTCTTGTTTCTATACTTACCAATCCCATATCTCCTGCCTCCACCACCTCTGTGGTGCTGAGTGCATGCGAGCCCTCCGTTCTGCCTTCCTCCAGGGCCCTTGCTACTTTGGCTTTAATACTCTTTAAGGTATTTTTTATCAGATCGGGATGCTTTTCATTTTTTCTTTTGGCCATAAAGAGAAGAATTATTGCTTGAATTATTGGAGATACAAAGGGTTTTAGCCGGTCAGGCCTAAAAATAGCAATTTTTTAACTCAACTACCAAATTGGGTATTTATTATCCGGTTTAAGGTATTCGCTCAGCTGCCCGGGCCCGTAATTTTGCCGTCATAACATATTAAATCGCAAAAAATGAAAAAAATATTTTCACTTCTTATCTTCTTTGGGCTTCTTACGGCCCTTCGTGCTCAGGAGAGCAGGACCCTGTCCATGGGGCCGGCTTATGCCAATCAGGTGTATTTTGGCCTGGCTTCCGGCCAGACGGCTTCGGCTCCCCGCGATGCCTGGGACCTGGCTTTCATCAGCAATCCTTTTTCGGCTTCCATCCGGGTCAATTCGGGGGCCGGGGCGCAGCTCTTTATTCCGCTTGCAGCAGATACGGGAGACTGGGAAACGAGCGATACGGCCGGGATGATCCCCGTTTTTGACAGCGATACATCATGGGAAGAGTCGGCTTTTAACTATGGCCACGGAGGGCACCCCGATTACGGATGGGGCCTCTATGCAGGCGGGGGCACTCTGATCGGCAAGCGGATTTTCTTTATCCGTCTTCTTGACGGCAGCCTTAAAAAAATATGGATAAAGCGCCTCGACAGCGGTGACACCTATACCATCCGCCTGGCCAACCCCGACAACAGCCGGGACACAACATTTCAGATACGCAAAAGCGACTACCAAGGCAAGCGTTTCTTTTACTATGACCTGCGCTCGATGCGCAGCCTCGACCTCGACCCTCCGGCAGAGGAATGGGACCTGCTCTTTACCAAGTACAGTGCTCAGCTTGCTCCCGGTGTTTTTTATCCGGTTACCGGAGTGTTGAGCTCCGGAGATATCCTCGTGGCCAAGGCCGGGCCCGTGGATACGGCAGCGGCCGATTACCGGTCTTACCGCTTTAGCGAGAATATCTCGGGCGTGGGCTACGACTGGAAATCTTTTGATCCGCAAAGTTTTCAATATGAGATAGAAGACTCCACGCTTTATTGGCTGATGAGCTCCGACAGCAGCATCTACCGCCTCATTTTTACCGCATTCGAGGGGGCTTCGAGCGGAAATATAACTTTCAATCTGAAAAAACTGACGACAAGTACGGGACTCGGGGAAGAGAAAAACAACGATGCCTTTGACTTTTTCCCCAATCCGGCATCCGGGCGTCTCTACCTCATGATGGCATGGAAACGGGCCCCGGAGAAAGTGCTTTTGCAAATTGCGGACATGCACGGAAAAACGCTTTTGACAAGATCATTCGAAGGATTGAACAGCGGCATGCAGCGACTGGAACTATCCATCGCTTCGCTGCCGGCCGGGGCCTATCTTCTGCTTTTGGATGATGGAAGAGAAATTATAAGCAGAAAACTCTTTGTAAGGAAATAGAAGATCAAAGAACGGGGATTTGAAAATGAAAGGGATGCCCTCATTTGTGCAGATAGCCTGCCTGCTGCTATTCATTTTTGTTCAGCTTGCCGGGCGGGCGCAGCGGATAGAGGTGCGCTCTTCAGAGGACGGGTGTCCCCTGCCCTATGCCCATGTCGTTTTCAAACCCGCGGAGAGCAGCAGAGGGGAGTCATACACGGTCGTCACGGACAGCAAGGGGAGTGCAATTTGTCCGGCTGACGGCCGTGTTTTCCTTCATATCAGCTACACCGGATTTGCTCCCGTCACGGATACGCTGTCCGGAGAGGAAGAATTGAGTATTTACTATCTCAGGCCGCAAGCCGTAGATATGCAGCCCCTGGTGGTGACGGCTCAATACCGGCCCGGAAGCCCGGAAAAATCAATGGTGCCGCTTGCCGTACTAACGAGGAAAGACATTGATTCGCGGGCTGCGGTGAACCTCGAAGACCTGCTGCGCGATCAGATGAATATCCGCATATCGCGCGACAATGTGCTGGGCGCCTCACTGAGTGTCAACGGTATGAGCGGGCAGAATGTCAAGATTCTCATTGACGGAATACCGCTGATCGGAAGGCTGAACGGCAACCTTGATCCGGGACAGATCAACCTCAATGAAATCGAACGCGTGGAGGTGATAAAAGGCCCCCTCAGCATTGAGTACGGCAGCAATGCCCTGGCCGGCACGATCAATCTTATCACAAAAAAGCCCGGAAAAAAACCTTCGGCTTTTGTCCATCTCTACGGAGAAGCGGGCTTTCATTACAACATAGACGGAGGAGCCGGTTTTGGCCTCGGGAAAAACAATCTGCAGCTGCACAGCGGGCGCAATTTTTTTGCAGGCTGGTCGGCCGATCCGGATTCACGCAAAAAAACATGGAACCCCAAAGAGCAGTATTTCGGCAGCCTTCAGTGGCAGCGCTCGTTGGCCGGGGCGGAAATTCGCTTTCGTTCGGCCTGGTTTCGCGAGCTCATTCTCGATCGCGGTGCTCCCCTGGCTCCCTATTTTGAAACGGCTTTTGACCATTATTACCGGACGAATCGCTTTGACAATAGTGTTCATTTCCAAAAAAGCGGGAAAGTGTACGGTCTGGAAGTTCAGGGTGCCTACAATGTATATTCAAGAATCCGCAACCGCTATTTCAAAGACCTTGTCAGCCTGAACGAGACCCTGACCCGCACACCCGGAGATCAGGACAGCACCCGTTTTGATCGCTATATGCTGCGGGCCGTATATCGCCATGTCAAAGACGATGCGCCCTGGCAATTCGAACTGGGCAGCGACCTGAATCTGGAGACGGGCGAGGGAGAACGGCTGGCCGGTGGCCGGCAGTCCATCGGAGATTATGCCCTTTTTGCCAGTGCACGCTGGTCGCCCCTTTCCTTTTTGGCCGTCAAACCCGGGCTGCGCCAGGCCTTCAATACGCGCTATTCCTCCCCTTTGCTGCCGGGCATCAGCCTGCGCTGGCGCCTTTCCGAAAAGCTGATATTGCGCATGGCATATGCCCGGGGATTCAGAGCTCCGTCCCTCAAAGAGCTCAACCTGGAGTTTGTGGATGTCAATCACGATATCCGGGGCAATCCGGCACTGAAGGCCGAAAAATCCAACAACTACAATATCGCTCTGAGCTATAAAAAAGCTTTTCAGCGAAGTGTGATCCGCAGTGAATGGACGGCTTACTACATCGATTTTTTTAACCGGATTGTGCTCTCTTCTCTGGGCGGAAGCTCGTACAGCTACGAGAACAGCGGGGCCATGCGCTTTATGGGGAGCAATGTCTCCCTTGCCTATCGCACGGAAAAGCTGCAACTCAGGGCAGGCGGAGGCCTGGAGTACCAACGACCGGATTTGGAAGGAGACACAGTGCCCGCCTTCACTCCTTCTCCGGAATTTACATTGAACGGGCAATTTCATGAAGCGCATTCGGGGCTCGACCTGCAGTTTTATTACAAATACACGGGAAGACGCCTCTATTTCCTCAGAGATGAAAACCGGGAGCTGAGAAGCGACTATCTGGCCGGGTATCACATGGCGGATATCAGCATCAGCCGCTCTTTTGTAAATGAACGCGTGCGCCTGCAAGCCGGCATTAAAAACCTCTTTGACCTGCGCGATGTGGAAGCACGCATTTCCACAGCCGTGCATGGCACTGCCGGTGGCCGGCAGGCCGTGGGCTACGGACGTTCTTTTTTTCTGAATCTGAAAATAAATTGGTAAAAATGACAATGCATCGATTTCTTCCCGGCTTTCTCCTTCTCATTGCCGCTGTTTTTTCCTCTTGTTTTCAGCGCGAAGTTCCGTTGACCCCGCATGAAGCCGGACCGGTGCAAAGCGACAGGGTGGACCTGGGCGACAATTATTCCTTTCAGATTTATTATGACCTGAGCGAGGGCGCGGTGAGCGGAAGAAATGAACGCATGGACTGGGACCTGGCCATCGCACGAAGCGACAGCAGCCTGACGGTATGGCTCAATTCCTCGCGGGCCATGATGGCCGCACGGACGCAAAGCAGCCGTTTCGACACGCTCCTGCGGGCGGAGGACTTGGACTTTAAATGGGACCAGCCGTCCGGAGGGCTTTCGGGAGCGGTCATCGGAGAGATATGGAAACAGGGCAAACTCAGCCGCGAGATTTTTATGCTGGATATGGGCGTGCGGCCCGATGCCTCGTCTCCGGGCTACCGGAAGCTGCAATTTGAATCGTGGGACGGGGATACGCTGGGCCTTCGATTTGCGAATCCGGACTTGCCCGAAGTGCATCATTTGCGTGTTTCGCTTGGCGATACCGGGCGCTATTTTCAATATATCAGCCTGCTGCAAATGAAAAAAGCCGAATCCGTGTCGGCTCCGAAAGAAAATTGGGATATCCTCTTCACGCAGCACCTGCGCATCTTTTTTGTGGATGGCGACAGTCTTCCGTATCTCGTCAACGGGGTGCTGCTCAACCCCTGGCGCACTCTGGCTGCCCGCGACTCGCTGCACTCATTCGCGGAAATTACACGGGAAATGATGGATGAATTTGAATTCACGCGTGCCCGCGATGTCATCGGTTATGACTGGAAACGCTATGACTTCAACAGCAATCAATACAGCATTGTGCCGGGGCGGAATTACATTATCCGCGATGCGGCCGGCTATTATTACAAGCTTCGCTTTACGGGCTATTATGATGAGAACGGGCGCAAGGGTGTGCCGCAGTTCGAATTTCAGCAACTTTAGGCACCGGATGGTGGCCGGCCTTCGTTGGCCGGCTGCTGTCCGTTTTGGAAAAAGGATTTCAGGTAGGCCGAGAGTTTGTGCTCGCTGCCCTGCTTTTTCCAGATGATGTTGGCCGCAATCTCGTATTTCAGGGAAGAAACCCCGGGCTTTCTCCCGTGCAGCCTGAATGATCTGCCTCCGGCATGCAGTTCGAGGCGCTCGTGCAGTTCGGTACTGATGGCATCGATATGCTCAAAACGAAAAACACGGGCCCCTCCCTTTTCGGGGTGCACTTCGATGCGGTCGATGTAAGTACGTACTTCGGCCGGGCCGTATTTTTTTACCTTATCGCTGCCAAACTCAAAAAAATGCATGGAGGGGTCGATAAAGAGCGGCTCCGAAACCTTGCGCGAAAGAGCATGATTCAGCTGTTTTTCAAAAGCCCCCATTTGCCAGGCAAACCAGTCGCGGGCATTGCCGAAGCGCCTCTTGCTGCCCGCTTCGAATTGGAAAAATCCGTATTCATCCACATGGATATGCAGGCCGCAATGCTTGCAGTGCACTTCATTTCCCCGGGAACGGAGACTGCCGGTGTGCTCGCAGCGGGGGCAGAGGAAAAGAAAAGTTTCGAGGTACTCGGCCCGGTGCCGGCTTTTGATGCGATTTCGCTTGCTGCGCTGCCATTCCCATTCATCGTGGGCAAGGGCCCTGCTGATCTTTTCATAGATTTCATCTTCGCCCGAGGCGGCTATGCCCTCGCGGTCGAAAATCAGACGATACTCGAGCCGTACGGGGGTTTTGCGCAGACGCCCGGCCCAGCGGGGGTTAAAGAGCAGCATGCCCTTTGAGCGGGCCGTGATCACCGGGACGTTCATTCTTTTTATCAGCTTGGCAATGGAGGGCTCGTAATAGAGCGTGTTGCCCGTCCAGGTGCGGTTGCCCTCCGGAAAGAGCCCGATGGAATGGCCCGCGCGGCTCAGCTGCAGCATCTCGCGTATCACTTTGGAGTCGCGTCTGTTTTTTTTCTTGGCAATGACTCCGAATCCTTTTAAAAGCCAGGCCATAAAAGGGTCCTGCATGACCCCTTCCGAAGCGACAAAGTGAATGGGCTTTTGCAGAAAGTAATAGTAAAGAAAGGGTTCGTAGGTGCCCACGTGATTGGCCAGAAAAAGAAAGGGCCCGCTGAGCTGGCGCACTTCTTCCGGAATTTCGGCCCGGATGCCGTAGAGCCTGCTCATGCCTCCGAAGAGGAGATCGGCCAGAAGGCGGTGGCTTTTTTTTATTCTGTAATCCTTTTCCCTGCGCTTATCGCTCGCCATGGGTTAAAAATAAGGACTTGCAGGCTTTTTGTCATCTGGCGCTGTTGCCTTTAACTCGCACAGCAACTGAGAGCCGATAAATCTTTTTTTAACAGGGTCGCGATGAATAGCTTAACAAGCGATTTGGGGTACCCCGGACAAGAGATAGAATAAAAAACCCTATAGTTCCATATAAATTGGAACAAGGTTTGTATTTTTGTCTAAAATTGATTGGGTAATTTGGATTTACTACACAGAAGTAAGCTACTAAAACTGAAAAGAAAAAATCAGGGAAATATTAAACTGTTAAGGGCAATTGACAAGTTAATTGCTGACATTGAAGATTCGGAATGGGAAAATAAAATGGACATAATTAAAGCCCGTCCGGATGCGGACAGGGTTCACAGCGATAATTTTTACTTTTTTAATATTAATGTTCACAGAACAATGATTTTAATCGTATTTGAGGAACAGGAAGCAGAAATACTTTGGGTAGGCAGCCATTCAGAATATGACAAGACATTTAAGGGAAATAAAAAAACAATAGAAACCTGGCTAAGGAATCACGGCAAAATAAATTAATAAATTCATGGAAGGTTTGGAAATAGATAATATCTTAAAACTGGATAAGCTGAGTAGTGAACTGGAGTACGAAAAGGCCATTTCAATTTATGGTAGATTGAGATGGATGCTTAGGGATGATAAATCCCTGATAACTGCAAAACAACACTTGAAGGCCTTGATAAAGCAGTACGAAGAAGCGCATTGGCAAGATGAGGCCGGAATAAGCAGTAAACAAATAAGGGAAAGTGATAATGCAGAGAAGATTGTTTATTTGGAAAGTAAATTTATACAGAAGCGGAAAGAACTAATTAGAGAGAAGCTTAAAGAAAGCGGAATTGCCCAACAGGATTTAGCAAAAATTCTGGGGCACAGGCCCAATTATATGTCCGAATTAATAAATGGTGTACGCCCGTTCTCACGAGATGATATAATAGTACTTCATCGGCTTTTTGACTTGGACTTAAAGGATTTGGTA
Source organism: Chitinophagales bacterium (assembly GCA_026981615.1). Taxonomy (GTDB): domain Bacteria; phylum Bacteroidota; class Bacteroidia; order Chitinophagales; family S012-47; genus S012-47. Next base: position 41,949 of record JALSIH010000199.1, read on the forward strand.
CCACCCTTTTTAAAGTTGGAAGTGGCGTATCATATTAAACAGACTCTTAACGAACTGAAAAACAAGAAAACGAAAATTAATCTAAGACTAACAGACCTTGAGGCTGAGTAAATGCTTTGGCACCATTTGGCATTATGACGAATTTGCGTAAAACAATCAGGTTTAAAATATCGGCGGTGCGCTTGAAAGGACTGTTTTTCTGTACCAACTAAAGTTGGATTTGTCCCGCTGGCAATTCAGACTTTTTTGCCGGCAGGTGTTTCACATAGGGATGTTCTATTGTTTTTAGATCCGGGCATTGTGCCGGTTTTTTGATTTATTTTTATGGCTCTAAAAAGTTATTCGGAACAACTCCGGAAAAGCTTGAAACGGCAAGAAATAAGATATGATCAATACACTCCTCATTTTTTTATTGGAAATAGTGTTAATCTTATATTGTATGTGCAGTATCGCAAGACCAAAGAAAAAAGATATTACTACGCGATAACGATTGTTTTAGTTATCATGGTAATTCTCTTTATCCGTTTTGGAGACTGATATTCCGGGTCCTTTTTTGAAAATCTTTCAT
>JALSIH010000200.1 GCA_026981615.1 Chitinophagales bacterium
GTGATTGGTGGTTGGTGATTGGTGCTTTGTCACCCTGAGCTTGTCGTCACGATGCTCATTTCATTGGATCGGAATGTGCCAAAGGATGGAACAAATCCGGGAAACTCAAAAGTTCAAGCATGCTTTCGAAGATCCTGACAGAGCGTAGCGATCGTCAGGACGCAAATCCCGGCAGCCGGGCGGATTTGCAATTTGCCCTTATCTTTGCCGTTGCGCCCGGAAGTACCGGAGCTTGTAAGCAAATACAGCATGATCACGGTAGAAAATATTTCAAAGTCATTCGGGGAAATACATGCCCTTCAGGATGTCAGCTTTCATATCCGAAGAGGGGAAATCTTCGGCCTGCTGGGCCCCAACGGTGCCGGCAAGTCGACCAGCATCCACATCCTGAGCACCCTGCTGCGGCCCGACAGCGGAGAAGTGCTTTTTGACGGCAAGCCCCTTTATTCCGATGTGCAGGGCGTCAAAATGAAAATAGGGGTGGTGCCGCAGGAGATCGCCCTCTATGAAAAGCTGAGTGCATTGGACAACCTCCTTTTCTGGGGCGGGCTCTACCGCATGCCCCGGGCACGGCTGCGAAACAAGGCTGCCGAAGTGCTGGAACTGGTGGGCCTGAGCGGACGGGCCCGCGATCCGGTGTCGGAGTATTCGGGCGGCATGAAACGCAGGGTCAACCTTGCCTGCGCCCTGCTCCACGATCCGCAGTTGCTGCTCATGGACGAGCCCACGGTGGGAGTTGACCCGCAGAGCCGCAACCATGTTTTCGAGGTGATCGAAGCCCTCCATGCGGCCGGCAAGACAATCGTCTATACAACCCACTACATGGAAGAAGCCGAGCGCCTCTGCGAGCGCATTGCCATTATCGACCGGGGCCGCATTGCCGCCATCGGCAGCCTCGAAGAGCTGCGCAAGATCAGCGGCATCACCGACATACTGCGCATTCGCCTGGCCCCGTCACAGAGGGCGCTGCTGCCCCAAATTGCCGAAAGCCTGAAGGCGCTGCGCGTGGATGAGCAAAAAGGAGAATTGGAAATAGAATGTCAGAACATCGGAAAGGAACTGCCGCAAATCATAGCAGCCGTTCAGAAAGCGGGCGGGCAGATCGAAAGCATCGAGAGCGAACGGGCCCACCTCGAATCCATTTTTCTCAAACTAACCGGCACGGCATTAAGAGATTAGAATATGATTGTCTTATTTTTAAAAGATCTGAAGATATTTTTGAAAGACAGGCGCTCGGTGCTGCTCACCTTCCTGCTGCCCATAGCGCTCATCACCCTCTTTGCGCTGGCCTACGGCAACATGGGCAAAAGCAGCAGCCGCTCACGCAGCATTTCCCTGCTGCTGAGCGACCTCGACAGCAGCGATGCCAGCCGGGCCGTCATCACCGGCCTCGACTCGGTCGATGCGCTGACGCTGAGACTTTGCGACAGTGCGGAAGGACTGGCCCTCGTAAGGCACGGTGACTACCCTGCCCTGCTGATCCTCCATGCCGGATTTCAGGATTCACTGCTTGCCGGAAAGTCCCTGCCGGCCGAGCTCCTCTATGACGAGCTGCGTGAAATGGAAGTGGGCCTGCTGCAGCCGCTGATCATCAGCAAGTTGTTTTCCTCCTTCGGAAAGGAATTGATCAGGAAGCGCATCGAAGACTATCTCGCGAAAGAATTTCCCGACCTCGATCCGGCCCTGCGCCGGAAAATTCTGGAAGATGCCCTGTCTGACAATGTAGCCGCGGGAGGTGAAGCGGAGACTTCGGCCCTGAAGCTGAACTCGGTGCAGGGCGAACGGGAAGATGAAAACAGTCCCGGACTGGTGCAGGCCGTGGCGGGCACGGCCATCATGATGCTCCTCTTCAGCGTGGCCGGCCTCGGCAGCAGCCTCCTCGAAGAAAAGGAAAGCGGCACCCTCAGGCGACTGCTGGTCGCTCCGCTCTCCGGCAACAGCATCCTCTACGGCAAGATGCTCTTTGCCTATTTTATCTCCATCGTTCAACTGCTGGTCATGTTTCTCTTTGCCCGTCTGGTCTTCGGCCTGAATCTGAGCATGAACATCCCGGCCCTTCTCCTGATGATCGCGGCCACGGCCTTTGCCGTTTCGGCCTTCGGCATATTTCTGGCGGCCGTCTCCAAAACCCGGCAGCAGGCACAAAACCTGAGCACGCTGATCATCCTCATCATGTCGGCCATTGGCGGCAGCATGATTCCTCTCTTTTTCATGCCCTCCATTATGCAGAAGATTGCTTATTTCAGTGTCAATTATTGGGGCATTCAGGGTTTTTACGACATCTTCTGGCGGGGCCTCCCGCTTATCGAAATCCTGCCCCGCATTGCGGTGCTCACGGGCATCGGAGTGCTGATGACCCTATTCTCGATCCGCCTTTTCCGCAAAAATATTTTAAAACTGATCTGATTTACCTTCGAAAGATTGGCACATCGGGCCAAGTGCTCATCTGCTGGACCGCCAGCCCACAGCGTATGGAAATCAATCTATCTGATCCGGCCCCGGGGATCTATTTTATAATAATAAAAGGTCAAAATACTTTCTACACACAGCCCCCGATAAAAAGCCGATGAATCCCTCATTTTTCATTCCCGGGCAAACAACATTTTCTTTTCAGCCACGTATTAAGCCGTAATAACATGTTATCCCATCCGGTCAAGATACGCATTGACGGATTTTCCGGGAAATTATCAATGACGACAAGCCCTGTCCCGCGCGGGGCTTGTTGTTTTTCGGCCTGTCTCCCTTCCGACAATTTATTTTTGTTTTATCCTTTATCTTTAGGGCAAGAATGATGAAAATCCTGACACGCAGCGGCATTCTTTTACTGGCCGTGCTCCTCCTTGCAGGCAGCACCGGCTTTACCATTACCCGTTTTTATTGCGGCCCGCATTTGCAGTCGATACATGTGCTGACGGAGCCCACACCCTGTTGTGCCCAAAGCAACGAACCCGGGGGATTTTGCCGCACGGAAAAGGAATACGTCAAAGCGGACATAAAAAGCGAATTGCCGGTAAAAAAGCAGGGGCTCCCTCCCCTTTCCTTCGTGCAGCCTCTTTTCTGCAGCAATAGCGGCAGCAGCCTTTCGGCCCGTGGCTTTTCTCCGCCCTCATTCATAGAAAACACATCTCACTCTCCCCCGCTTATCTACCGGCATCTCCCGGTATATACGCAGTCCTTTCTTTTTTGAAAACCGTGCTCTTTTCCGAATCTCCGGCATGCAAGGCCGCCTGAAACCGGGTGCGCCCTGCCTTTTATTTTTAACAAGAAAAAGCACAAGGAATGAAAAAAAGAATATTTTTCCTGCTCTTGCTTTGGGGAGTTGCCTATGCGGCACAAGCCCATGAACCGCTCTACGGCTTTGGTCCCCATGTACTTTTTAAAGGCGGATTCGCCCCCCACCTGACCCTGAAATGGAATCAAAATGAATTTGAAAGCGAATATGCCCTCGGATACGGACTTACGCGCAACTGGACCCTGATTGCCGAACTGCCCTGGTCCACCACGGATGGCGAATACCGCATCTCGGGCACCGGGCTGAGGAGCAAGTACCGTTTCTGGTTGAAGGCAGGCAAAGGCATCAGCCACCAGGCCTCGTTGATCACCCGGCTGGAAATGCCTGCGGACGGCCGGGGTTCTTTGCTGAGCATGGCCGTGACCACCGGGCAGGAGGCCCTGCACCTCTATTGGTTTGCAAGTGCCGGATACGGCCTCCGTATGGGCGGCAACGGCAGTGCTCCCGGTCATCGCATGATCTATAATTTCAGTATCGGCTATCGCCCCTACAAGGTCAATTATTACAAGCCCGACATCGTTTTCTTTCTGGAATCCAGCGGCAACGTGTTTGCCCGCAGTAGCGAGAACGGACAAAACTCGGAGGAAAGCGGAGGCGGCAATTTTGCGCTGGCCCCCAGTTTCTTTTTGACCTACCGAAATTATGCGCTTCGCGGTGGCATACAATACGGGCTGTGGAACGCGGCCTATGCCCCTAAAATCGAAAGAAACTTCAAACTTACTCTCGAAGTGCACATTTAACCTCAAAAAAACAGATTATGAAATACAGAATTCAATCCTATTCCTTTCTTGCATTGACATGGCTGACATTGTTCTTACTTTCAGACACCCGGATACACGCTCAGGAAGCTCCTCAAAAGGTTTTCGTCCGGATGGAAGTCGATGGGCTTTCCTGCCCTTTTTGCACCTACGGCCTGGAAAAGAAACTAAAAAAAATAGACGGAGCCAAAGAGGTGTTTATCGACCTTCAGGCCGGAGAAGCCACCTTTATTGTGACAAAAGACAAGCAGCCTTCCAAAGAAAAACTGGAGAAAATTGTAAAAGATGCGGGCTTTGTTCCGGGGAAAATCAGCTTCTCGGAAATCAAAGCAAAGAAGGAAGATGAACGCTAAACGCATTTCACTGATAGCGCTGCTGGCCCTTTTGATAAGCGCCTGCAGCAGGAAGGAAATCCGTCCCGTTCAAACGGAACGCTGGGTTTTCGGGCGGATCATCGAAATCGAAGGGGTTCATCCGCTGGGGATCACAATTTCCGATGGCAAACTCTGGCTCCCGGACCCCGATCACAAGCGGGTGCTGCAAGTAGACAGCCGGGGCCGCATCGTGACAAGCCTGTCCGGCCTGGAGCGGCCCATGCACATGGCGGCCCGAGCGGGGAAATTATTTATACCCGAATACACGAGCGACAGTCTGCGTGTTTATGAATACGCCCGCCTAACGCATCAGCGGGCTATTGCTCAAGTCGATGCCCTTGCCGCTATCGCGGTTATAGACGATACCCTTGTGATGGTGGATTTTTACAATCACCGCATCCTTGTTCAGAGTCCGCGCGGCAGCTTCAGCATCGGCACCGAAGGGCACGACAGCGGTGAGCTCTACTATCCCACCGATGTCGATATGCACGAAGGACGGATTTATGTAGCGGATGCCTACAACAACTGTGTGCAGGTCTTCGACTTGCTTGGCAATTTCAAACGCATGATCGGCCGGGACGACAGCATAGGTGTGGCAGCCGGACTGAAAGTAAGCGGGCAGGAATTGTTCATCGCAGATTTTGAAGGAAACCGGGTGTTGGTTTATGATCTCGAAGGCAATCGGAATCAAACGCTGACCCGCGGATTTCAGAGCCCCACGGACATCGAAAGAGCGGGCGACACTCTCTACGTGAGCAATTAAGCTGCGGGCAGTCTGACCCTTTATTACCGGCAAGCAGGAAGCCGGAAACCGAAGCCGGAGAAAGCCCCCTGATTTTTGGAGCAATTGTCATATTTTTACATCGCTTTTACATGCGCCCGGGAAATTGCCCGTGCCGTATTCAATCATTTAGCGACCTTTACGCCCCTTATGAAAAAAATCATCTTCCTGGCTTTGATTTTCATAGCTGCCGGCAGCGTCCTCCGTGCCCAGGGCAGTGCCACCGTCCGCGGATATGTATATGACAAAGAGAACGGAGAGCCGCTGCTCTTCACCAATGTGTATCTTGAAGGCACGACCTACGGAGCGGTCACCGATGCCAACGGCTTTTATTCGATACCGGGCGTAAAACCGGGTGCCTATGTGCTCATGGCTACGGGCGTGGGCTACGATACGGCTCGGGTCGATATCGTCCTCCGCAACGGGCAAAAGCTCAGCCAGCAATTGCTTATCGGCAAAAGCAGCCTGCGCCTCGAAACCGTTAATATCAATTCAAGTCGCCTCGAGCGCGAATCGGAAGTGCTCATCTCTACGGTCAAAGTGGATGCCCGTGACATCAAAAAGATACCCTCGATGGGAGGCGAAGCCGACCTTGCGCAGTATCTGCAGATCATTCCCGGTGTGGTGACCACAGGCGACCAGGGCGGACAGATTTACATCCGGGGCGGTGCTCCGGTGCACAATATGGTGGTGCTGGACGGGCTGACCCTCTACAATGCCTTTCACTCCATCGGCCTTTTTTCGGTATTCGAAACCGAAGCCATTCGCAATGTGGAAGTGCTGACGGGCGGCTTCAATGCCGAGTACGGAGGGCGGGTCTCGGCCGTGGTGGACGTAACGACCCGTGACGGCAACAAAAAAGAGTTTGCAGGCATCGTCAGTGCCAATCCCTTCATCACCAAGGTACTGCTCGAAGGGCCCATTCAGAAACTGGGCGACAACGGCTCCAGCATATCCTACCTCATCACCGGGAAGACCTCCTATCTGAAAGAAAGCAGCAAGGTGCTTTACAGCTATGCCGACCAGTTTCCGGACGAAAACAACGAAGTGCTGCCCTATACTTTCAACGACATATTCGGTAAAATTTCTTTCAATGCCGCCAACGGCAGCCAGTTCTCCGTCAAGGCTTTCAATTTTGGCGACAAAGTGCAATTTCAGGGAGTGGCCGATTACAAGTGGAACTCAACCGGCCTTGGTGCGCGCTTTACGGTCGTGCCCGGAGCCTCCGAAACCCTGATCAGCGGCAATATCGACTATTCGGATTACCGCATCAACCTCAGCGAAGCCGATGAAAAGCCGCGCTTCAGCTCCATCAGCGGATTCAATCTGGGCATGGATTTTACCTATTTTCTGCCAAAAAACGGCATGGTGAAGTATGGAGTGGACATCAACGGATTTTCAACCAAGTTTGAGTTTTTCAACCGCCTGGGTATCAAACTTGACCAAAATCAGAATACGACCGAGATCGGTGGCTACGTGCTCTATCGCAAGAAGTTTGATAAATTGGTCATCGAGCCGAGTTTCCGCATTCAATATTACGCCTCGCTCAACAACGTGTCGCCCGAGCCGCGCCTGGGTATCAAATACAATGCCCGCGACTGGCTGCGATTCAAATTTGCCGGTGGATTTTATTCGCAGAACCTCATCAGCACCAGGTCTGACCGCGATGTGGTCAATCTCTTTACCGGTTTCCTTTCGGGCCCCGAAGAGCAACTGAAAAATGCCAACGGGGAAAATGCCAACCACAAGCTTCAAAAAGCCTACCACCTGATAGCCGGTGTGGAAATGGATTTCTCGGAACGCATCACCCTGAATGTGGAGCCTTATTATAAAAATTTTACGCAGCTGATCAACCTCAACCGCAACAAGGTCTTCATCCGCGACCCCAACTACATGGTGGAAACGGGCGATGCCTACGGCCTCGATTTTCTGCTGCGCTACGAAAGCAAAGAGTGGTTTATCTGGGTGGCCTATTCCTTTGGCTATGTAACCCGTTTTGACGGAGTGCAGGTCTATCCGCCCCACTACGACCGGAGGCACAACCTGAACTTCGTGGCTTCCTACCAGTTTGGCCGCGACCGCAGCTGGGAGATAAGTACCCGCTGGAACCTCGGCAGCGGCTTTCCGTTTACGCTCACACAGGCTTTCTATGAGGAGCTCGATTTCAGTGACGGCATCAGCACCGACTACCTCACTCAAAACGGCCTTCTGGGCATTGTCTATGACGAAAACCTGAATGCCGGACGCCTGCCCTACTACCACCGCCTCGACCTTTCCCTGAAAAAAACTATCCACATCAACAGCAAGAATCGCCTGCAAGTGCTGGCCAGCATCACCAATGTGTACAACAGGGACAATATTTTTTATTTTGACAGAGTTAGATATGAACGAGTCAATCAACTCCCCATACTTCCTGCTATTGGTTTTAACTTTACCTTCTGATTTATTTGCTTTTATTTTTTTAAGGTCATAAGCACAAACTTCTTATGAAAGAACTGATTATGCTGGGACTCCTCCTGTCGGCCGGGTGGATGGGATACAGCCAGGAGACGCAATATTACCGGAGCCTGTCGGGAGAGTATGAGAAGGCGCTGGAGCTCTTCGAGTTGCCCGACTATGTGAATGCACGGATCGCCTTCGGGGAGCTGATGAAAAAAGCAGGCGAGAGCCGGGACGAGCGGATTGCGGAGATGGCCGTCAATGCGGAGTTTTACAGGGCCTGGGCGGCACTCGAACTGCTGAACCCGGACGGTGAGAAACTGATGCTGGGCTTCCTGCAGCGCCACACGGCCACGGCCCGCAACAACATGGCCTGTTTCCTCCTTGGCAGCCATTACTTTCACAGAAAGAAATTCAACGATGCCATCCGCTATTTCGAAAAGGTAAGCAGCTACGATCTCGACAGCGAAGAGCGCGAAGACTATCAGTTCCGGCTGGCTTATTCCTATTTTTTCAAGAAGAAGATGGACCGGGCCCTTCCCCTCTTTGCCCGGGCCAAGCAAAGCAAAAAATATTACTACCCGGCCCACTATTATCACGGATTTATCCTTTTTGAAAAAGGAAAATACAACGAAGCGCTCAGCGACTTCAAAAAAGTACAGGAAGACCCCTATTTCGGTCGCGTGGTGCCGTATTATATTGCCTCCATTTACTACCAGCAGGGCAACTACGATGAACTGCTGCAATACATTCCGCCCCTGCTGGAAGACAAGAAGCTGAAATACTATCCCGAAATCAACCAACTGCTGGGCAAGACCTGGTTTCAAAAGGGTGATTACGAAAAAGCGCTGCCCTATCTGGCTTATTACTCAGAGAGCAGCAAGCGCATGAGCAAGGAAGACATTTATCAGCTGGCCTATGCCCAATACAAGCTGGGCGAATGCGAGGATGCCATTCGCAACTTTTCGGAACTGGCCCGCGAGAAAGATGCCCTCGGCCAGAATGCCCTCTACCTGATGGGCAACTGCTACCTGAAAACGGGCGACAAGCGCAAGGCCCGCAACGCCTTCGAAGAGGCAGCAGGCCTTCATGCCGATCCCTTCATCACCGAAAATGCGCTCTTCAATTTTGCCAAAGTGAGTTTCGAACTGGGCATCCACGGCACAGCCATCAAGTCGCTCAAGGAGTTCATCGGCAAATATCCCGACTCGGATAAAATCAATGATGCCCGGGAACTGCTGACGGATATGTTTCTGAGCACACGCAACTACCAGGAAGCCATGGAAAGCATTGAGAGCATGGGCGAGCTGACACCCAAGCTGAAGGAAGCCTATCAAAAAGTCAGTTTTTACCGGGCCGTGGAGATGTACAACAACCGGCAATACGCAAAGGCGCGGCAATATTTCGGCAAATCTCTGCAACAGGCAACGGATGCCGGCCTGCAGGCCCGTGCCTATTTCTGGCTGGGCGAGATCGCCTATCAGGAAAAGAAAT
>JALSIH010000201.1 GCA_026981615.1 Chitinophagales bacterium
CCTCTCCAATGCCTTCGGTCACATAGGCGTGAATTTTGCTTTCGTCAAAGACACCCGTTTCGTGATAGCTTTTCAGCACCGAGCCATATGCGTCAATGCCGAGAATCTGAATGTCCGGATTCTTCTCTTTGAGGTAGCGCCCCACCCCGCTGATGGTGCCTCCGGTGCCCACTCCCGAAATGAAGTGCGTGATCTTCCCTTCCGTCTGCTCCCATATTTCCGGGCCGGTCCACTCATAGTGCGCCTGGCGGTTGCTCAGATTGTGATATTGATTGGCATAAAAGGCATTGGGGGTCTCCGCTGCTATTTTTTTCGCTACCGAATAGTAGCTGCGCGGATCATCGGCCGCCACATCGGTAGGGCAGACAATCACCTCCGCTCCGAGGGCTTTCAGAATATCTACTTTCTCTTTGGACTGTTTGTCGTTGGTCGTAAATACACACTTGTATCCTTTGACAATGGCCACGAGGGCCAGTCCCATGCCCGTATTGCCCGAGGTGCCCTCCACAATGGTGCCCCCGGGTTTGAGCAGGCCCGCCTTTTCGGCATCTTCGATGATCTTTACCGCCATGCGGTCTTTCACCGAGTTGCCCGGATTAAAGGATTCTACTTTCACCAGAAAGTCGCCCGGAAGCCCGTTGCAAATCCGGTTGAGTCTGACAAGAGGCGTATTGCCGATGGTCTCGAGGATGTTTTTGTACCACATGGCGGCAAATATAATATCATTTACCGCCCTTTTTTTCCTTTAAATAATAAATTTTGAGCAGGGCAATGTCATCAAATGCCTTCAACTCCTTTCCGGCCGATTCGGGGAGTTTCATCTGTATGTCCTTGTTCTCTTCCCTTCGCGGCAGGTGCCCTATGACCTTGGCGTAGACATAGCGCCCGTTTACGGGATTTTCGACCCGCAGGATGCTGCCGATGGGCAGCGTACGATGCAGAGCAAAATAGCCTTTGGAAGCCGGGAAACCCTCCACATCCTTCATCCAGCGTGTGACGGCTTTTTCGCTCTCCTCCTTATAATTTCCGCGGCTCTTCACCTCTTCGTATTCCAGCGACAACTCATTGACAGCCGCCTCGAAACTTTCGTCCTTTTCATACTTCACATCCTCCCCGTTTACACCGGACAGCCCTCCTTCCTCCTTCTTATTCATTTCCCCGCTTCCGCTTTCCTCCTCTCCTTCCTTTTCGTTCTTTTCTTCTTTCACTTTTCCCACGATGAGGCGCTGCCCCGCTTCGATATCAAAAGACTGCAATCCGTTCCAGTCCATGATGTCCGTCACTTTCACCTTGTATTTCCTTGAAATCCGGTACATCGTTTCTCCGGGCTCCACCACATGGTAGCGGTATTCGTCTTTATCCACTTCCGGCTCTTTGCCCTCTTTGGTGTCCGGGCCTTGCTCCTCTGCCGTTTGGTATTGACTTTGTCCTCTTCCGCTGCCTTCCAGCGGAATTTTTAGTTGCTGTCCTTCGCGCAGGCGATCGGGGTTCAGGCCGCTGTTCATTTTCACAATGCGCCCGATGGGCACGTTGTATTTTTTCGAAAGGCTGTAAAGCGTTTCTCCTTTTTTCACCGTATGAGTCCGGTAAGCGGGCGCTCCGCTTTCTTCCCCGCCTTTGATCCTGGGGATTTTCAGAATCTGCCCGTCACGGATAATGCCGTTCTTCACCCCGGGATTGTATTTGAGAATTTCGGAAACCGGCACATTGTACTTGCGCGAAATTCCTTCGAGGGTCTCCCCTTTTTCGACCTCATGAATGACTATACGGATGCCGTTTTGCATAAAATAGCTGATGGAATCGGGCGAAAGAGAGGCGGAAACTTCAGTCGTGCCGAGGAAAAGCAGAAAAATAGCGGTAAGAAGCTTCATAATCATGTAAATTTAGGCGGCATATGCCAATTGACCCTAAAATTAACGCAGCGTGCTGAAGTCCATTGCCTTCCGTATCCTCATTCCCCTGCTGAGTGTAGGGCTTATAGTACAATCGCTGGCGGCACAGGAAGCTCCTGCCGCGCCCGATACAAGTGTGCTTGTCTATCGCTTTTCGATACGCGAAGCCATCATGTCACCGGCCGAGCGCAAGTTTAACCGGGCGATGGACGAGGCCGACTCCCTGCAGGCCGACTATATTCTTTTGACGCTCGATACCTACGGAGGAGCCGTGGATGTGGCCGACCGCATGCGCACGCGCCTGCTCAACAGCGATGCCGTCACGCTCGTCTTTATTGAAAACAATGCAGCATCGGCCGGAGCCCTGATTTCCATCGCCTGCGACAGCATATTCATGAAAAAAGAAGCCACCATCGGGGCGGCCGTGGTGGTGACGGGCGAAGGAGGCGCGGCCGGAGAAAAATATCAAAGCTATTTCCGTGAAAAATTCAGGGCTACGGCACAGTCAACCGGCCGCGACCCCGACATAGCCGAGGCCATGGTCAATCCGGATGTTTACATCCCGGGTGTCATCGACTCCGGAAAAATACTCACCCTGACGGCCGAAGAAGCGCTGAGCCTGGGATACTGCGAACGCATTGTGGAGCGGGAAGAAGACATCCTCGAATACATGCACCTGGAAAATGCGGAAGTCCGGGAATTTCACCTGACGGGCATTGACCGCATCATACGTTTCCTCACCGATCCGGTGGTAAGCGGCCTGCTGATCACCGTTATTTTCTTCGGCATCTTCTTCGAATTGCAGTCGCCCGGCATCGGCTTTCCGCTCATTGCCGCCATCACTGCGGCCGTGCTCTATTTCACCCCGCTTTATCTTGACGGCCTGGCCGAAAACTGGGAAATCCTGATTTTTGTCATCGGCATAATTCTGATTGCCGCTGAGATATTTGTCATTCCGGGCTTTGGCATTGCCGGCATATCGGGCATTATCCTGACCCTTGGCGGCCTGGTGCTCAGCCTGGTTCAGAATGTACGTTTCGACTTCCGGGGTGTCCCCGGTGGACAGATCAGCGAAGCCGTCACCGTAGTGCTGATTGCATTTCTCGCCACCATAACCCTGCTCTTTTTCCTCGGATCGCGCCTGCGCAGCAATCCGCTGACGAGAGCCCTTGTATTCACCCATGAAGAAAAAGCCGAACACGGTTACACAACCGACCTATTCATGAAGGACAATCCGAGCGGAAAAACGGGTACGGCCATGACCGACCTGCGACCGGGAGGCAAGGTGCAAATAGGCGATGAAGTCTATGATGCCGTCACGGCCGGAGAATACATCGAAAAAGGAAAAACGGTGACCGTGCTCGAAGCAAGGGGCTATCTTCTGAAGGTGGAAGAGAAAGAAAGCAGCTGATCATTTCAAAGGCACAATTACCTGAAAATCTTCTTTTTAATCATTTTTAATTCTGCAAAAAGCCCCCGATTAAGCCTCAATGCTTAAATTTATTCCAAAGCCGCCCCTATCGTGAAAACCCTTGGTCGTATTATCCTCTTTTTCTGCCTGCTTGTGCCCGGCCGGGCATACGGGCAAAACGACAGCTTTACGTGTGACGGCTCCTACTATTTTGCCACCGATGCTTCGGGCTCGAGTGTGACCGACCTCCAGCTGGTAGTCATCACCCAGTTCGTTACTTTCCAGCCCTTTGTGCTTTACAGCGCCATCATCAATTCGGTGGGCTACAACCGCAAAGACAACCTCATCTACGGCCTGGAGACCGCGCAGAATCAGATCATACGTATGTTTAAAAACGGCAATTACCAGTTGATGGGGAACCCCAACCTGCCCTCACCGGGGGCCTATGTCTCGGGCGATGTGGACAGCGGTGGCATTTTCAGTCTGGTGGGCGGCAATCCGGCCTATATCGTGCATTACGATGTGACGGGCCCCACAGCCATTCAGCTGGGAAATGTGCAACTCTACTACACGGGCGGGGTCAACGGAAATCCCACTTTTTATGATGTGGCGTATCATCCTTTCAATGCCAATCTTTACGGCTACGATTACAACACGCGCAAGCTTTGCACCATCGACCCTCAGACGGGAGCCGTCAATGCCTACGGCACCTACGAGCCCAATGCCGGCTCCGGGGCCCTTTTCTTCGATGTTTACGGCCAGCTCTACTCCTACATGAACGGCAAGATGTACCGCTTCGATATCCCCACAGGGGCGGCTACGCTTGTGGCCATCGGCCCCGCCACCGGACGCCAAGACGGCTGCTCCTGTCCCTATACCATCAAGTTGGGGAAAAGCTCGCTGCCGGCTTCCGTTTGCCCGGGCGACACCTTTACACTGCGCTACGAAATCCGCAATGTGCTCAACGACACCCTCTTCAACGTAGACCTCTACGACCGGCTGCCTTCGGATTTTACCATCGTTCAGGTCAGCAGCCTCAAAGGGGGCAGCATGGCCGCCTCCAGCGGACCCGGCACCTCTTTTCTGGGCATCGAAAACATGATCCTCCCTCCGGATACGAATATCATTGATGTGCGGGTGGCTTTGAACCCGGCCCTGAGCGGTGGTTTTTCTCTCGGTTCGCAGGGCATTCTGCGCGACCTCCCCAATCTTTTTTCGGATACCATCTATTCCGATGATCCGGCTACCATCAAAATTGATGACAGCACCTACACTTTTATTTACCCGAAGGAAGACAATCGCAACCTCATCGCTGCGGTTCCGCCCCTCTGCGCAGGCGACAATCTGACGCTGAATGCAGCCGGCCCGTTGAATACGGTCTACCACTGGACGGGGCCCGACAGCTTCGAGTCCTTTGTGGCCGTCAATGTACTGCTCAACCTGCCCCCTGACGGCTTCGGCACTTATTACGTGGAAGGCATTCAAAATGACTGCACCCTGCTGCGCGATTCGATAGAAATCATCAAAGGCGACTGCCCGAACGAATACCCCTGTGTCAGCAATTTTTATATGTCCCGTTTTTCACCGGGCGATTCCACTTATATCACCCTTATTGATTTCGATTCCACCATGACCCACGACAGCATCAGCATTCACAGCGACAGCCTGGATGCCACGGGCTATCGCTTTGCCGATCATTTTATTTATGCCTTTGACAATCGCCTGCGAAAGGTCATTCGCCTCTATGCCACCGGTCAGGGCTCGGTGATGGACATTGAGGGCACGCTTCCCCCCGGCAGCTACGAAGCCGGAGCTGTGGACACTTCCGGCCTCTACGTCATCTGCGGCCGCTCGGGAACCATTGCAACGCTCTATGTGGGCTCGCGAAAAGCAAAACTCATGGGAAGTGCTTCCCTGCAATATAGCGGTGGCGGTGGCGGCATGCCGCTGTTCGGAGACATTGCCTTCGACCCCTGGAGCAATGTCTGCTACGGATATGACGAAAACAGCGGGCGCCTGTCGACCATCGATCCGGCCACGGGGCTTGTCAGCCCGGCCGGCCCGCCCCTCGCATCCGTAGATGTGAATTCCTTGTTTTTCAATGCATTCGGGGAGCTTTTTGCCTATGGCAACGGTGTGTACTATCTCGTCAATACGGGCAACGGGCAATTTGCCGCGGCCGACACCTCGCTCTTTGCTTCCATAGAAGACGGATCATCCTGTCCCTACAAAGTAGAGATGCAGAAAAGCTTTGCCCCCGATGCAATTTGCCCGGGCGGAGCGTTCAGCATTACCTTCAAGATCGCCAACCGCAGCGGAAAAGCCATGCCTTTTGTCGGGTTTTACGACAAGCTGCACCCCAAACTCACCATTACCGCCATCGACCACTATCCGGGCGGCATCATCAATCCCGGCACCGGTGTGGGACAAAGCCAGCTCTTTATCTACAACATGACCCTCCCCCACGGCATCGACTCCGTACGCATACGGGTGAAGCTTTCGGAAAATATCAACGGAGGGAAATACCTCGACAACCAGGCCATCCTGGTCAATGTGCGCGGTGATGAAGATACCGTCTACAGCGACTGGCCGGCATCGCTCCGCTTCACCGATCCCTCGGCTCTCTACATCTATCCCACACCGAAGGTCACCCAGCGCATCGATCTTTGCGAAGGTGCACAGTTTTGGGCCGGAGGGGCATTGCAAAGCAGCAGCGGCAACTACATCGATACCCTTCAGACGGTGTTCGGTTGCGATTCGGTCGTCAATACCCAATTGTATTTCCATCCGAATAAATCACTGACCATCAACGCATACATATGCAATGGCGACAGTGTCTTTGCGGGCGGTGCCTGGCAAAAGCTCAGCGGCACCTACATCGACTCATTCGCAAGTTCGCGGGGCTGCGACAGTGTGGTGACTACCCGGCTGACCGTCTCCAATGTCACCCTTATCAATCAAGTGCACGACCTATGCGAGGGCGACTCGATCTTCCTTGCCAATGCCTGGCGCAGCAATCCCGGCACGTATTACGATACCCTGGCCACATCGGGGGCCTGCGACAGTGTGATAGCCCATCAGCTCTTCGTTCACCCGGTTAAGACCACGGATATTCAGGTACAAATATGCGAAGGCAGCCGCTACTATGCCGGAGGGGCCTGGCAGACGAGCAGCGGCACATATACGGACCTTTACGCCACACGCTTCGGCTGCGACAGCCTCGTGCGGACAGAGCTGTCCGTATTGCAGACCATAAACAATTACCTCTCGGCATCCATCTGCGAAGGCACTTTCTACCCCTTCGGATCGCAGATGCTCTCGCAGAGCGGCAGCTACACCGACACATTCAGCCTTGCCTCGGGCTGCGACAGCATCGTACACCTCGAACTGACGGTACATGCGCCCTTTACAGAAAACCGTTCGCGCTTTATCTGCACCGGTGACAGTGTTTTCTTCGGAGGGCAATGGCTTAAGAGCACCGGATATTATGTGGACAGCGGACTGACCGTCTATGGTTGCGACAGCATTCTCACCCTTCAGCTCACGGTTGGAAGCACACAGCTTCTTGTGGTGGACACCGGAATATGTGAAGGCGGGGCTTATTATTTTGACAACCGGGTGCTCACAGAGGCCGGCAGCTATTTCGATACCCTTTCGAGCGGCAGCGGCTGCGACAGCATCGTCCGCCTCAATTTGCAGGTCTATCCCAATCCGCAGCCCGACCTCGGCAGGGATACCATGATCTGCCGGGGCGACCCCTATGTACTGAACCCCGGCTCATTCGACCGCTATCAGTGGCAAAACGGAAGCAGTGATGCGCTCATGCCCGTCAACAGCCCGGGCAACTACAAAGTGACGGTAGTCGATGACAATGGCTGTATTGGCAGCGACAGTGTGTACATCGAAGTGCGCATAGGGCCCTATATCGATTTCGGGCCGGACCTCTACCGCTGTCCGGGCTTTGAGCTGATACTCGATGCCATCAATGCCAATGCCGACAGCTTTTTGTGGAGCACGGGCGATACGGGCCGCATTATCCGCATCCGGGAGCCCGGAGAATATTGGCTGTGGGCTTCGAACGGATGTAGATCGGCCGATACGATACGAATTATCGAATACGACACCCTGCATGTGCGCCTGCCGGCCGACACCAGCATCTGCCGCAACGACAGGCTGCTGCTGCGGGCCAGAGCCGTGCCCGGGTCGGAGTTCCTCTGGAATACCGGTGAAACAACGGCCGAAATCGAAGTCTTCGATGCCGGAAGCTATGAGGTCAGCGCCACCGACCCCAACGGCTGCCGCTCGAACGACCGCTTTACCCTGCGCAAATTCGACTGCGTGGAACAACTCTTTGTACCTTCGGCTTTCAGCCCCAATGGAGACGGCATCAATGACGAACTGATTGTCGAAGGCGGAGAATACCGCATTGTGGAGTCGCGTATTTACGACCGCTGGGGCCGCCTGATGCTGGGCAACAACGAAGAGACGCTCCGCTGGGACGGCAGCTATGGAGGCGTGGAGCAGCCGGTCGGAGTCTATATCCTCTACATCCGCTTTGTCACCCGCGATGGCCGCGAGCACCTCTATCAGGGAAATGTAAGCCTGCTGCGCTGAAAAGCGCTTTTTACCCTTAAATTTGGAGCATGGAAAATTATGAGAAACCCTGTGGCCTCGGACTCGTCTTGTCCGGTGGCGGAGTGAAAGGCCTCGTACACGTGGGTGTGTTGAAGTTTCTGGAAGAAGAAGGAATCGAAGTGGAAGCCGTTGCCGGAGCCAGCATCGGAGCCATCGTGGGGGCGCTGCACAATGCCGGTCACAAGGCCGAAGACATCTTCCGTTTCTTTGAAGAAACCCGTATTTTCAAAAGCGACCACATCACGCTGCTCAGGCCCGGCATCATTGACGGCATAAAGCTGAAAAAGAAGTTTCTTCCCTGGTTCGAAAAAAATGATTTCGGCAGTCTGCAAAAGCCCCTTTACGTCACAGCTACCGAGATCACCAAAGGGCGGCTGAAAGTTTTTGACCGCGGGCCTCTGATTGAAGCCGTCATTGCTTCCAGTGCCTTTCCCCTGCTTTTTACCCCGGTAGAAGTGGATGGAGGCATCTATCTGGATGGCGGCATTATGAATCATTTTCCATCCGACCTGCTGAAAGACCGGTGCCGGAAACTCCTCGGAGTATTTCTCTCTCCCGTGGAAGAGCTGCCCCCTTCGGAGCTCGACTCCATGGCTGCCATTGTAGAGCGTACTTTCAAGCTGGGCCGCCTGGCTTCCAGTCTGAAGAATATGGAACTCGTGGATTTCATAATCAATCCCGGAGAGCTCGTGGAATACAATACCTTCAGCATCCGCAACAAAGCCTACAAAGAACTCTATGAACTGGGCTACCGCTATGCGGCAAAAAATGCCGAAATCATCAGAGCCCTTGCCAAAATGGCCAAAGAAAAGTCATGAAAAGCAGATGGCCGCTGATATTCTTTCTTTTTCTCCCCCTGCTCTCAGCAGCACAGGACGGAGCCCTGTCTTTTGACATTAAAACGCTTCGCAGCAGCGATGGCCATTGCAGCATCTATGCATATGTCGAT
>JALSIH010000202.1 GCA_026981615.1 Chitinophagales bacterium
CTTTGCATGGATATTTCAGGTACTGGCGGCCGGTATGGCCATGCTGCTCACCGGATTTATGCTTCGAATGGTGGATATCGTCAGTGAACTGAAGGCAACCAATTGATGTCTTCCTTCATCTTAATTTAGTAAAGCAAAGAGGGCTTGGCCGAAAACATTACTTTTGCAAAAAATGACAGGAAGATCATGGGATCAAACGGAAATCTGCTTGGCGCGATAAGAAAAATTCTGAAGTGGTGGAAGTTTATATTGATAATCACCGGGTTGGCAGCCGCTTTGAGTATTGCCGTTTCCCTGCTTCTGCCCGATGAGTACAAATCGACAAGCGTATTTTATCCGAAGAACCTGAATATCTATGACAGCGAGTATCTCTTCGGTACGGGGGCCAAAGACAAGATTCAAAACATTTTCGGAGGAAACCAGGATTTGCATCGCGTCATTTCCCTCTCGGGGTCCAACGAGCTGAAAGATGGTCTGATCAATGAATTCAAACTCTGGGAGCATTATGATATCGATACGAGCAGCAGGTATTGGCATTTCAAGCTGATGAAAAAGTTTGACAGCCGTAGCAAGGTGCTGAAAAGCGAACACGACAACATTGAGCTTTCGGTCTGGGACGAAAATCCGAAGTTTGCCGCCACGCTGGCCAATCGCTTTGCCGAAAAACTGGAGGAAGCCTATGAGGACGTTGTGAAGCAGCGCAACCAAAGCAATTTGGAAATCGCCAGACAGCAACTGGGAGAAATCGAGCACTCGCTGACGGCATTGGTCGACACGCTGCAGACCTTCCGGGATACGAGCAGCATCGGCTACAAGGTGGTGCGCAGCAAATACAACTCCGTGCAGAAAGATTACCGGCACTGGTCGTCACTGGTCAATCAGTACAAGGCTGCCGGTGCCTATGATTTCAACGGATTTTATTATGTGGAGCGCGCCATGCCGTCCGAAAAGAAAGACAAGCCGGTGCGCTGGCTTATTGTGGTCAGCAGCGTGCTGGCGGCTTTCTTCCTCAGTATTCTGGCTGTGCTGATCATCGAGCAAATTCGTTTTATCAAAGAGGAATTAAAAAATGAGGCATAGCGGGCCCGACAAGATTTCGTTTCGGCTCTTCCTGCTTTTTGCTTTCTTCTTGCTGACAGGGGTGCTGCTCTTCGCATGGTACGAGCAGCCTGTCTTTCTTGCCATTCCGGCCCTGCTCCTTTTTGCAGGGCTTGCGGTGGCTGACTACCGCCTCCTCTATTTTCTTCTCTTTGCTTTTATCCCTTTGTCGGTGGAGCTGCCGGTGGGAGGCGAGTTTACCCTGAAGGTGCCGACCGAGCCGATGATGGCCGGTTTTCTTTTTATTTTCTTAATACTTCTGCTCTACAGAAAGGGGCTCATAGCTAAAGCCTATCTCACCCATCCGCTTACCGTTCTTTTGATGGCCCATTTCCTCTGGATGCTCATCTGCCTCATTTATACCGTCAATCTCGGGGTATCGGTCAAGTATGTCATTGCCAAAAGCTGGTATATCGCCACTTTCTTTTTTATGGCGTTGATCGTGTTAAAAAAGGCGGACGACTTCAGGCGCCTGGTTCTTTTCCTGGGTATTCCGCTGACCCTCATCACCCTCGTGGTGCTGTTTCGCCATGCTTTGCTGGGCTTCAGCTTTGAGTCGGTCAACGATACGGTCGTGCCCTTCTTTCGCAATCATGTGAACTATGCGGCCCTGCTTTCCGTAGCCTTCCCCTATTTGTTTTTTATGCGATTGAATTATGAAAGAGGTACGTGGCAAAGGCGTTTTCTGGGCTTTGCCCTGCCGGTGCTTCTGGCAGGTGTCTATTACTCCTATACGCGGGCTGCCTGGGTGGCCATGCTGGCTGCCGGCATCGCCTATTTCATGGTGCGCTACCGCCTGAGCAAGTATGCCGTGCTGACAGCTGCCGCCACGGTCTTGCTCCTTGTGGCTTTCCTCGCCAAAGACAACAGATATCTGGATTATGCCCCCGACTATTCCCGCACCATTTATCATCCCGACCTCGAAGATCATTTGCAGGCTACCGTAAATTTTACCGACCTCTCCACGGCTGAGCGCATCTATCGCTGGGTGGCCGCTGCCCACATGCCGGCCGACCGGCCCTGGGCGGGTGTGGGCCCCGGCAATTTCTACCCGGTGTATAAGCGCTATACGGTACCCAGTTTCCGCACTTATGTGAGCGACAACCCCGAGCAGAGTACCGTACACAACTACTACCTGCTGATGCTGGTCGAAGGAGGTATTATCGGGGCTTCCCTCTTTTTGCTTCTTGTGTTTACCGTGCTTTTTGCGGGTGAGCGGGCCTATTCAAGACTGAAAAGCAGGGAAGACCGGAATTGGGCCATGGCCGCCCTGCTTTCTTTTATACTCATTCTCGTGCATATTCTTGTGAGCGACCTCATAGAGACCGATAAAGTCGGCTCGCTCTTTTTCCTCAATATGGCCATAATACTCATGCTCGACCGCAAGGCGGGAAGAGAGCCGGAAGAAAAGGGAAGCTGATTACTTGAAGCGGCAGCTCAAAATGCTGACATCGTCAATGAATTCACGATTGCCCTTGAAGTCGATGATCTTCTTCAAAAAGAGGTTGTTGAATACGGCCATGGAATATTCCCGATTCTCTTTGATAAATTCCATCACTTTTTCGATGGAGAAGGTTTCTCCTTCTTCATTTTCAAGGTCTGTCAGTCCATCGGTATAATTGATGAGGATGCAATCGTGCTCGATGTCGGCCTTGCCGTATTCGATCGAGGGCATTTCTTCAAACATCCCCAGGATAGTACAGCCGGTTTCAAGAAGATGAAAGCCTTGCTTGTCAAGTAAAATCGGGGGATTGTGCCCCGCATTGATGTAGTAGAGTTCCCTTGTTTCGGGATTGTACTCGCCTACAAAAAGGGTAATGAATTTTTCGCCATGGGTTATTTCGGTCACGGTCTCGTTGAGGGCCAGCACGAAGTCGGTGAGCTTGTTTTTTACTTTCGCAAGGGTGCGCAGGATGGCCTGAAAATTGGCCATTAGGATGGCGGCTGCTATCCCCTTGCCCGAGATGTCGGCAATGCAGAAGAGGGTCTTGCCGTTGGGCAGGTCAATGCAATCGTAATAGTCGCCACCGATATTGCGGTGCGGCAGATATACGGCTGACATCTCCAGCTGATCATTGTTCGGCAGACTGCGGGGGATCAGCATGGACTGCACATCGGCCGCAAGCTCCATCTCGCGCTTCAGCTTTTCCTGTTCCAGTTGCTTTTTGAAGAGTCGCTTGTTTTCAACAGCAACCACGATGATGTTGGTGATGGTGCGTATAAATTTGATTTTATCATCCAGGGTCTCGTAGGCACTGATCTGCACATCGCCCAGCAGGGCAAAAGCCAGGGGCTTGTCTTTGTGATAGACGGGGATGATGATATCGAAATCATCCAGTTCGGGATTGGGGTCGTCTTCAAAAAAAGTAAGACGATTGTACTTGACGATTTCGTCAACGACATCCTCCGGGTCAAAGTCTTCGGGCAGACCGTACTGGCAGATACAATGGATGCCCTCATCCTGCAGGAAAACGGCCAGGCGTTTTACCGATATTTGAGCGCGCAGTATAAATTCATAAATACGGAATAGCTTGTCGGAGGAAAGATTGTTGTTGATCGCCTGCGTGACTTCAAGCAGGGCGCTCACCTGCAATTGCTTTACCTGCAATTGTCTTTCAAGCTGTGCCGAAATACTTTCTTGTGTGGGGTAAGAAGATTTCATAAGCCAAATTAATTACGTGGGTAACATATAAAGGTAGAAAAAAAATCACTTTCTATTGTCGCGCACATCAAAAGCATCGCGCAAGCCGTTGCCAATGAGGAAGAAAGACAAGACAAAGAGGGAAATGGCAAGGCCCGGCAAAATGGCGAGATGCGGGAGGCCGGCAATGAGGAAATTGCGGTTGTCGCTCAGCATGGCGCCCCACGATGGGGTCGGGCGGTCTACGCCCAGGCCGAGGAAACTCAGCCCCGCTTCGAGCAAAATGGCAGCTGCAAAATTGGAAGCTACCACGACTATGACCGGCCCCGTCACGTTGGGGAGCATGTGCCGGAAGATGGTACGGAAACTCCTGAAGCCCAGGCTTCGTGCCGCTTCGATATATTCCGTCTCGCGAAGGCCGATAAACTGTCCCCGAACCATGCGCGCTACTTCCACCCACATTGTGAGGCCGATGGCCATATAGACCTGCGAAAGGCCCCGGCTGAAAACAAGCGAGAGCGACAATGCCAGCAGCAGCGTGGGAATGGACCAGAAAATATTGATAAAATACATGATCACTTCATCGGGCCACGAACGGTAATACCCTGCCACGGATCCGAGAACAAGGCCGATCAGCAGTGAAATGAGCACGGCCATAAATCCGACTGTCAGCGATACGCGGGCTCCGAGAATGAGGCGCGAGAAATAGTCGCGGCCGAGGGCATCGGTGCCCAGCAAAAAGCGTTTAGTCCTTATCCGGGCTTCCACGGCTTTCTTTACTTCTTCGGAGCTGAGCACCTTCTCGCGGCCGTCTTTCAGGCGGAGTGTCAGCCCGCCTCCGGGGTGCACCGTGCCCCGTGCCCCCGGAGACAGCAAAGTGGCCAGCGGGATGCTTTCCGCGATGCCGCTGCTGTCGTTGCCGGTATAATGTGTGTAGCGGAGTTGCCCGTTTGCTATTTCATAGTCGAGTATGGGAATGTAGCGCCCCCTGACCGGAATGCCGCTGCGCAGCCTTTTCATCAGCGGGACGGATTCTTCGCTACCGGCCGGAATTTTCAACAGCCGGATCTCAAAGCCCGGCTTTTTGAGTTTCAATTCCACAATCTGCGTGTTGGCATTGCTGCCCGGGTCGGGAATGATGAAATAAGCGAAGAGCGCGAGGAAAATCCCCAATGCGATGACCACGGTGCCGGCAAGTGCCGCCCTGTTGCGCACAAATCGCCTGAATGCCAATTGACCGGGACTTCTGCTCATTATTTTTAACGGTTGTGTGCCAAAAGGCCTTCTTTGCTGGCCAGATAATGATAAAGGTGCAGTTCCCGTGTGTCGGGAATGTCCATGACGATGAAATCTCCGGCATTCCGGCTGAACTGCATTTGCCGCAGATACTTTTTCTTCAACAGGCTGCGCAGGCCTTCGTCCAGCTGCTCCCGGTCAAGCTCTGTTTCGTGCAGCAGACCGGGGTATCCGGTCAGAAAGTATGAGGCGTCCAGGATGATAAATTCCACTTCGTTCATGGGAGACTGCGTCCTTTCCATTTATAACCCGTAAAAATACCCAAAAATGCTGCGCTGAAAAGGTAGAGGGGATAGAGCAGGGCCACGAAAGGGAAAATAAAAAGAAAGTTTTTTGCGCTTCCTGCATTTTTCAGCGGTGCATAAATTACGAGGGCTTCGAGTCCTGTTTTGAGCACAATCAGCAGCAGCGGAAAGCCCGGCTGATAAGCGGCAAAGGGGAGTGTGGCAAGGAAGATCAGCTGGAAGAGCTGGCTGAGGCCTCCTGCTATGATCAATGCAAGAATGAAGGGATGGCGTATGCGCAGGCCCGTTCCTGCCCAGCGTTTGCGTTGCCGCAGAAAAGAGCGGAGACTTTTGTGGGCCTCCGTCCGGACGATGGCAGCGGGGTGGGTGATAAAATACGGAGAATGCAAGTTCTGCCGCAGCGATTCCAGTATTTCGATGTCTGATCCGGCCTCTCTTTTCCGGGCATCCAGCGAAGCGGAAGCGAGGAGCTGCCGGGGGAGGGCCATGAAGGCACCGCTGGCAAGGGCCGGCCGGCCCGAGGCATAGGATGCTGCAGTGATGGCCGTGAGGGCGGCCTGGTCGTAGCTTTCGAAGCGGCCCGCAAAACGGCCCGTGTCGCTGACGGCCACCTGTCCGCCTGCCCAGTCGTGGCCGCGCGCAAAAGCATCGGATACGGAGCGCAGAAAAGCAGGCCCCGGCAGACAATCGGCATCGCTGAAAACGCAATGGGCATGCGCGGCTGCGGCAATGCCCGCGGCAAGCGCCTTCTTTTTACCCGCTCCGGCTGACGAAAGCAGACGAATTTTCAGCGGACCCCGGTAATTGCGCAGCCACTGCGGGCCTCCGTCATCGGAATGGTCGTCTACGAAGATAATCTCCGTCAGATCGCGGGGAAACTCCTGTGCTTCCAGTGCCGCCAGCAGCCGGGGAAGGTGGCGGGCTTCATTGCGGAAGGCGATGATAAGCGAAAGCGCGGTGCCCGGCACATTGCTTTTTTGCTCCGCAGGAGACGGCCAGCGCAGGCGTATGAAGAGCAGGAGAATGAAATAGAGGATCAAAGGCAGGATGAAGAAATGCCAGCTCATGCATTAAAGATAGGGCTTCAGATAGGGGATCAACACAGGATCGATGAGCTTATGTCCTTTGGGTACAATGTCCAGTGTGCAATGCACCGTGTTTTTTTGAAATTCGATGCCAATGGAGGGACGGATGACTTCATCCGTCTTGCCGAAAAAGAGGTGGCATTCGATCTGCTCTTTTTTGATGAGTTCTTTCACCGCGGGAATATCGGGCTGAAAGTGTTTGAGGGTCATCCAGGTATTGTAAATGCGTTCCCGTTTTTCGCGGGTGTCCATATGGTTGGAGGTGAACTCATACATAAAACGTGAAATGCGGCCGTTTTTATAGGCAATTCGGAGGAGGAAGAAGAAAAGATCGGGTTTTTTCGAAATGATACGGAAGAGATAGCGTCCCCAGGCCGGATATACGGCAACGTTGAAGGCCTTTTGGGTATGAATGCCATCGGGAGCCGCCAGGAAGAGTTTTTCCGTAAGGCGGTAAATATGGGGCAAGATGCTCAGTACCACGCGCCCGCCCATGCTGAAGCCGAAAAGGGAAAAATGCTCAAAGCCCTCCCTGGCCCCCAGCATCTCGAGGATTGCGATCATATCTTCGGGGCCGAATTCATCGCTGCCGGGCCATTCCGTCTTGCCGTGAAAAGGAAAATCAAGGGCAAAGACGCGGTAAAGCGGGCCGAGCGCTGGCGCCAGCTCAAGATAAGAGCGGGCATCCTCGCTGAATCCGTGAAAAGCAATCATGGTTTTGGGTCCGCTGCCAAAGCGGAGGTAATGAATGCGGCCCTGCCGGTATTGCAAAAATGCCTCGTAAACGCTGCTTTCCTTTTCCTTCATCCCGGGGCAAAGTTAAACCATCAACGGGAGTAGAAAGGAGGAGGGA
This sequence comes from Chitinophagales bacterium, assembly GCA_026981615.1. Classification (GTDB taxonomy): domain Bacteria; phylum Bacteroidota; class Bacteroidia; order Chitinophagales; family S012-47; genus S012-47. Next base: position 7,219 of record JALSIH010000202.1, read on the forward strand.
AGGGGATATCTCGTCAGATGCCGGGCAATCGGGCATTGCTGCTTAACTTTGCAGCCAAATCAGCAGAAAATGACACGCGAAGCGAAACGCTATACCATAACGGCTGCCCTTCCCTATGCCAACGGGCCCATACACATCGGCCAGCTGGCAGGGGCCTATTTGCCATCCGATATCTATGCACGCTATCGCAAGATGCGCGGTGACGATGCCGTCTTTATCTGCGGCTCGGATGAACACGGAGTGGCCATCACCCTGCGGGCCATGAAGGAAGGAAAGACGCCCCGGGAAGTGGTGGATTATTACCACAAGCTGAACAAAGAGAGCTTTGAGCGTTTCGGCATCTACTTCGATATTTTTCACCGCACTTCCGATCCCCTCCACCACGAGTTGGCGCAGGAGTTTTTTCTGCGCCTTTATGAAGAGGGGAAATTTATTGAAAAGAGCAGCGAGCAGTTTTATGACGAGGAATACGGCCTTTTTCTGGCCGACCGCTACATCATCGGCAGCTGCCCGCGCTGCGGCTATGAACGCGCCTATGGCGACCAGTGCGAGAAGTGCGGCAGTAGCCTGAGCCCCGAGGAACTCATCCATCCCGTATCGGCCCTCAGCGGCAAGACTCCGCGTCTGAAAAAAACCACCCACTGGTATCTGCCGATGAACGAGTATGAAACCTGGTTGCGAAAGTGGATTCTGGAAGAGCACAAAGACGACTGGAAGAAAAACGTGCTCGGCCAGGCGAAAAGCTGGCTCGACCAGGGGCTGCAGCCCCGCGCCATGACCCGCGACCTCGACTGGGGCGTGAAAGTGCCCCTGCCGGAGGCGGAGGGTAAGGTACTGTATGTCTGGCTCGATGCACCCATCGGTTATATCTCGGCCACCAAGGCCTGGGCCAAGGTAAACGGCAAAGACTGGCGGCCCTACTGGCAGGATGAGGATACCCGCCTCATCCACTTCATCGGGAAAGACAACATCGTTTTTCACTGCATCATCTTCCCCATCATCCTCAAGGCACATGGAGGATATATTCTGCCCGACAATGTGCCGGCCAATGAGTTTATGAACATGGAAGGGGAAAAGATCAGCACTTCGCGCAACTGGGCCGTCTGGCTGCACGAGTACCTCGATGAATTTCCGGGCAAGGAAGATGTGCTGCGCTATGTACTCACGGCCAACATGCCGGAGAGCAAAGACAGTGAATTTACATGGAAGGATTTTCAGGAGAAAAACAACTCTATGCTGGTGGGCATACTGGGGAATTTTGTCAACCGCGTGCTGGTGCTGCATCAAAAATATTTTGACGGCCTCGTTCAGCCGTTCGATAAGGAAGCGCGCAGCGAAGGCGGGTGCATCCGCGGCCTCGATCTGGAGTGGGGCTCCGGGGGCTTTGCCCGCAAAATTTCCATGGATCTGGAGTCTTTCAAATTCCGCGATGCCCTGGCCTCGGTGATGGATGTGGCGAGGGCCGGCAACAAATTTCTGACGGACGAAGAGCCGTGGAAGAAGATCAGGGAAAAGCCGGAAGAAGTCGGGGAAATATTGCACATAGCGCTTCAGGTGATTGCCAACCTGGCCATAGCCATGGCACCCGTGATGCCTTTCAGTGCCAAAAAGCTGGCCGCCATGATTAATCTGCCGGAAGAAGAACTCCGCTGGAAGAACCTCG
>JALSIH010000203.1 GCA_026981615.1 Chitinophagales bacterium
TATCTACGCCATCGGAGACGTGATCCGGGGGGCCATGCTTGCCCACAAGGCGGAAGAAGAAGGGGTGCTGGTGGCCGAACATATGGCCGGACAAAAGCCCCATATCAATTACAATCTGATTCCGGGAGTGGCCTATACCTGGCCCGAGGTAGCGGCCGTGGGGGCCAGCGAAGAAGCGCTGAAGGCCGAAGGCCGGAAGATCAAAGTGGGCAAATTCCCATTCCGCGCCAACGGACGCGCACGGGCCAGCATGGATACCGATGGTTTTATCAAAGTGATTGCCGATGCCCGGACGGATGAAATTCTGGGTGTGCATATGATCGGGCCGCGGGTGGCCGACCTCATCATGGAAGCCGTGACGGCCATGGAATTCCGTGCCAGTGCCGAAGACATCGCACGCTCATGCCATCCGCATCCCACTTATTCGGAGGTGATGAAAGAGGCCTGCCTGGCCGCCAGCGAGAACCGGCCCCTGCACATGTAAGCAATCGCCCGGGGGCGCCAATTCACCGTTTTTCACTTCCCTCATCCGCAGTTTCACGCTGCTTTTGCTTTTCTTTGCGCACAAATCAAAAAATTATGTACACCGGATTGACCCACACGCATGTGCTGATGTCGGCACTCTTCCTCTTTGCCCTCCTGCTCAAGACCGTTTTTCTTCTTTCGGGAAATGACGAAATGCTTGAACGATTCAAGCGAAAATTCAAAATACCCGAAATCATTGTCGATTCGCTGATGCTGCTGACAGGCATCTACCTTGCCTTCAGCAGCGGATGGACCACCCATGGATCCTGGTTTTGGATAAAAATGGCCGCTTTCCTTGCAGCCGTGCCCATGTCCGTCATTGCTTTCAAAAAGCGGAACAAGGCCATGGCGCTGCTCTCTCTGCTTCTTTTGCTCTATGCTTACGGCATCTCCGAAACGAAAAGCCCTGTGTTTAACAAAAAAGCCGCCCTTGTATCGGATGAAACGCCTGCGGTAGCCGAAGGCGACAACCTTGTGGAGGCCGGGGCCGCCATTTTTCACCTCGACTGTGCCCGCTGCCACGGCAATGACGGACGGGGCGGAAAGAGCGGAGCCCCCAATCTGCGGGAAAGCAAAATGACGGCAGAGGAAGTGATTGCACGCATCCGCAAAGGCAAAAATGCCATGCCGGGCTATGAGGGCTATCTCGATGACAAGCAGATAGAAGCCCTGGCCGCCTATATCGGAAGCCTCAGAGCGCAATAAAAAAAAGCGCTGAGTCCCGTAAAAAACCCAGCGCTCCCGATTTAGCTAACAATCGGCTGTCAGAAACAATAGTCGTTGGCTTCGATCATCCTGGCGGCAATAGACCTGCGCAGGGTTTTGGTGTTGACCGCATCGTATTTGGTAAATCGCTTAAGTCCGAGGAGCAGCATGCGCTGTTCGTCTCCTTCGGTAAAGCTCTGTATGGCATGGCGGCCATGCTGATGAATGCGCTCCATGCTGTCGCTTACAAAGACCCTTGCCATCTCTATTTGCGGAGCAGCCGCCTCTTCGCCTTTGGCCGAAGCCACCTTTTGTGCCCGCAGGATGGCCGACTCGCAGGCAAAGAGTTCGATCATCATATCCGCCACGTTCATAATAATTTCCTGCTCTTTTTCGAGGTCCTGCATCAGATCCTGCACCGCCTTTCCGGCTATCATCAGAATGGCTTTTTTGGCCTTGCGCACCTGCTGCAGTTCCCTTTCAAGCAAGCCTTCGGGCCTTTCGGCTCCCATGTCGGGTATGCCCATCAGTTCTTCCTGCACTTTCATGGCCGGCCCCATCACGTCAATCATTCCCTTCATGGCCCTTTTTATAAGCATATCCACGGTGAGCAGGCGGTTGATTTCATTGGTTCCTTCGAAGATGCGATTGATGCGGGCATCGCGGTAGGCACGCGCTGCCGGATACTCTTCACTGTAGCCGTAGCCGCCATATATCTGCACGGTTTCGTCCACCACATAGTCCAGCACTTCCGATCCGAAAACCTTGAGCATGGCACATTCGATGGCATACTCTTCGGCTGCGCCCATCAGGGCCTCTTCATATTTTCTCCCTTCGGATATGAGTTGATCGATTTTCTGACGGATCAGATCGCTCACCCGGTAGGTAGCCGACTCAACGGCATAGATGCGCACGGCCTGCTCGGCCAGTTTGTATTGGATGGCTCCGAAAGCAGATATCGGGCGGCCGAACTGGACGCGCTCATTCGCGTATTTTACGGCCAGGCCGCTGTTGACCTTGGCTCCGCCCACCACCATGGCGCAAAGCTTGAAACGTCCGATATTCAGAATGTTGAATGCTATCTTGTGGCCCTTTCCGATTTCACCGAGGAGGTTTTCTTTCGGAACTTTCACATTCTCAAAAAATACCTGTGTCGTGCTTGATCCTTTGATCCCCAGCTTGGGCTCATCGCGCCCCCGCTTGACGCCTTCGCTGGCAGCGTCCACGATAAAGCAGGAGAATTTCTCGCCCCCCACTTTGGCAAAAACGATAAAAAGATCGGCAAAACCACCGTTGGTGATCCACATCTTTTGCCCGTTGATGATGTAATGTGTTCCGTCATCCGACAGGTCGGCCCGGGTTTTGGCTGCCAGGGCATCCGACCCTGATCCGGGCTCGGTCAGGCAGTATGCCGCTTTCAGCTTGCCCGATGTGAGGCCGGGAAGGTATTTTTCCTTTTGCGTATCGCTGCCGTAGTAGAGGATGGGCAGGGTGCCGATGCCGATGTGGGCCGCCCAGGCCACACCGAATGAATAGCTCGGCCCCATGGCCACCGTGATGGCCGTATTTGTATTGAAATCAAGGCCCGAGCCACCGTATTGTTCGGGGATGGCCGTTCCCAGGAGGCCCAATTCCCCGGCCTGGTCGAGCAGTGGCGGCACCAGTTCACGCCCGTTTTTGTCGATTTCATCCACTTTCGGCCAGATTTCATTTTTTATAAATTCCGATGAGGCCCCGGCCATCATGAGGGCATCCTCGTTCAGGTCTTCGGGTACGAAAACATCGCGGAAGTCCCTGTCCTTAAGGAGAAATTCGCCACCGGCTAATGGTTTTTTACTGGATTCGCTTGCCATGGTCGTATGATTTTTTAATGATGAAAGGGATTTTTATTTCTTATTCTTAAGACAGCAGCTCGTAGATGGCTGCAATGCCCTGGCCTCCGCCAATGCATGCCGTCACCATTCCGTATTTCTGATTTCTTCTTCGCAATTCGTTGAATATCTGCACACTCAGCTTGGCACCCGTGCATCCGAGGGGGTGTCCGAGGGCGATGGCCCCTCCGTTGACATTGACCTTCGCGGGGTCGAGGCCCACCTCGCGGATGACGGCCAGCGACTGAGCCGCAAAAGCTTCGTTCAGTTCGATGAGGTCGATGTCATCGAGTTTCAGCCCGGCCCGCTTCAGTGCTTTGGGGATGGCCTCTACCGGCCCGATGCCCATGTACCGGGGATTGACGCCCACGGCCTGGCTCGTGATCATGCGGGCCACGGGATCCAGATTCAGTTTTTTCACCATCTCTTCGGACATCACCAGCACAAACGAGGCACCGTCAGAGGTTTGGGATGAATTCCCTGCCGTCACCCGTCCACCGGCCCTGAAGACCGGCCGCAGCCCGGCCAGCGCTTCCATGCTGGTATCGCGCCTCGGCCCTTCGTCCGTATCCACCGTAAATTTCCTGACCGTGCGCTTGCCGTCTTTCACCAGCACTTCCTCCACTTCGACAGGGACAATCTCCTCCTTGAATTTGCCTTCGTCAAGGGCTTTGATGGCTTTCATGTGCGACTCATAAGAAAATCTGTCCATGTCTTCCCGGCTGATTTTATACTTGTCGGCCACCTCTTCGGCAGTAAGGCCCATGCCGATGTAGTAATCGGGATGCTCTTTGGCAATATGATAATCGGGTACCGTTTTGTATCCAACAGTAGGCACCAGCGACATGGACTCCGTACCTCCGGCAATGATCACATCGGCCATGCCCGCTTCAATTTTCCCGACAGCGAGGGCGATGGTTTCCACTCCGGAGCCGCAGTATCGATTGACCGTGAAGGCCGGAATTTCGAGAGGCAGTTTGCTCCTGACGGCCACCCAGCGCGCCATTTGCAGCCCCTGCTCGGCTTCGGGCACGGCATTGCCAACGATGAGGTCATCCACCAGCTTCGGGTCGAGCCCGGGTGTGCTGTCCAGAAGATGATCCACCACTTTGGCTCCGAAATCCACCGGACTTACATAGCGAAAACCGCCTTTTTTGGCTTTTCCCACCGCGGTCCGGAATCCTTTGACGATATATGCTCTGCTCATTTCTTCTTTGTTTTTTTCCGATAATTTATTCTGTTCCGCTTCATCAGTTTCTCAGCGGTTTCCCGGTCTTGAGGGTATGTTGCATGCGTTCGAGGGTTTTGCGCTGCCCCAGCAGAGAGAGAAATGCCTCCCGCTCGAGGTCCAGCAGATACTGTTCGCTCACTTTCTGGCTTCCCGTCAGGTCGCCACCGCACATGACATAGGCAATCTTGTTGGCAATCAGCTTGTCATATTCCGTGGCATAGCGCCCCAGATAAAAGCCCTCCGTACCGGAATACATGGCCCCCAGGGCAGTACGCCCCAGCACCTCGATGTCATTTCGCGGAACGGGCTGGGTATATCCTCTTTCGCTCAATTCGATGACCTTGCGCCTGGCTTCGGTGATGATGCGGTGCTTGTTCATGACCATCACGTCTTTTTTTCGATCCAGTATGCCCATATCGAAGGCCTCGTAGGCCGACTTGGCTACCCGGGCCGTGGCAATGGGCAAAAAGCGGTTGCGCAGCTGAGGAATCTGCGGGTCGCCCTCATAAAAAGCGTCCGAAGTGCGTAAGACCATTTCTTTCGTGCCGCCACCGGCCGGCAAGAGCCCCACACCAAATTCGACCAGTCCGATATAGGTCTCTGCGGCACAGACAGCCGCATCGGCATGCATGGTCATTTCACAACCACCGCCCAGGGTCATACCGTGTGCGGCAATGACCACCGGGATGGGGCTGTAGCGAATGCGCATCACCGTGTTCTGGAAATAACGCACGGCCATATCCAGCTCATCAAATTCCTGCTCCATGGCCAGCATCAGCATGAGCGCCAGGTTAGCACCGAGCGAGAAGTTGTCACCGTCATTGCCGATGACAAGCCCTTTGTATCCGTCCGAGGCAATGTCAATGGATTTGTTGATGCCCTCCAGCACTTCCTGTCCGATGGTGTTGCCTTTGGTGCTGAACTCCATGCAGAGCACGCCCTCTCCTATATCGTGCAAAATGCAGGACTTGTTTTTCCATACGGCATCTTCGGCCCGCAGATTGCTGAGGCGGATAAGCTCCCGCGAGCCGGGTATTTCTCTGTATTCCTTCGAGGGAATATCATAATAATAACGGATGCCTTTTTCTTTTTTGTAGAATCTTTCCCTGCCGGCTTGCAGCATCTCGCCCACCCATGGGGCTGCCGGCAGGCCGGCTTCTTCCATCTCCTGCACGACATCGGCCACGCCCAACACATCCCACTGTTCAAAGGCACCCAGTTTCCAGCCGAAACCGGCTTTCACACCATCATCTATCTTGTAGAGTTCATCCGCTATCTCGGGGATGCGATGCGATACGTAACGGAAAAGATGGTAGGACAATCTTCGCAAGAATTCTCCGGCTTTGTCCTTCGCTTTGTGCATCATGCGCAGCCGGTCTTCGAGGCGATCGAGGGCCCGTGCACTGCCCACACTGGCAAAGCGGGGTTTGGCCTTCGGGTGATACTCGAAAGTCTGCAGGTCCAGGGCATAGATGATGCTTTTCCCGTTTTCGTCTTTCTCTTTTTTGTAGAATCCCCGGCCGCTCTTGTCGCCCAGCCAGCCTTTTTCAATCATCTTATTCAGAAAATCCGGAATTTTAAAAAGCTCGGCCGACTCGTCATCGGGGCAGTTTTCGCGTACCCCGTTGGCCACCTTTACGAGGGTATCGAGGCCCACGAGGTCGCAGGTGCGGAAGGTGGCCGACTTCGGATGGCCGATCAGCGGGCCGGTCAGGGCGTCTATTTCTTCCACCGTCAGGTCGAGTTCCTCCATCAAATGAAAAATGGCCATGATGCTAAAGACACCGATGCGGTTGGCAATAAAGGCCGGGGTGTCTTTGCAGAGCACCGTGGTTTTTCCGAGAAAACGGTCCCCGTAGTCCATAAAAAACTCCGTGACGGACGGATCGGTGGCCGCGGAAGGGATGATCTCGAGGAGCTCGAGATAGCGGGGCGGGTTGAAAAAGTGGGTGCCCAGAAAAAACTTCCGGAAATCTTCGCTCCGGCCTTCGGTCATTAGGTTGATGGGAATGCCCGAAGTGTTGGTAGAAATAAAAGTGCCCGGTTTGCGGTATTTTTCTACCTGCTCAAAAATGAGTTTTTTGATATCCAGTCGCTCGACCACCACCTCCAGAATCCAATCGCATTCGGCAATGCGCTTCATGTCGTCCTCGAAGTTGCCCACCGTGATGCGGGAGGCAAGGGCCCGGTCGAAGATGGGCGAAGGATTGGCTTTGAGGGCATTTTTAAGATGCAATTCGGCCAGGCTGTTGCGTGCGCGCGCATCGTTCTTTTTGTCGTCCGCCAGGTCGCGGGGCAGCATGTCCAGCAAGAGCACCTGCAAACCCGCATTGGCAAAATGACAGGCCAGCTGAGAGCCCATCACACCCGACCCCAAAACAGCTACTTTCCTGATGTGTTTTTTCATATCTCTTTATTTTCTGCAATTGATCTTTTTATTTGGGTTTTCGCACCGTTAACTTTCCCGGTAGCAGGCATTTCCGGCCCGGCAAGGGCCGCCATAAACTGATTTTTGATATGCCGGTGCGCCCGCTCGAGATAGCGCTTGTCATGATAAACCTGCATGAGCATCACTGCGCCTTCGATCTCGGCCACGCTGAATTCGGCAATTTCGCGGGCTTTCTCCGCCTCATAGGCCTGGCCGAAAATATGCTCCAGGCTTTGTATCCATTCTTCGAAGTAGGCCTTGATGCGTACCCTGAAGCGGGGATAGTCGTTGGCCGTTTCAAGGCCGATATTGGCCATCAGGCAGCCGCCCTTTTCTTTCATGAATATATCTTCGGAGATGGCCGCCAGCCTGTCCAGCTTCTCCAGCCCCGTCAACGATTCGTCATACGCAATACTGAACACCTCCCGGCTGTAATAGGCATGAAGGAAGTCAATGGTCTGCAGCATCAGGTCTTCCTTTCCCTCGAAATGGTGATAAATGCTGCCTTTAAGAAGACCGCAGGCCGCGGCAATATCCGACATGGTGGTGCTGTGATAGCCTTTCTGCCTGAAAACTTTGAGCGAAGCTTTGATGATGTCTCTTTTATCTACTTTTTTGACCGGCATGGCCTAAAGTTAGAAAAGAAAATTGATTTTACCAAACGGTTGTTTGGTTCATGTCGCTTTCCCGACAGATGACGACTAAACGGGTGCCTGCCCGGGGCCGGCCTTGCTACATTGCCGGTGAATGAATTAGATTTGAAGCGATGATTTTTCGCCTGATTTCCATTCTCATTTTCTTCCTCTCTTCGCTTCCTGCCGGCAGCCCCCCGGATATGGAAAGCGGGCGCATAGAGGGCTTCAACCTGGAAGCGCCCCCGGCCGCTTTCGACCCTGCGGAATTTGACCGGATCAGGGAACTGGGTGCCGAATGGGTCAGTGTCATTCCCTATGCATTTAGTGTACCCGGGCAAACAGAGGTATGGTTCGACAGCGAACGCCAGTGGTGGGGCGAAACAAGAGAAGGCTACACCCAAAGCATTCGCTGGGCACATGAGAAAGGGCTGAAAGTGATGCTCAAGCCCCAAATCTGGATACGCAATCAGGGGTGGGCCGGAAATTTTATGATTGACGATCCGCACGAAGCCCGCCAATGGATGCAAAATTACGAAAGGTATATCCTGCAATGTGCAGAGGTGGCCCGCGATGAAGGGGTCGAACTCTTTTGCTTCTCGACCGAATTCCGGGAAATGGTGGAAAAGTATCCGCATCTTTGGAATGAACTGATTGATGATATAAAAACGATCTACAAAGGCCCCCTCACCTATGCCGCCAACTGGGACAGCTACCGCAATCCGGAGATATGGTCGCGGCTCGACTACATCGGCATTGACGCTTACTTTCCGCTGGAAACCAGCGATCCGCCCGATCTTCAAAAAATCATGAACGCATGGCTGCCGTGGAAAAAAGAGATCATCGCTTTCTCAAAAAAACTTAACAAAGAGATCCTCTTCACGGAATACGGATATAAGTCGGTAAAAAACAGCCACCACGGTCACTGGAAAGAAGGTGCCGGTACGCCCGATGAGGAAATACAGGCATTGTGCTACGAAGCCCTTTTTCGCACGTTCTACCCCGAGCCCCGCTGGCGGGGCGGGCTGGCCTGGAAGTGGTTTCTTCATGATTTGGATCATCGCCGGGCCCATCGCAAAACCGGCTTCTCTCCGCAGGGAAAAGCAGCGGAGTCGGTGCTAAAGAAATGGTGGCTGAGGTAAAAAGAGAATAGCGGAAAACATTGCGCTTTCGCTCCAAGTCAGGGAGCGAAAAATCGAAATTACCCTTTGTACGTATGATTTAAGCTAACCCTGACTTACCATCATATCCCCTGACCGGCTGCAAAATCCAATACCTCCTC
>JALSIH010000204.1 GCA_026981615.1 Chitinophagales bacterium
TGACAACAATGACAATGAGATAAGCTGCTCATCGGCCAGCGGAACAGGCGATGCCGGCATCACTACCGGTGTTTTGACTCAAAACGACTGGTATTATATTTTGGTCAACAGTGCCACGGCCGATACCGGAAGCTTTACCCTCTACATAAACAATGTCAGCCCCGTAAAATACTATGTAAGGTCGGCCGGCAACTGGAACAGCGCGAGCACCTGGTCAACCAGTGGATACAACGGGCCTGCTGCATCCGGCATCCCTTCCCGCGAGAACGTAGTCTTTATTAAGCAGGTGGATAAAAAGTTAAAGATTAACGGATATACCGGAGAATGTGCGGGCATTGTTTTTACGGGCGGAAACAAAGACTCGAAACTGGAAGTGAAAAACAACGGCACTTTAAATGTGTACGGCAAATACTTCATGGAATCGGCCGACAACAAGAAAATGGAGCTGAAAGTCGATAATTCCACCTTTTATGTGCAAGACAGCATGGTGGTGAGGCAAAATGGCGGAAGCAAGGAAATAAAAATAAGCTTCAAAACGGCTACAGTGGATATCAATCGCTCGGCCGGTTTTGAGATCATTTCGGGTAAGAGGTTGAGGGTGACCATGGAATCTTCCTCGATAGTCAGTATTTCGGAGGACCTGGCAGTGATGCGCAGCGGGGGGAATGAAAAGCTGGATTTTAAAGTAGATGCTTCGACCTTAGATGTCAACGGAGATGCCCTCATTGAAATGAATGGAGGAACGGGCTCAAATGCCAAAACCAAGGTTTCTTTCAAAAAGATTTCGAACATCACGGTGCAGGGCGATTTTACCGTGAAGGAGAATACGGGCGCTCAGCCCGTTCAGGTGCTGATAGGCAAAAGCGGATCGACAGCCGACCGCGCCACGCTGCAGGTAAACGGGGATTTTCGCTTTGGTGCCGTCAGCGGGAGCAGTGCCGATCAGCGGGTGGATATATCCGTCTATACCGATTGTGTGGTGGAAGTGAAAGGTGATATCATTCATACGACAACAAAAGGCCAATTTGACTTTGTCAATGCTTCTGCCATCCTGAAACTTACCGGAACGGACAAGCAGTATATCTGCGGAGAAAAAACAGGAACGGCCTTCATCAATTATCAAAACATTCTTGTAAACAACACCTTCAGCAGCACCCCGGACAGTGTGCCGGCCATCTATCTTCAGGGACCCGTAAGCCTTGAACAGCAACTGGACCTGAATGACGGAATAGTGAAAACAAGCCCGGCCAATCTGATTACTCTTCAGTCGGGCGCTTTGTTGGCCGGAGGATCAGATACTTCTTTCGTGGATGGACCTTTTAAGAAAGAAGGCGGAAGCGCATTTACCTTTCCCATCGGGAATAAAGGCGTATATGCCCCGCTGGGGATCAGCAATTTCAACAATACGGCAAGCAGCAATGCCTTCACTGCAAGATATTACAACAACAGCTACACGGATACCACCACGGATGCCACACTGGCCCATGTAAGCAGCATCGAATACTGGGATCTGCAGAGAAGCAACGGTACGGCCAATGTGCAGGTGAGCATTCATTGGAGAGATGGCGCGCGCAGCGGAATCAGTAATTTGCCGGATTTGGCCATTGCCGGCTATACCGGATCTTTCTGGACTTCCCTGGCTCCTTTTTCCATCTCCGGAAGCGTTTCGCAGGGGAGCATCACCACAAACAACCGCCAAAGCACCTTCGGATTCTACACCTTCGGGTCTCAGGCCGGAGGCAATATTCTTCCCATCATACTTGCCTCGTTTGATGTGCAGGCAGTCGGACAAAATGTGATTGTAAAATGGGCCAGCGAAATGGAGCGGAACAACGACTTCTATACCGTGGAAAGAAGCCGTGACGGAATGCAGTTTGAGATCGTTGGCATGGTGAAAGGAGCCGGCAACAGCGACCGCAGGATTGAATATGAATTTACGGATGAAAACCCTTACCCGGGTACAAGCTACTACCGGTTGAAGCAAACCGACCTGGACGGGCAATATGAATATTTTGAGATCAAAGAAGTATTTATTGAAAAACCCGCTATTGAGCAGTCGCTGCAAATAGAGAAGATATATCCAAATCCGGCACGGGATTACATTACGCTGGACCTGGCCTCTCCTTCCGAAGAAGAAGTCGTGCTGGGTGTATATGATCTCTCGGGCCGCTTGATTTTTCAGAAAACGGCACGGCTCAACTCCGGACAGAATAACCTGACCTTACAACTTCCTGCCGAAATGGCTGCCGGGAATTATATTCTCTCTGTGCAGACTCCCAATGAAAGAAGCAGTATAAAATTCATTAAATCAAGATAAAAAGTAGTAGTTGACTTTTTTCATGTGGCAAAGCCTCCGGAAGGGGGCTTTTTTTGTGAAAAATCGGGATGCGAATCAGGAACAAAACGGGGCCGGAGTCGTATACGCATGTAAACTGCCATTATGAGACAAATGACCACACTGAGATGCAATACGAAAGTGCGTCCTTCAGTGAAAGTTTTATGTTCTTTGTTGCCGGCAAGAGCCTGGCCGCTATTTCTTATTCTGGTATTTGCTTTCATTCTCTATTCCTATTTCTTTTTTACAGCCGCTGCCGATGCTGCATTGCACTAAATAGGAACAGGCAAGAAACGAAGGAAAATGGCATAAGAAAAGCACGAGCTCATGACCGATTGTAACCAAAACGAATGAAACACGTAATTGAAACACGTCATACAAATACCCATTCATGCGAACCAAAATGAAACTTGAACCGAAAGTCGTTACACAAACTACGCTCAAAACACGCCTGATCAAATACGGGGGTGGCGGATTGGCCATTTTGTCCGTGATCGGAGCCATCATGTGGTTTTATCTTCAGGTAGGCGATCAGGAACAGTCTATGGCTTCCACGGGGGGCATTGCTCCTGCAAACGACACGAAATCCGGAGCCGTATGGCTCACGGATTTGTATGAAGATCAAAGTGCTTTTGCAACCTTTAGCAACGAAAATGCCACCAGCGATGCCGTCTCGGGGTCTTGTTTCAACAGTGGCTCCGGACAGGGCGTATGGTTTAAATTTAAGGCCCTCTACAGCAATGCGACCATCACGGTAAAAACGGGCGCAGCCCTGGGGAGCATACAAAACCTGGAAGTGGCCCTCTTTGATTCCTCAGACAATGAAATCGCCTGTGCAAGTGCCTCGGGGTCCGGTTTTGCTACTTTGACACCCTCTTCGCTGAACCCGGACTCGTGGTACTACCTTCTGGTCAATTCCAAAACGCAAGCCGATACAGGCACATTCACTCTGTATATCAACAATGTAAGCCCGGTAAAATATTACATCCGGAAGGATGACGACTGGGACAAGACCTCCACCTGGTCAACCTCCGGCTATAGCGGCCCGGCTGCATCCTCGCTTCCGGGAAAGGCCAATGTTGTTTTTATTAAAAATGCGGATGGCAAAGTGGAAATAGACAACTACACGGCCGAATGCGCAGGATTGATCTTAAGCTCAGGGAATAAGAAGAGTGAAATAAAACTTAAATCCGGAGGAGCATTAAAAGTTTACGGAAAAATGCTCATTAACGGAAACGGAAACAAAGAGGTCAAAGTCAAGTCGCAGAATGCTTCTATCTATGTTCAGGATAGTGTATATCATGAAAAGTATGGGTCTAAAGATTCGGAATTTCAATTGAAAAATAGCAGCCTGGAAGTAAAGCGTTCGTTTGTAGTAGATCACAAAGGAGGAAGAAAACCGGAGATTGAATTCAAAAATGGATCCGATATTAATGTTAGCGAAGATTTTGTGCTGATGATGAGTGGAGGATATAGCGGTTTTGATTTTAAAGCCGAGGAGAGCGATGTTACCGTTGGCGGCAATATGCTGGTGCAATATACCGGAGGCTCGGGTAATTTTGATTTTGATTTTAAGAAAAACAAGAAACTGGAAATTGCCGGAGATTTCACCATTGACAAAAACGGGGGAAACAATACATTCGGAATTTACTTTGATGATCAGATTACACTGGCTGTTGCCGGCAACATGATAGTTAAATATTCCGCAGGTTCCGGTCCGATCAATTTCGACTTTAAGAAAAACAGTACACTGAATCTGACGGGTGACATGAGCATCATTAAGGAAGGAGGATCAAATGGATTAAATGTCTCCTTTGACGACAATATTGTTGCATCCCTTAGTGGCGATGCTCTTGTGGAGTACACTGGCGGAAGCTCGGCTTTAAACTATGAAGTTATTAATGGATCAAGCTTTGCTGTCGCTGGTGATATGACTTTCAATAAGAACGGAGGTGCCAATAAATTGGATTGTTACTTTAATAATAACGTCACTCTTTCGGTTGCCGGAGATATGCTTGTCCAATGCCAGAGCGGAACCGGTATCACATATTTTGACTTCCGGAAGAACAGCACCCTGAATGTTGGAGGAAGTGCTTCATTTCTTAAAAACGGAGGCACGAACAACCTGGATATAGACTTCTATGATCAGGTGGGGGTTAATATTAGCGGTGATCTGGAAATAGCTTATAACACCGGTAATGCCAATCTAACTTTTGATATGAGGAAGAATGTGAATGTACTCGGAGCTGGCAGGCTAACGGTATCCAAGATAGCCGGCAGCAACAACCTTATTGTGAATGTAAGAGACAATAGTGCCCTGCGCATTCAGTCGGATGCATACTTATCTTTAGAGGGTGGTAATTCCAACTATGACTTTAACCTTAGAGAAAATGCTACGCTTGAAGTAGCCGGTGACCTGAGTCTGTTTGAGAAAGGGGGCACGGGTGATTTTGATTTCAAAGTCGGTACGAACAGCTCAAGTTATAAGGATACTTTGATTGTTGACGGGGATATCCTTTTCGGTGCCGACAATGGCAGCAGCAGCTACTTCAAGATGGACATGGAGGTAAACAAATCAGCAGTAGTTGTCCTAAAAGGAGATTTAAGTATCCTGTCGGGTAAAAAAGGTCGAATCAATTTTAGAAATAATAACGCCCGCTTATTTCTCAAGGGCTCAGCCCTGCAAAGAATTCACGGGGAGTCCACATCCGGTGACTTAATAGTCAGATACAGGAGCATTACTGTTTCCAACAGCTACTCCGGACCGGATGATACCGCTACTGCCATACTCTTCAATGCTTCTTTAGAGTTGGAGGGAACTCTTGACTTGAACGATGGCATCGTTAGGTTGACTTCCGGATCCACATTCACGTTTGACAGGAATATGACCCTTACAGGTGGCTCCGACTCGAGCTATATAAACGGAGCTGTTGTTAAAGAGGGGTCTTACAACCTGCTGATTCCGATAGGAGACGAGGGAGTTTATGCTCCGCTCGAATTAAAGGATTACAGCAACAGCAGCTCTACCAACAGATTTACCGTTCAGTATATCCGCGACCCCTATCCCGATACGGCAGTGGCTCCGGGCCTTGTGAAGGTTAGCAATATCGAGCACTGGAAAGTGGAGAAAAACAACGGTGCCTCCAATCTCAAGGTGAAGATTGTTTTGCATTGGCGGGATGGCCAGTCTTCCGGAATCAGTAATCTGAGCGACCTCGCCATGGCCCGCTATGACGGCAGCGCATGGGTGGCCGTGCAGCCGACCTCTATCAACGGTACGGTCACGCGAGGCAGCATTGAAAGCAACTATGGCCAGGGTGGCTTCGGGCCCTATACTTTCGGTTCTCTTGGAGGCGGAAACGTGCTTCCCATTAAGCTGAATTATTTTTCGGCTGAATTATATGATAATCAGCAGGTAATGCTCAGCTGGGAGACAGCCATGGAGCGCAACAATGATTTCTTTACCATTGAACGAAGCTATGACGGACAATTTTTTGAAGTGATAGCTACCATAAAAGGAGCAGGGAATTCCGACATCCCTTTGTCATATTCATATGTTGACGAGGCGCCCGGAAGCGGATACATCTACTATCGCCTCAAACAAACCGACTATGACGGACAGTTTGAATATTTCAATGTCGAGCAGGTATTTATCGAAGCTGCGACTACATCACTCGAGATACAGGAAGTCTTTCCGGTGCCTTTCTCCGATCAGATGACCCTGGTGCTGGAAAGCGGCATAGATGCCGAGGTGCAAATTGACCTGATTACCATGAGCGGATCACAGATTCCGCTGATGATGGCAAATATTCACAGCGGCAGAAATACGATTTACCTCGGAGACCTCGGCCGCCTGCCCAAAGGAGCCTATGTGCTGACGGTCACTTCATCCGACAAGCAGATAAGCACCAAAGTGCTGAAAGCAAGATAAAAGCAAATTGACTTAGCTGCCCATTGCTATAAAGAGCCCCGAAAGTTCGGGGCTCTTTTGCATTTGTCATTCTGCCCTGCTTTCCGTTCTTTTGTCAGAGGCTATGACACCACTGATTATACTATCCATCACAGGAGCTTACTTTGCCTTATTGCTTCTTGTTTCTTATTTCACAAGCCGCCATGCCGACAATGACGCTTTCTTTCGGGGAGAGAAAAAATCGCCTTGGTTTGCCGTGGCTTTCGGCATGATCGGTGCATCGCTCTCCGGTGTCACTTTTATCTCGGTGCCGGGATGGGTCGGCAGCAATCAATTTGCATATATGCAGATGGTGCTCGGCTACATGGCCGGGTATCTGGTCATTGCACTCGTGCTGATGCCGGTCTATTACTCCCTCAATCTGACTTCCATCTATCACTATTTATTTCAGCGCTTTGACAAGGTTGCTTACAAAACCGGAGCCGGGTTTTTCCTCCTTTCCCGCACGATCGGGGCGGCTTTCCGCCTTTTTCTGGTGGCCGGTGTGCTGCACATGTTTGTTTTCGGTGTCTGGGGCGTCCCTTTCTGGCTGACCGTGAGCATCACCATCGCTTTGATATGGCTCTATACCTTCCGGGGAGGCATCAAGACCATTGTCTGGACCGATACCCTGCAGACTTTTTTTATGCTGCTGGCGGCTGTGCTGGCCATTGTACTCATTGCCGGGGAAATGAATCTGAACCCGGCTTCTGCCGTCAATCTGCTCCAGGAAAGCTCCTATACTCAAATTTTCCATTTTGAGCTTAGCAAGAAGAATTTCTTCATTCAGTTTATGAACGGAGCGTTCATTGCATTGGTCATGACCGGGCTCGATCAGGATATGATGCAAAAGAACCTGAGCATACGCACTCTGCGTCAGGCACAACGCAATATCTACACGCAGATGCCCATGTTTGTCCTCGTCAATCTCCTTTTTTTGAGTCTTGGGGCCCTGCTTTACCTTTTTGCCATAAGCAAATACAACGAACTCAGCGGTGCCGGGATGACGGCCCACGGGCAATATCCGAATGAGGCCCTGCTTTATCTGGCCCATCATGCGGGCATTGCCAATTATGCCCAAAGCGGAGCCTTCCCGGCTGACGGGCTTTTCCCCTTGCTGGCGCTGAAATATTTGAATCCCGTGGTGGGCATTGCCTTTGTCGTGGGGCTTATTGCTGCCGCTTATTCGAGTGCCGATTCGGCCCTCACGGCCCTGACCACCAGTTTTTGTGTCGATTTTCTGGGCATGAAGACGGGCGAGAAAAAGGTCAAAACCCGGATGCTTGTTCATCTCGGCTTTTCCCTCACGCTTCTGGGTGTGATTATCCTTTTCAACCGCATCAGCGATCGCTCCGTGATAGACCGGGTATTTATGGCAGCGGGGTATACCTATGGCCCCCTGCTCGGGCTCTTCGCCTTCGGGCTGCTGACCAAAAGAAAAGTTTCGGGTTGGCCCGTACTGCTAGTGGCCTTGCTTTCTCCTGTGGCGGCTTATATGATAAAGCAAAATGAATCGTTCTTTTTGGGTGATTATGTAATCGGACACGAGATATTGCTGATCAATGGGATAATTGCTTTCCTGGGGCTCTATCTTGTATCAAAAATTCAGAAATAAATGAGTGAAAGAAAATCGGGAAGCGGGAAAACACATAAAGCGAAAAGCTGGACTACGATTCAGGCAGAGTCCTCATGGCGAATGTTCAAAATCATTTCGGAATTTGTCGAGGGTTTTGAACGCATGAAAGACATCGGCCCTTGCATCTCTGTTTTCGGGTCGGCCCGCATCAAGCCCGAAAGCAAAGAATACAGGATGGCCACGAAAGTGGCCAACTTGCTGGCCGAAGAAGGGTACGGTATCATCACGGGGGGCGGCCCGGGGGTGATGGAAGCCGCCAACCTCGGGGCCCGTCTGGCCGAAGCGCCTTCGGTAGGGCTCAATATTGACCTTCCGCACGAGCAGCACCTCAATCCCTATGTAGATCCGGATAAAATTCTTCAGTTTCGCTATTTCTTCGTTCGCAAAGTGATGTTTTTGAAATATGCCCAGGGCATTGTGTGCATGCCGGGCGGCTTTGGCACCATGGACGAATTGTTCGAAACCCTGACCCTGATTCAAACAGGCAAAATAGAACGCATTCCTGTGGTGCTTTTCGATTCCGATTACTGGTGTGGCCTGGTCGACTGGCTGAAAGCCCGAATGTTGAAGGAAATGAAAATCAGTCCGGATGATCTTGAGCTTTTTACCGTGGT
>JALSIH010000205.1 GCA_026981615.1 Chitinophagales bacterium
CGAACAGGGTGCCTTGCGACTGAGCCGGTGTGCCACAATGCCGGCTCCCCGGTGTTCTTCCTTTTTTCCTACGACCAGCAGGTCAATATCATTCGTTCTGGTAAATTTTAAAATCTCATTGAAGGGATTTCCCCTGAAAAGATGGGCACTTAAATTGAGACGGGTGTCGGGGTTCATTTCATAGGCCTTGTGCATGATCTCGTTTTTAAACTGCTCATCCGCCTCAAAACTGGCCTCCAGTTCCTGAAGCAAATCCAGTTCGTGGCTTTCTTCCTGTTCTACATGAAGCAAATCCACACTTTCTGCTTCGAGCACCTCGGCCAGAAAAAGCCCGTAACGAAGCAGAACTTCATCCATTTCGCTGCGATCCAGCGCAATCAATACTTTCTTTAAGTCTTTCATTGTTAAATATTTTTTCAAAAATGAACACTTCCAAGGTAAATTGAAATGACTTTTATCAAGGACCGGCATCCGGCCTTTGCCCTCGCAGTGGAATTACTTTCGTTAACATTGCATTAAAGTTGAGATAAGCGCTTCTTAACCTGCTTGTCGTAATTTCGCAATAACCGATAATCAACTTCATGGCAAATTCCAATCTCAGCATCCTGGTTGTGGATGACGAACCCGATATACTCGAGTTTATTAAATACAACCTTGAAAAAGAAGACTTCAGGGTGGTACTGGCCCGGAACGGCCTGGAGGCACTGAAAAAAGCAGAAGAGATCAAGCCCAACCTGGTTTTGCTTGACATCATGATGCCCGAGATGGACGGCATCGAAACCTGCAGGCAGTTGCGCTCACTGCTCGGATACAAAGACACCCTCATTGCCTTTCTTACGGCACGCAACGAGGACTTCACCCAAATTGCCGCCTTTGATGTGGGTGCCGATGATTATATTACCAAGCCCATCAAACCCCGGCTCTTGCTCAGCAGGGTGAAAGCCCTGCTCAGAAGACATGCCGAAGAAAATCAGGCCAACCTCATCGAAGTGGGGCCTCTTAAAATTGACCGCGAACGATTCATCGTGAGCATTCATGATAAAGAACTCGTTCTTCCCCGAAAAGAATTTGAACTGCTCTTTCTGCTGGCAGGCAAACCCGGAAAAGTCTTCAAGCGGGAAGAAATTCTGAACAAAATCTGGGGCAAAGAAGTGATCGTGGGCGACCGGACGATAGATGTTCATATCCGGAAATTGCGCGAAAAACTGGGAGACACGATTATCAAAACCGTCAAAGGCATCGGATACAAACTGGATCTCTGATGAAGAACCCCACGCCCCGGCAGATAGCACTTTACAGTGCGCTCTTTACGGCCATCGTGGTTTTTGTCCTCGTCCTGGCCATTCAGCTCATTACCGGCCGGCTCAATCTCACGGAAGCTCTCCTGGCTTCTGTTTTGATTATTCCCTTTACCTATGCCCTCAACCGCTATCTTCTCAACACATTCATATACCGGAAGGTAAAACTCATCTACAAAAATATTCATGAGCGCAAACGCGACCCGAAACTTCGGCAAAAACTGACCCTGCACGACAACATACTGGATGAAGTAGAGCAGGAAGTAATGGACTGGGCCGATGACAAAGCAAGGGAGATTAAAGAACTGCAGGAAAGGGAAAAATACCGGAGAGAATTTATCGGCAATGTGTCGCATGAGCTTAAAACGCCCATCTTCAATATCCAGGGCTATCTGCACACGCTGATAGACGGAGGGATAAATGACGAAAAAGTCAATCTCGACTACCTCTACAAAGCAGCCAGGAACCTCGACCGCCTCGATCAGATCGTGAAAGACCTGGAAGTCATATCCTTGCTGGAGTCCGGGCACCTGTCGATGGAAATGG
Source organism: Chitinophagales bacterium (assembly GCA_026981615.1). Lineage (GTDB taxonomy): Bacteria > Bacteroidota > Bacteroidia > Chitinophagales > S012-47 > S012-47. The sequence continues at coordinate 1,845 of JALSIH010000205.1, forward strand.
AAAAGTTTGACATCCACAGCCTTGCCAAAGAGGTGATGGACTCACTCGAACTGCAGGCCGAAAGCAACGAAGTAACACTGGGCTTCAAGAAAGACAGCAACAAGAGCACTCAGGTGATCGGTGATAAAAAACGCATTCGCCAGGTGCTGACCAACCTTATCAACAATGCCCTGAAATACAGCCGGGAGAACGGGCGCTGCCAGCTTGGCTTTTATGACATGGACGAATATGTGCTCATCGAGGTTTCCGATAACGGCATCGGCATTGACCAAAAGCATCTGCCCCGGCTCTTCGAACGCTTTTACCGGGTTGACAAAAGCCGCGCACGACATGAAGGCGGCACCGGACTGGGCCTGGCCATTGTAAAGCACATCATCGAGGCCCATGGACAGACGATCAATGTCCGCAGCACCCCCGGGGTCGGGTCGACTTTCGGATTTACGCTGAAAAAAGCTTAGTGCCGGTATATTTTAACGCTGCAGAATGTAGCGCAGGCCGAGGTTGAATGTCTTTCCGGCTCCGCTGTTCTTCCCGAGGAAAAAGCTGGTAAAAAGCAACTCTCCTTCGAGCTGCTCCAAAATAAAATACTTAAAGCCCAATCCGCTTTGCAGATAGTAAGACGACATCAGCGGCTCTCCGAAAGTGGGCGTCCATTCCGTCAAGAAGTAAAAAGCACTTTTTTCGTCAGGAAACCAGCTTAAAATCATCTTGAGGGGTGTCGAGAGCAGGAAGCGCTGCGGATCAAAGGAGTAATCGCTGCGAAACCAGAGGTCGACCCCTCCGTAGACTTGCCATTTCGGATGCAACATGCGGTCCATATTGATCTGTGTCCAGAGAAAAATGCGGTCATATTCCAGAAAAGGCTTTCCGGAGATCCTGCCCTCCATGTCTCTCTTGACCGGAAAGTAAAGCGTGGACTGAATGCTGAGTCGGGGAAGTCTCCGAAAAGGAATCCAGCGAATCTTAGGCCCGATACCGCTCAATCCCGCCTGGGCCCTTTCATTGTCGCCCGAATGAAAAATCGCGAGCGGAGTGCTGCCCGGGGCATCCAGGCTCACTGCCTTGTAGAGCATATCCACCCCTACGTTAAATCGCGAAGTGATGCCGTAGCTCCACTGAACGATCTCCGTAAAATAGCTTGCCCGCATACTGAGATTTATCTTGCGCCCCGCAGCATCAAATGAGCGGGTCTGTGAATAGAGATTGCTGAAGAGACGCCATTCCATATGCCCTTTCTGCAGCAAACTTGCCGGCAGGAGGTAATGGTTAAGCTCATTCGCTTGATTTCGACTCCCCGAATCGGGCCGGTACCAGCTTACTTCACTTTTTTTTTAATATTCAAGCTCCAGTCGTAGGGATAATAAGCAATCGCATACGACCCGGGTATGGACTCCGCTCTGAAGCGATTGATAAAAGAGATAATATCCGGAGCCTCTTTTAAAAAATCATCCCCGTACCATTTGAAAATCATGGGCAATTCCACGCTTTTCCTTTTTCGGTTTACCCGGATGTAATCGGCATTGTTCAGTGCTTCGCTTGTTGCCTTTTGTATCATCGACTCTACATTCCCGGGGCGAAAAGCAAGTGCCGGAATGGGGGGGCAACCGTTGGCTCCGCAGACCAATACAAAATGAAGGCGCGGATCAAAAAACTTTTTCATCAGGATTTCTTTCTCCAGCTCATTCAGCGTAAGCATCTTCCCTGCAACCCGGTGCTTCTTTGAATCAAAAATTCCCTCAATATCCAATGGGGAACTGACCGGAAAATGATCCGTTACCTCTTTTATTACAAGCAGATTGTAGGCATTGATATAGAAAGCTTTTTCCGCTTCGGGCGAACGCCCCTGCAGCGAAAATTCACCTATCTCCCGGCTTAGTTCATTTATCAGTGCCTTGTCTTCGGCTAAAATTTCATAAAGCACCCGGCCCTCTTCCACATACGCCCGGAGCAACTGATCGGCATGATCGAAAAAGAGCGGCTGGGCAGCCGAATCCGGAATTCCGATTATTAAAAAAAGCGCAGGAATCAGTATTTTGTATATCCGCATGCATACAAAAATGCAGAATCAGAAGTTAAATTCAACCGGGATGGAGTCATAAGTCGGCAATTTGTCAATAACTTGACACAGCCTTGGCTGCAAGCTCCATTAATTTGCCATTAAATCAACAGCAATGCACATTTTAATCATCGGCAACGGAGTAGCGGGCATCACGGCAGCCCGGTATATCCGGAAGAGAAGCAGCCATGCCATCACGGTCGTCTCGGCCGAGTCAAAGCATTTCTTCTCGCGAACGGCCCTGATGTATGTATATATGGGCCATATGCGCTTTGAGGACATCAAGCCCTACGAAGACTGGTTCTGGGAAAAGAACCGCATCGATTTGCTGCAGGCTTATGTAGAAAAAATAAATACCGAAAAAAGGACTGTGAGCCTGAATACGGGCAATGAGCTGCCTTACGACCGGCTGATCATCGCCACGGGTTCGGCAAGCAACAAGTTCGGGTGGCCCGGCCAGGACCTCCGCGGTGTACAAGGCCTGTACAGCCTTCAGGATCTGGAAAATATGGAGAGCTACAGCCGGGATTTGAAAAAAGCCGTCATCGTGGGCGGAGGGCTGATCGGCATCGAAATGGCGGAGATGTTTCTTTCGAGAGGTATTGAAGTATGTATGTTGGTTCGCGAGAAATACTATTGGGACAACGTGCTGCCTGAAGAGGAAGCCCGCATGATCACAAATCATATACGGAAACACTCCATTGACCTGAGGCTGGAAACGGAACTGAAGCAAATACTCGGCAATGAGGAAGAACGCGTAGTGGCTGTGGAAACCAATAAAGAAAAGACCATTGAATGCGGATTTGTGGGTCTTACTCCGGGCGTGCACCCCAATATCAAGGTGACCGAAGGCAGCCCCATTGAATGCAGGCGGGGCATCCTGGTGAACGAGTATCTGGAAAGCAATGTACCCGGCATATACGCCATTGGCGACTGTGCCGAACTCCGCAATCCACCTGCCGGGCGCAAAGCCATAGAGGCGGTTTGGTATACTGCCAAGCTGATGGGAAAGACCGTGGCCCGGAGCATCTGCAAAGAAGCCACGCCCTACCGGCCGGGAATCTGGTATAATTCTGCTAAATTCTTTGACATCGAATACCAGGTTTACGGCTCTGTGCCGGCCAGCGGCAGGGCTGCCGAAAACGAAGCATCTTATTATTGGGAGGACAGCAAAAGGGAACGAAGTCTGCGCCTCGTATTCGAGAAAGGAAGCCGCAAACTACTGGGCATCAATGTGCTGGGAATGCGCATCAGGCACCATGTGGCAGACCGCTTTCTGCGCGAAGGATGGCCGGTCGACAAAGTCCTTGCGCATTTCAATGCTCTTTATTTTGAACCTGAGTTTAGCCGCAACCCCATTCGGGAAATTCTGAAAAAATTAAACTCCGAGAATGCGGGCAAGGCGATAAAAGCCCTCGGCTTCAAAGAAGTTAAACATCTGGTTTTCGAAAACTGAAAGCTACTATTATGAGCACATTATATGAAAACATTTCTCTGACCCCACACAATCGCATGGGGAAAAAAGAACGCACCGGTCTGACCCTTATGGCACTCGGCCTGCTTGCTTTTTTGCTCTCGTTTATCACTTTTGCCGGGCCGGCCATGCCTTTTCTCTCCGGCATCTTCTTTAGCGTGGCCGGAGGCCTTGTGTACAGCCGGAAAGAAAAACGCTGGTCGTTGAGCAGCCTGCTTTTGATCTTTCTCGGTCTCATCTCTTTTCTCTTTCTGCTTGCCCGCCCATCCGCGCTTTCTCCGCTTCTCATTTCCCTTTTTTCCTTCGGATTTTTTCTTGCCGGAGCTTCGATTTACATTTTCTTCCGCTTCCGGAAGGGCGAAGGCGGAATCAGAAACAACGGCATCACCTTCTCGCCCCTTACCCGTAAAAACGGAGCACTGGCATGGGTACTCGCAGTAGTGATCACGGGTTTCTATGTCATGCTTTACTGGTTTCCCGAAGAGATTCACGGCCTGATCCTGGCCGTAGACCCGATTTACAAGGCCCTCTTCGGTAAGAGCGGCCTGCCACAAAGCAACGGGGGCCATTACAATCCCTGGTTCCTCTACGGCTTTCTCTATACCCTTGCTGTATTGCTTATGGGCAGCCGCTTTATGTTCAAGTACCGGCACAATCGCTATCAACTCTTGCGCACCGCATCCGTGATCTTTTTTCAGGTGGTTTTTGCCTTTTTTATACCCAATGTCCTCGCTGCACTCAATCAGCAGGAACTCTATTTCCATTATTTCTGGCCCCTCGATTATGATGTACTTTTCCCGTCCGGCATCGACACCCTCATGAGCGGTGGCAGCCTCACACATTTTTTCTTTTGGTGGACACTTGCCCTCTCCTTTCTGGCCGTTCCGGTGCTTACCTACTATTTCGGCAAGCGATGGTATTGCTCATGGGTCTGTGGTTGTGGCGGGTTGGCCGAAACAGCAGGCGACCCCTTCCGGCACCTTTCCGACAAGTCGCTCAATGCCTGGCAAATCGAAAGAAAACTCATTTACCTTGTCCTTGTCCTGATCACCGCCATCACCGCTCTTCTGTTGCTTGACCGCAGCTTTGACCTATTCAGCGAGAGCACTTCGCTTGCCTTTAAAAAAAGCTATGGCTTTGTCATAGGAACTATATTTTCCGGTGTCGTGGGGGTCGGGTTTTATCCCATCATGGGAAGCCGGGTATGGTGCCGCTTCGGCTGTCCCCAGGCGGCCATCCTGGGCATTCTGCAGAAATATTTCTCGCGCTTCCGTATCAGCACCAATGGCGGGCAGTGTATTTCATGCGGCAATTGCTCCACCTTTTGCGAGATGGGCATAGATGTGAAATGGTATGCACAACGGGAACAAAATATTGTCAGAGCCTCTTGTGTGGGCTGCGGTATTTGTGCGGCCGTATGCCCCCGCGGTGTTTTGAAACTGGAGAACGGACCGGCAAAAGGAAGAACAGCCCTGCAAATAAGCCGGACGGAAGTGAAGATTTTAGATGAAGACCTGATAGGATGATATTGTGAGAAAAACAGATGTAATAATACCCGCCTTCAATGAAGAAAACAGTGTGGGAAAGGTGATCGAAGCACTTCCCCGTGAGCTGGTACGCGAGGTTATCGTGGTCAACAACAACAGCAATGACCGGACGGAAGAAGTAGCCCGGGCTGCCGGAGCAACGGTTCTCCGCGAAGAAGAGCAGGGTTACGGAGCCGCCTGCCTGAAAGGAATGGCATACCTCGCTTCCAAAGATTCCTCGGAGCAGCCCGATGTCGTGGCCTTCATTGATGCCGACTACAGCGATTACCCCGAAGAGCTTTCCCTGCTCCTCGCCCGCCTGGACGAAGGCTATGACCTGGTCATCGGCTCGCGGGCACTGGGCCAGAAAGAAAAAGGAGCGATGATGCCGCACCAGCGCTTTGGCAACCGGCTGGCCACCTTTTTGATCCGCCATCTTTTTGGCGTCCGTTTTACGGATCTGGGGCCCTTTCGCGTGATTCGGTATGAAAAACTGCTCGCGCTTGAAATGAAGGACCGCAATTATGGATGGACCGTGGAAATGCAGGTAAAAGCGGCAAAAATGAAACTTCGCTGCAGCGAAGTAGCCGTCAGCTACCGCAAACGAATCGGGAAATCCAAAGTAACAGGTACCATTAAAGGCTCACTGGGTGCCGGATATAAAATTATCTACACCATCATAAAATCTTTTTGACAAAAAAATCCTATTGACACCCCATGCAATACCTCATTTTTATTTTATATGTGTTTGCAATGACCGGCATATTGGCTTATTGCCTTTTGCAACTTTCTCTGGCCATGAAATACATGAAAAGCAAACGCCTGCCCGACAGGCAGCCGGAGAAGCCCCGGGAGTATCCCGTGGTGACGGTACAGTTGCCCATATTCAACGAACTCTATGTGGTTGACCGCCTGCTCGATGCCGTAGCTGCTCTTGACTATCCCTCAGAAAAACTGGAGATTCAAATACTGGATGACAGTACGGACGAAACACAGGATCGTCTGAGAAACATAGCAGCCGGTCTAAGATCAAAAGGCCTTGATGCCGTCTATCTTCACCGGAACAAGCGGGTCGGATTCAAGGCCGGAGCCCTGCAGGAAGGAATGAAAGTGGCCAAAGGTGAGTTTATTGCCATTTTTGATGCCGACTTCATTCCGCATCCCGATTTCCTTCAAAAGACCATTCCATGGTTTGCGGATAAAGAAATAGGAGTGGTGCAAACGCGCTGGCTTCACATCAACAAAGACTTTTCACTGCTCACAAAAATACAGGCTCTGGCCATTGATGTACATTTCACCATCGAACAGCGCGGGCGAAACAGCTCCGGTTATTTTATAAACTTCAACGGAACGGCAGGCGTTTGGCGCAAAAGCTGCATTGAAGATGCCGGTGGATGGAGTGCCGAGACCCTGACCGAAGACCTCGACCTGAGCTATAGGGCCCAGCTGAAAGGCTGGAAATTCAAATACCTCGAAGATGTCGGAACACCGGCCGAGCTTCCGGCCGAGATTCACGGTTACAAATCACAGCAATATCGCTGGAACAAGGGCGGAGCGGAAACCGCCAAAAAAATCATCCCGCGCCTCATTCGCTCCGATTCTAAGAATTCGCAAAAGCTCCATGGCATC
>JALSIH010000206.1 GCA_026981615.1 Chitinophagales bacterium
AGAGCTCATATCGACGGGGAGGTTTGGCACCTCGATGTCGGCTCGTCACATCCTGGGGCTGGAGAAGGTCCCAAGGGTTGGGCTGTTCGCCCATTAAAGTGGCACGCGAGCTGGGTTCAGAACGTCGCAAGACAGTTCGGTCCCTATCTGTTGCGGGCGTTAGAAATTTGAGAGGAGCCAACTCTAGTACGAGAGGACCGAGTTGGACATACCTCTAGTGTACCTGTTGTGGCGCCAGCTGCATCGCAGGGTAGCTATGTATGGAAGGGATAAGCGCTGAAAGCATCTAAGCACGAAGCCCACCTCAAGATGAGATTTCTTTTAAGGGTCGTCAAAGATGATGACGTTGATAGGCTGCAGGTGTAAAGGCAGTAATGTCAAAGCCGAGCAGTACTAATTACCCGTTAGCTTTCATTTTTTTTATTTTGGTTTTACTCTATTGGTGACAGTATGTCTTTTTTAACTTATTGAAGATCAATTTGGTGGCTATAGCGGAGAGGTTCACCTTTTCCCATTCCGAACAGAGAAGTTAAGCTCTCCAGCGCTGATGGTACTGCGTGTAATACGTGGGAGAGTAGGTCGCTGCCAAACTCTTGACCCCGTATCATTCATTTGATACGGGGTTTTTTCGTTTTATCAGCTACCGTATACTAAATTTGATCTATGCTCGTCAAATCTTTCGGTAGCGCGGTTCAGGGAGTTGATGCCATCACCATCACCATTGAGGTGGATGTAAACAGTGGTACCAGCTACTCCATTGTCGGTCTGCCCGACAGTGCCGTCAGAGAAGCCTGGGATAGGATCGATACGGCCCTGCGACACAATAGCTACAAAATCCCCAGGAAAAGAGTGGTCGTCAATATGGCTCCGGCAGATATCAGAAAAGAAGGCTCTGCCTACGACCTGCCTATTGCCGTGGGTATTCTGACGGCTTCCGAACAAATAAAAAACCCGGAAAAGGTGGCCCGCTTTGTCATGATGGGAGAGTTGTCTCTGGATGGAAGTATTAAATCCATAAAGGGCGCATTGCCTATTGCCATTACGGCAAGAAAGGAAAAATTTAAGGGGCTCATCGTACCGAAGAAGAATGCACGCGAAGCTGCCATAGTCGATGATCTGGATGTGTACGGATTCGATAACATCCTTGAAGTCATTGATTTCTTTAATGAGGATGATGTTTTTGAGCCCGTCAGAGTGGATACAAGAGACGAGTTTTTTCATAACAGTCTTGATCCGGGCATTGACTTCAGCGATGTAAGAGGACAGAAAAACATTAAACGTGCCCTTGAAATTGCTGCTGCGGGCGGGCACAATGTGATTCTGATCGGCCCCCCCGGATCCGGAAAAACCATGCTCGCAAAGCGTCTGCCCACCATTTTGCCTCCGCTCACACTTCATGAAGCGCTGGAAACCACAAAAATTCATTCGGTGGCAGGTCTTCTGCCGGAGCATTCCTCCCTCGTATACACAAGGCCCTTTCGGTCGCCACATCATACCATCAGCGATGTAGCACTTGTGGGTGGAGGCAATTATCCCCAGCCGGGTGAAATTTCAATGGCGCACAACGGAGTCTTGTTTCTGGATGAATTGCCCGAGTTTAAGCGTTCGGTGCTCGAAGTGCTCAGACAACCGCTCGAAGATCGCAGAATCACCATTTCAAGGGCCCGCTTCAGCGTAGAGTATCCTGCCAGTTTTATGTTGGTGGCTTCCATGAATCCATGTCCCTGCGGTTATTATAACCATCCGAGCAAGGAATGTGTTTGTGCTCCGGGAGTTGTACAGAAATATCTGAACCGCATATCGGGGCCATTGATGGACCGCATTGATATTCATGTGGAGGTCACTCCGGTTCCTATTCAGGAAATCGCGCGAAAAGAGAATGCCGAAACCAGCGAGGTGGTCAGATACCGGGTGGTGCGCGCGAGAAAGCGGCAAGCCGAGAGATACAAATCAAACAAAGGTGTGCACTCCAATGCACAGCTCTCGCCCAGGCAATTGAAGGAGTATTGCCATATTGATACAGCGGGTCAGAATCTGCTCAACAAAGCCATGGAAAAACTCGGACTTTCGGCCCGGGCCTATGATCGAATTTTGAAGGTGGCGCGTACCATTGCTGATTTGGCAGAAAGTGAAAATATCAAACCCGAACACCTTGCGGAAGCCATTCAGTACAGAAGCCTCGACCGCGATGACTGGGCAGGCTGATCCGGCCCCTTCTCAGCACGAAGTTTTGTAATTTCGCATTTTCTCAGCCCTAAAACAAGAGACTATGATTGAGGCGAACAATCCGCGGTGGGAGACATGGTTGCACGTCCCGGAAAAGAGTGACTTCCCCATCCAAAATATACCCTTCGGTATGGCTGTGTTTGGCCCGGGACTTCATCATGCCTGTACGAGAATCGGAGATACCATTATTGATCTTTATGCACTGGCTGAAAATGGACTTATGCTGCACTCGGGTGTTGAAAATCCGGAGCTATTCAGGCAGGAGGTGCTCAATGACCTGTTGAAATCGGGCAAAGCAGGCATGCGCCAGTTAAGGGATCATATTTCGCGCCTTTTCAGAAAGGACAATCCGCTGCTGCGAGATAACGGTGAGCTACGGGAAAAATGCCTTTTCCCCCATAAAGCCGTTACGCTGAAATTACCGGTCAAGGTGGAAAACTACACGGATTTTTACAGCAGTATCGAGCATGCTACAAACGTTGGAACCATGTTTCGCGGAAAGGAAAATGCACTCATGCCCAACTGGAGGTATCTCCCTGTGGGATATCACGGCAGAAGCTCCTCCATCGTGGTGAGCGGAGAAACGGTAAGACGACCATGGGGACAGCAACGACCCGATCCGGAAGCTCCTCCGGTATTCGGCCCGTCCAGACTGGTCGACTTTGAACTGGAAATGGCATTTGTTACTTGTGGGGAAAATCAGCACGGTACTCCGATACCGGCATCGGAGGCGGAGGACTATATCATAGGTTTTGTCTTGTTCAATGACTGGTCGGCCCGGGACATACAGGCCTGGGAATATGTGCCGCTCGGGCCATTTCTTTCAAAAAACTGGGCAAGCAGCGTTTCTCCGTGGATAGTGACCCTGGATGCGCTCGAACCTTTCCGGGTGAAAGGCCCCTATCAGGAACCGGAAGTATTTGACTATCTGAAAACCGAGGGAAAGCGAAACTTTGATATTAAGTTGGACGTGATCATTCAGCCTGAAAACGGAGAGGAAAATGTGGTCTCCAGAAGCAACTTTAAATACATGTACTGGAACATCTGCCAGCAACTGGCTCATCATACCGTCAACGGATGCAACATAAAGGTTGGCGATATGTATGCAAGCGGAACCATCAGCGGCCCCACGCCCGACAGCTACGGATCCATGCTCGAGTTGACCTGGAGGGGTACCCGTCCGATAAAACTCAACGATGGCAGTGAGCGTAAGTTTATTAATGATTTTGATACCGTCATCATGAGGGGATATGCCGAAAAAGGAAATTTGAGAATTGGCTTTGGAGAGGTCAGCAGTCAGCTTCTTCCGGCAACAAAGGAGTGGAAATGAGCAGCATTGATCCGAAATCCATAGCTACCCGCAATCTGCATCAGATACTGGTAAGTACGGTAGCTCCCCGGCCGATCGCACTGGTGAGCACGATGAGCGATGAAGGGATACCCAACCTGGCGCCTTACAGTTTCTTCAATGTCTTCAGTTCCAATCCACCGACTCTGATTTTTTCCTCCAATTTGCGCATCAAGGACGATACATCGAAAGATACGCTTCATAATGTGCAGAGCAGCCGCGAGGTGGTGATCAATGCCGTAACCCGCAAGATTGCGCGTCAGGTGGCATTGGCCTCTGTGGAATATGCTGCCGATGTCAATGAATTTGAAAAAGCCGGTCTTACGCCCCTTGCTTCGGAAGTGGTGAAGCCCTTCCGGGTGGCGGAGTCGCCTGCACAGTTTGAATGCAAGGTGAAAAAGATAATGCCGCTGGGCGATGCCGGAGGTGCGGGGAATCTGGTCATCTGCGAGGTGGTGAGGCTTCATCTGCATGATGATATTTACGATGAGAAAGGAAAAATTGACCCCTTGCGTCTCGATTTGGTGGGCCGCATGGGAAGAACCTATTATTGCCATGCCGGTGAAGAGAACATTTTCTCCATTTATCAGCCCTTTGATCAGTTGGGCATTGGTTTTGACCAATTGCCCGCATCAATCAGGGAGAGCCGGGTATTTAGCGGCCACGATCTGGCATCACTGGCTGCGCAGACCGGGATTCCAAGCCGGGAAGAGGCAATGGAGGCGCTGAATATGCCCGAGGTCAGCAGTCTGATTAAAGAAAAAAAGATAAGCGAAGAGGCTTTGCATACTTTGGCCAAAAAGCTCCTGAAGGAAAAAAGAGAGCGGGAAGCTTTTGCCGTGGCAATGCTATATATTTATGAATTGATATAATTGATATAAATCTGAAAAAAAGAAATGAGCCGAGCACTTAGCGAGCAGGAAATCGTAAGAAGAGAAAATCTGAAAAAAATCAGGGAAATGGGCATTGATCCCTTTCCGGCAGAGCCCTTTGAGGTAAATGCCCATGCCCGTGAAATAAAGGAAAACTATTCGGAAGAAAAGAAGAATTATCAGGAGGTACGCCTTTCGGGGCGCCTGATGATGAAACGCATCATGGGAAAGGCTTCCTTTGCGGAGTTGCAGGATGCCAGCGGCAAAATTCAACTGTATGTGGCTCGCGATGAGATATGTCCGGGGGAGGATAAAAGCCTTTACAACGTGCTTTTCAAGAAGCTGCTTGACATCGGAGATATCATTGGTGTAGAGGGGTTTGTCTTTACAACAAAAACCGGTGAAATCACCGTGCATGTGAAGAAACTGAAGCTGCTGAGCAAATCTTTGCGACCGCTGCCGATTGTGAAAGAGAAAGACGGCAAGGTCTTCGATGCCTTTACCGATCCCCAGCAGCGCTATCGTATGCGTTACGTGGATCTGACGGTCAATCCGCACGTGAGGGAGAATTTTATACGCAGGTCGCAGATCATGCAGGCCATGCGGGAGTTTTTATTGAACAAAGGCTATCTGGAGGTGGAAACACCCATCCTGCAACCGATCTATGGCGGAGCGGCTGCCAGGCCTTTTAAAACCCATCACCATACGCTTGATCAGACTTTTTATCTTCGAATTGCAAATGAACTGTATCTCAAGCGCTTGCTGGTAGGCGGTTTCGACAGTGTTTTTGAATTTGCCAAAGACTTTCGCAACGAAGGGATGGACCGCTTTCACAATCCGGAGTTTACGCAAATGGAGCTCTATGTGGCATATACGGATTATATATGGATGATGCACCTGGTGGAAGAGATGTTGCAATACATCGTAAAGCGGGTCTTTGGAAAAAGTACCCTGACCGTGGGCGGGCATGAAATATCTTTTGAAGGCCCTTTTCAGCGATATACGATGTATGAGTCCATCGAGAAATTTACCGGAATTGATATCTCGGAGATGGATGAAAAGGCGCTTCGTGAGATTGCCGGGAAACTTCACGTAGAAGTAGACCCTTCGATGGGAAAAGGCAAGCTGATTGATGAAATCTTCGGAGAGAAGGTAGAGCCTTATCTGACCGATCCTACTTTTATTACGGACTATCCCATCGAGATGTCGCCTCTGGCCAAGAAGCACCGCGAAAAGGAAGGGCTGGTCGAGCGATTTGAGCTGATAGTCAATGGGAAAGAACTTGCCAATGCATTCAGCGAGCTGAACGATCCCATCGACCAGCGGCAGCGCTTCGAAGCACAGCTCGAACTGGGCAAGCGGGGAGATGAAGAAGCCATGATGCTGGATGAGGACTTTATCAGGGCCCTTGAATTCGGGATGCCTCCGGCCAGCGGGTTGGGCATCGGAATTGACCGTCTGACGATGATACTTACCAATAGCAAGTCCATTCAGGATGTGCTCTTCTTTCCTCAGATGCGGCCCGAGAAACCCGCTGAGGGAGCGGCCGGAGTGGAAGAGGAGACTCAGGCAGAATAATTTTTTGGAAACAGAGTTTAGATTCAATGAGAAAAACACATATCCGGCTGATCTTTGCAGGGCTTTTCTTTTTTCTTGCCAGCGAGAGCCGGGGCCAGTCCGATTCTTTTGCCTCATCTTTTAATGAAGCCTTTCGATCACCGGAGAAGATTCGGGTCCTGGACATTGAGGAGCAGGAGCTCTCCGAATGGCCGGACAGCCTGTCGTTTCTGACATCGCTGGAGACTTTGCGCCTCAGGCGCTGCAGCGGAGTTGATCTGAACGCACTCTTTGATGCCCTGCCCGCACCGGAGAAGCTGCTTGAATTGGATATCTCATGGAATCAGCTTAAAGTTTTGCCGGCCGGAATCTCGAAGTTTGAGAATTTAAGAACACTGAATCTGTCGGAAAACAGCTTTGCCGTGCTTCCTCCGGATTTAAAGGAGCTGACCCGCCTTTCCCGCCTGAATCTGAAGCATAGCATTTATCTGGATATGAGCCAGGCCCTGGGGGTTTTGGCAGAGCTTCCCCGCCTGCATTCTTTGATATTGAGCTATTGCCAGTTAGAGGTCTTGCCTGAAGTAATCGGAGATTTTCAGGCACTTCGTTCGCTTGACCTCGAGGGAAATTATCTTTTAATGCTGCCCCGGTCCTTGAGCCGGTTAAAGAGCCTGAAAAAGCTCGTGCTTCGCAAGAATTTCAGATACGAGGGCATCAAGGCCGGAACGCCATTGCTCAAAACGCTTGAGCAGGAGCAACTCTTTGAGTTGTTGGGCAGCATGCCGGGCTTCGATTCGCTCGATATTTCAAGGTGTGAGCTTTCCTATCTGGCCGGGAATGTGGAGCGCATGAAGGGATTGAAATTTCTTTCCCTCGAAAAAAACCGTCTTCTTGAGCTGCCGCAAGGCATCGGCCGGCTTGCCGAACTCCGGCATCTGGATTTGAGCAACCCCGGCACCGGCACCCGAACCAATAAACTGAATGCACTGCCGGCTTCTTTTAAATTCCTAAGTAAGCTGGAATACCTCAATCTCAATGGCAATGACTTTGTGGACTTGCATCTGAGGGGGCCTTTCCCGGAAATGAAGACCTTGCTGATTTCGTGGAACCGGCTGAAGCAGTTTCCCGAGGGCATCCGAAGCATGAAGAAACTGCAAACGCTTCGGCTGAATATCAATCTGATTACGGAAATTCCGGAGTGGATCGATGAAGCGGAGTCGCTGGAGGAGCTAAGCATCAACGGGGATTTTTTCCTCAACAGAAATTACAAGATTCAAACACTTCCCACGGCATTGACCCGTCTGACCCATTTGAGAATATTGAAGCTGAATGATCATGTCATTGAAGAATTGCCGGCCGAAATGGGGGAACTGATCCGCCTTGAGCATTTTGAGATGAAAGACAATCTGCTTTATAAATTGCCGGAGAGCATTGGCAACTGCAAAGCCCTGCGTTGGATGGATCTAAAGGCAAACGAACTGAAGGGCCTGCCGCTGAGCTTTAACAAGCTGAAAGAATTGGAGTATCTTAATCTGAGCTTTAATACCGAACTGAGCGGACCGGAGTTAATCCCTGCACTCAAGGGCTGCGAGAATCTGAAGACCCTGGATATCACCTTTACGGCTCCGCTGAATCTCGAAGGACTGAACCGGATAAGGGCGGCCCTTCCGGGGACAATGGTCGTGTATGCTCGCATAAAAAGGTAATCCGGTGTATCAGGCCGGACTTAAAGGGAAAATAAAAGGCCTTGACGGGGCTGCATCGAGTTCAAAGCAGGGTATCTGAATCTGGAGGAGGTAAAGGCCATCGGGGCAGGAGTCTTCAATGAAGACCATTTCTGTGATGCTGGCATCTCTCCGGGGGTTTTCCGGATAATTCCAGAATATTTTATGGGCCGTGAGCTTTCCTCCGTCATTTTCTTTGTCGACCGAGGGCGTATCGATGAGCAAATGCCGGATGCCGGCATCGGCAATTACTTGCATTCCCTCAGGATGAACAAAAACGGGATTTTGACCGCTGTAGTCGCGTGTTTTTTTTGAAGGAAGATTGGGCAGGGTGCGGATGATCAGTGCCGTGCAGTTTTCTAAAGAGATGCCCTCAAGTTGCTCGCGACTGATGTAATAGTCACTTCCGTGTTGCCGGGGTTGCAGAGAAATCAGGCGGGCAACGCTGTAGCCGCTGCCAATGGCCTTGTAGACAGGCCAGGGATCGGCCGATATATGGCCGACACTTTCGCTGTGTGTACCGTTGCCGTGTGGGTTGAATCGCACATGGAAGAAATTGACGGGAGCTCCTTCGCGCACGCTGCCGGTAAAATCACCGGATACCACCGGAGCAAAAAGAGGGTTTTCGACATGCCAGGCTCTGGGGTTTGAGTTGCCGCTCTGCAAAGGCAGTGCGATGCATATACCTGCATCGGGGTCGGCCTTGTAGCTGCGCCCGGCTATGTCTGTCAGCAGTTTATTCCGGCTCATTTTTTTTCAGGTCGGTGAGTTTGTAGCCCGTTCCGTGGATGTTGATGATCT
>JALSIH010000207.1 GCA_026981615.1 Chitinophagales bacterium
GCCATTGCTTGATCAGCTGAGGGAGAACCTTGGTTTTTGCCCGAAGGAAGTCATTTATGACCGGGGCGGCAGAGGAAAAAAAGAGATAGGCAACACCCGGGTATCCACGCCCGGGAAGGCCTTAAAATCAGACAGCGAATATGAGAAGAGGAAGAAGCGCAAGAAATTTGGAAGGAGGGCGGCCATAGAGCCGGTTATCGCTCATTTGAAGGCCCAATACAGGATGCAGAAAAACTATCTCAGCGGGAAAGATTCTGCACAGATCAATACATTTTTGGCAGCCACTGCCCGGAACTTGAAGAAATGGATGAAAAAGTTAAAAGAGGAATCTTTTTGCCTTTATGTTTTCTTGAAAAAGCAATTTGAAAAAAGCATTTTTTATTTAATTCACCCTTCGTTAATGGCTTCGTAAGGTTCGAATATTTAATGAGGGCTTATCTCCATTTGATTTTTATGAAATTTTTGCTTTTTTGAAAATCATCCGGGATCTTGGCGAGAATCTCTTTTCTCAGTGCGTCAATGATGGCATTGTTGGAAAAGGAATGATGAACAACCAGGCTCACTTCCCTGACGGGCTGCGGCTCCTCAAAGGGAAGTATGCATCCGGGGTCGCTCTTGTCAACCGCCATCTGCGGGATCAAGGTGAAACCTCCGTAATTGTCAATCATCTTTTTTAATACCTCGATAGACCCGCTTTGAAATTTTATCGCCCGGTTCTCTTTGCTCTTGTTGCATATGTTCAGCACTTGGTTTCTAAAGCAATGCCCGTTTTTCAGGAGCCATACATTTTCCATTTCTTCAATATCCCGCATGGAGATGCTTCTGACTTCCTCATTCAGATACCCCTTCTGCCCGTAAAAGACAAAGGGCTCATCGTACAACTTTATTTCCCGGATATACGCTTCGTCAATAGGCGTTACAAGAATGCCGATATCAATCTCCTTTTTCTGCAGGGCTTCGATGATGGCTTCTGATTGCATCTCATCAATGCTGAGCCTTGTCTCCGGATTCCCGGCAGCAAAAGACCCGGATATGAGAGGTATCAAATAAGGCGATATGGTGGGAATCACTCCTATCCTGAATTCTCCTTTCATATTGTAAAGGGCCGAGTTTACCATGTGCTTCAGTTCCCCGGCTTCCCGCAAGATAACTTTTGCCTTCTGAATAAATATTTCACCTAGCTCGCTTGTCCTGAAAGGTGTAACACTCTTGTCAAAAATCAGAAATCCGATTTCCTCTTCCAGTTTTTTTACCTGTATGGTAATGGTCGGCTGCGTGACATGGCACTTTTCGGCTGCCGTCACATAGTGCCGGTAGGTGTCGAGTGCCACTACGTACTCCAGTTGCTGCAAAGTCATTCGTATATATTTTATCTATGCAAATATAGAACTTATTAATTTGACCTATACCCATAAGCTTTCTACCTTTGCCTGCGGTATTAAATAAAACAATCTATGAAAATGAAGAACTTATCGATTATTCTTATCGTGCTGCTCTTTTTCTCTGCCTGCAAAGAGAAGGAAGAAAAGAGCCATGAAACAACTGCCCTGTCGGGCGCTACCATTAAAAAAAGCAATCTGAACAAGCGCGTCACCGGCAACAGCGATTGGTGGCCAAACAGGCTGAACCTCGATCTGCTTCGTAAGCATTCCTCCTTAACAAATCCGATGGACGAGGACTTTGAATATGCAAAGGCCTTTCAGGAATTGGATTATAATGCGCTGAGAAAAGATCTGCGCAAGCTCGTCAACGAATCGCAAGACTGGTGGCCGGCCGACTACGGCAGCTATGCCGGTTTGTTCATACGCATGGCATGGCACAATGCGGGCACTTACCGTACGGGTGACGGAAGGGGTGGCTCGCGCTCGGCCCAACAACGTTTTGCCCCTCAAAACAGCTGGCCCGACAATGCCAACCTGGACAAGGCAAGAAGGCTTCTTTGGCCCATCAAACAGAAATACGGCAATAAAATCTCCTGGGCCGATCTGATCATGCTGGCCGGCACCGTGGCACTTGAATCGACCGGCTTCAAAACGATAGGCTTTGCCGCGGGCCGCACGGATGTTTGGGAGCCCAATGACGATGTGTATTGGGGCTCGGAGAAAAAGTGGCTGGACGACAGCAAGCGATACAAAGGAGACAGGCAACTGGAAAAACCCCTGGCAGCCGTGCAGATGGGACTCATCTATGTAAACCCCGAAGGGCCCAACGGCAACCCCGACCCTCTGCTGGCGGCAAAAGACATACGCGAGACCTTCGGTCGCATGGGCATGAACGATGAGGAAACGGTAGCCCTGATAGCAGGAGGCCACACCCTGGGCAAAGCACACGGGGCCGCCAGTGCCTCACACCTGGGCCCCGAGCCCGAAGCGGCACCCATCGAGGAGCAGGGCTTCGGCTGGAAAAACTCCTATAAATCCGGGAAAGGGCCCGATGCCATCACCTCGGGCCTCGAAGTGATATGGACACCCACCCCTGCCAAGTGGGGGCACCTTTTCTTTTTCAGTCTCTTTGAGCACGAATGGGAGCTGAGCAAAAGCCCGGCCGGTGGCCACCAATGGGTAGCCAAAGAAGCCAAAATGATGGTTCCGGATGCATTTGAGCAGGGAAAGATGCACAAGCCCACCATGTTTACCACCGACCTGGCATTGCGCTTTGATCCCGTATATGAAAAGATAGCACGGAAATTTTACGAAAATCCCGATCTCTTTGACGAGGCCTTTGCCAAGGCCTGGTTTAAATTGACACACCGCGACATGGGGCCCAAGAGCACTTACCTCGGTCCGGAAATACCCGAAGAAGACTTTATCTGGCAAGACCCCTTGCCGAAAGCCGACTACGAAACAATCAATGCCCGGGATATTGAAAATCTGAAAAGGAAAATCCGGAACTCGGGCCTGAGCATCAGCGAAATGGTGCAAACTGCCTGGGCTTCGGCCTCCACCTACCGCCACTCCGACCGGAGAGGTGGCGCCAACGGTGCACGCATCCGTCTTGAGCCTCAAATCAACTGGGAGGTAAACAATCCCGACCAACTCAAAAGAGTGCTTTCCGTTCTGGAGCAGATTCAGCAGGAATTCAATGCCGGCCCGGGCCCCCGAAAAGTTTCCCTTGCCGACTTGATCGTCCTGGCCGGAAATGTAGGGGTGGAAGATGCCGCCAAGAATGCCGGCTACGATATTGAGGTGCCCTTTACACCCGGCCGTACGGATGCCACCCGGGCCGAAACCGATGCAAAATCCTTCGAAGTGCTCGAGCCTATTGCCGATGGCTTCCGAAACTACACCAAGGGCAAATACACCGTATCTACGGAAGAATTGCTGGTCGATAAAGCCCAGCTTCTTACCCTGAGCGCACCGGAAATGACCGTGCTCTTAGGCGGCATGCGCACAATCGGAGCCAACTATGACGGAAGCAAACACGGCATCTTCAGCGATGAAACAGGCAAACTCAACAATGAGTTTTTCGTGAATCTGCTGCGCATGGACATCGAATGGGAGCCCATCAACGATGACCGGGAAATTTTTAAAGGAAAGGACCGCAAAACGGGAGAAGTGAAGTGGACCGCTACAAGGGCCGACCTGATCTTCGGCTCCCACTCCGAGCTCCGTGCACTGGCCGAGTTTTATGCCCAAAATGACAACAAAGAAAAGTTTGTAAAAGACTTTGTAGCTGCCTGGAACAAGGTGATGAACCTCGACCGGTTCGACCTGATGATGAACTGATTGCCGATACTATCCGGCATCCATGACATACTAATCAAGACCCGCAGAAGCCGCATTCTCACTCATCATTCATTTACCGGCTTCAGCACAAAAAAAGCCTGCCCCCTTCGGCAGGCTTTTTTGTTTTCATCTTTCCCCGGCCGGACAGCGCCTCTTTTTTCCATTTCGGCTCTCACATTCCCCCGTTGCCGGGGACGGCCTGTGCTCCGCATACAGATAAACCATTTGTTTAAAAACATTATAAAGCGGTCAATGATCCGAATATCGGCCTGCTCTGCAAATAATCGCATTAACTTTTAAGATATTCGCAGTTGCAAAGCGGAAAAATTAAAACCCGGAAATGATAGAAACACTCAAAAGAATATTAAAACGAAGCCCCATCGCTTTAAACAAAAATCACCGCTATGATATTTTGACGAAAAAGATCATCCACCGCCTTGCTCCTGACAGCAATTGCATAGATGTGGGTTGCTACAAAGGTGAAATCCTTGATTTGATCTTGAAAGTGGCGCCCAAAGGCCGGCACTTCGCCATAGAGCCGGTGCCCGCACAGTATGCCCTACTTAAATCGAAATACCGGGATATCAAAAACTGCACGGTTCTGAATTATGCGGCAAGCAATGTGAGCGGCAGCTCCGATTTCAATTATGTGATTTCAAATCCGGCCTACAGCGGCCTGATTAAGAGGGACTATGACCGCCCGCACGAAGAAGACCGGAGCATCCGGGTGAAAACGGAGTTGCTGGATAAGCTGATCGGCCCGGAAATCCGGATAAAGCTGATCAAAATTGATGTGGAAGGAGCGGAACTCCTGGTCCTGGAGGGGGCTTCGGAAATCATTGCCAGGTGGCGGCCCCTGGTTGTTTTCGAACACGGCCTGGGGGCTTCCGAGCATTACGGAGCCACACCCGTCAAGGTCTATGATTATTTCGAAGACAAAAAAATGAAAGTCTCGAATTTGAAAAGTTACCTGAAAGAAAGAAAAAGCCTTTCAAAAGAGGAATTCGAAAAGCAATATTACACGAAAGAAAATTACTATTTCATCGCCCACGCCTGAAGCGGTTCGGGGCCGGCAGAGTGCTTCCGTGCCCGGTCAAAGAAGGACGGGGCAAAGGCATCGAACAGAAAAGAAAGCAAGGGGCCTGCTGCTGCAAAGGCGCTAAAAATTGCTAATTTGCAGCACAAATTTTCAGCGGATGGAGCAAGTATCGGAACGACTGCAACGGCTCGAGGAGTCGGCCACGATAGTGATGGCCCAAAAAAGCCGTGAACTGAAGGCACAGGGCCTCGATGTGATTGACCTGAGCCTGGGTGAGCCTGACTTTCTGACTCCGGCCCACATATGTGCGGCTGCCAAACGCGCGATTGACGAAGGTTACCACCACTACCCGCCTGTAGCCGGCTATCCCGACCTTCGTGCGGCTGTCTCCGAAAAATTCAAACATGAAAACGGCCTCGACTATGCCCCGGAGCAGGTGGTGGTCTCGACCGGAGCCAAACAGACCCTCGCAAACATCATGCTTTCCATTCTTAACGAGGGGGATGAGGTAATCGTGCCGGCCCCTTACTGGGTCAGTTATTCGGCACAGATCAAGATGGCAGGTGCCACGCTGCGGCCCGTAGCTGCGGGCATCCGGAGCGATTTTAAAATTACGGCTGAGCAGCTTCGCCAGGCCATCACTGCGAAGAGCCGCATTTTTCTCTTCTCTTCGCCCTGCAACCCCACGGGGTCGGTCTATAACCTTTCGGAGCTGGAGGCGCTGGCTGCCGTACTTCGCGAATATCCCCGGATTCTCATTGTGAGTGACGAAATCTATGAGCATATCAACTTCAGCGGGCGCCACCATTCGATCGGCAGCCTGCCGGGCCTCGAAAACCGCGTCATAACGGTCAACGGAGTGTCCAAGGGATATGCCATGACCGGCTGGCGCCTGGGCTATATGGGCGCTCCGCTCTGGGTGGCCAGGGCATGTGCCAAGATGCAGGGACAGTTCACCTCAGGAGCCAACAGCATTGCCCAGCGGGCGGCCCTCGAAGCCCTGACTGGCGACATGGAGCCCACGCGCAAAATGCGGGAAGCTTTCCGGAAGAGAAGAGACCTCATGGTCGAAAAGCTTTCGAAAATCCCCGGCATGCAGGTGAATGTACCCGAAGGGGCGTTTTACCTTTTCCCCGATGTGCAGGCTTTTCTCGGAAAATCTTACAACGGGAAGCGCATTTCTTCGGTCGATGATCTGGCGCTTATCCTCCTCGAAGAGGCCCTGGTCTCTACGGTGACGGGCCGCGCCTTCGGTGACGAGCGATGCATCCGCCTGAGCTATGCCAACTCCGAAGAAAACCTGATAAAGGCAGCCGGAAGAATGCAAAAATTCTTTTCAGAAATAAAATGAAAAAGCAAAAAGAAATCCGGGACCTCTTCGACCGCCTCGGCCGCATGCGGGCCCTCGTCATTGGCGACCTCATGCTCGACAGCTATTTATGGGGCGAGGTGGAGCGCATCTCGCCCGAATCACCGGTGCCCGTAGTGGATGTCAAAGGAGAGGATCACCGCCCGGGCGGAGCCGGCAACGTGGCCCTCAACCTGCGCGCCCTCGGTGCCGGTGTGTCCCTGCTCTCGCTGATCGGCAATGATGAGACGGGCCGGCAACTGAAGAAACTGCTCAGCGGAAGCGACATTGATACGGACTTCCTCGTGGTCAGCCATGGCCGGCCAAGTACGAGGAAAACCCGTATTCTCGGGCGAAACCAGCAAATGATCCGCATCGACCGGGAAGAACGCCAGGCCATCCCGAAAGAGCTGGAGGAAGAAGTGCTTGCCCGTTACAAAAAAGCCCTCGAAGCGCAGCGCCCGGAGCTTGTACTCATTCAGGACTACAACAAAGGGCTGCTCACGCCCGCGGTCATCCGCCAGGTCACAGAGGCCGCCCGTGAAAAAAATATTTTTGTGGCCGTGGACCCGAAAAAGGAAAATTTTCTGAACTACCGCGGGGTGGACCTTTTTAAACCCAACCTCAAAGAACTTAACGACAGCCTCGGATGCAGACTGGACGGCCGCCAGTACGATGCCATTCGAAATGTCCTCGAATCGCTGCACCGCCATATGCCCCACGGCCACACCCTGCTGACCCTTTCGGCCGGAGGCGTCATCCACTTTGACGGGCAGGAGATGAAACACTTTGCCGCCCATCAGCGCAAGGTGGCCGATGTCTCGGGAGCCGGGGATACGGTCATCAGCGTGGCGGCCCTCGCCATGGCAGCCGGAGCACCCTCCGATGTGGCCGTGGCCTTGGCCAACCTGGCAGGCGGCCTCGTCTGCGAAGAAGTGGGGGTGGTGCCGATCATGCAGGAGCGACTCTTCGGAGAAGCCGCACGAATCGTCTGAAAGCAATGCATTCCGAACTGTAACTTTGCACGGTGAAACCCATTCTATCCATCCATATTCCGAAGACTGCCGGCTCCTCCTTTTACCGCGTATTAAAGGCCAACTATCCGGAGCAGATATCGGAGTCGCTGCGAAGGGAACACGTGGAAGAAATGAAGAAAAAAGGGGAAAGTCTCCGGCAATACCTCGGTGCGCACTGCCGGGTGGTTCACGGCCATGTGACGGCCCGCGAGGCCCTTGATATGATCCGCAGGGAAGAGCCCCTCGTCATTGCTTTCTTTCGCGATCCGGCCGACCGTGTGATCTCCAATTATTGCTATTTCATCGATCTGCTTAAAAATCCGGAACAGAAGCAGCAAAACCCGGCCGTCTATGAGATCAACAAACACCGCATCCACGAGTCGATTTATGAATATGCCGAAATGGAGGAAAACCGCAATGTGATGAGCAAATACCTGGAACCCCTGCGGCCCGGAGAACTCTTTTTTTGCGGCCTGACGGAGCAATATGCGCAGGATGTCGGGATGCTGGCAACGCGCCTCGGCTGGCAGCATAAAGCGGTGGAAAGAATCAATGTAAAAGGCCACTTGCGCAGAGAATATGTCAAAGAGACGCAGGACCTGCGTTTTTTCCTCCGCAAAATGAATGCCGATGACGTGGCGCTCTACAAAGAGGTGCTCACACTGCGAAAGCAAGGATAGGAGGAGTACTCCCCTACAAATACGTATTCAGCCAGAGGGCCAGCGCAAAAAGCACGCTGAAGAGCAATTGCATGTTGATCGTGTTCACATTGGCCTTTACCAACTCCCGGGTTTCATACTTCTGCCGGATATAACGTACCACTCCGGCCCCGAAAAGGGCGATGTAGGCGGCAGGCAAAAGGAGCAGGTAGTTCTGAAAGTAATAAGACAAGGCGATGGTACTCAGCACCGCCAGCGCGAGAATGCCCGCATAGAGATTGATGGACTTCTCTTTGCCGAAGGTCACCACGAGGTGGTTCTTGCCCGTGGCCGCATCGCCTTCCATGTCCGGAAATTCATTGATCAGCAATATGTTGGTCGTCAGCAGGCCGGCCGGAATGCCGATGAGTGCGGCTTCCCAGCTGTATTGCCCCGTGAGCACATACCAGGTGCCGAAGGTAAGCAGGGGGCCGTATGTCAAAAAGATAACGAATTCGCCCAAGCCTTTTCGTGCCACAAGGCGAAGGGGCGGAGCCGTATAGAAAAATCCCAGTGCCAGACCGGCCAGCCCGGTATAAAGTACACCGGGCCCTGCCTGCCAGGTGAGATAAAGGCCGATGCCCAGCGCTGCGGCCAGCAGGGCGATTCCGAGGCGCTTGGTGCCTGCGGGCGAGATGAGGCGCAACTCGATGGCCCGGCTTCCTCCGCTGTATTTCTGGAAGTAGCTTGTGTTGGCCTCA
>JALSIH010000208.1 GCA_026981615.1 Chitinophagales bacterium
GCCAGTGCCTAACAAAGGCTCCTATGTAAAGCAGTAGCTCCGCTTCGAAGATAAAAAAAGGAATTATATTTTAATACACTCCTCTACATCAGCAAAAGTATTTTTATAGATAAAGCCCGGCATCCTATATGGGATTCTCGGGTCTGTGCGGTGATCACTGCCAGCTCATCTGAGGAGAGTTATCAAAAACCCGTTCACTTGCTAAAAATATGTGATTCCGGAGCGTTGTTTTTAGTTTCGGGTCACCCTTTTGGTTTTGTGATACGGGCTGTATTTCTTCTTTTACGGGCCGGACTTCGGAGTCAGGGAAATGGAGGGAACGCAAGCGGCTGCGCAGTGCTTCGGCAGCGGAACCGTAGAAGAATTCCTGCTTTCGTAGCCAATGTCTGAAGGCATGGCTCCGGTGTTCGTTGTCAAACTCCGGAGGAACAGCCACACCGAAGAAAAGGATTTGATTCTTCTGAGATGGTATTATGTGCATAAAAATCTGCGAAGTCTGTTAACGTATCTCAAAAGTTAGATCGTAATTAGAGGGATAAAAATCTTTTTGCACAGCGTAGGAGGCCTTTCCGTTAAGAATTTTCGAAGCCTTGGAGAAAATTTAGGAAAGGCCCTCCGTTTGGAGCGCAGCTCCAAACGCCTTGCAAAAAGTGCCCTTTTTTTGCTTCGTTTTTTTGGGCAAGCAAAAAAATGAAGGGGAATATGATTTAGAGGTAAATACGCAGCAGGTGATCCCGTTATAAGGGTAAAAGTGCGCCCTCAGTTCTTCGCGCTTTCTGTCGGGCACATGAATGGGGGATAGGCGTCCGTCCCGGAGTTCGCGGCTGATGAGCTGCGCATCGATTCGCTCGGTTTTTGTGTATCGTTCTTCTCCTCTGCGGTGGATATCGGCCGGGTTGACCACGCAGGAGTTCCGGCCGATTGCGAGGAAGGGCAGGGAGCATGTACTGTCGGAGGTCAATCTGATGATGATCTGCTACCATCTGAGGCGTATGATGACGATATTGGGCACGGAAGATCTGAAAAAGAGGCTCCGGACGCTTTTTCCTGTTTTTCCCCACTCATTCGGGCTAAAAAGAAGCGATCTAAGGCCCTTTTTTAAAAGGTCAACTTTACTTCAAGCGGCATGAATTCTAATTTAAAGTCAATGAGGACGGGCGGAAATGGGAATTAAGCGCTATTTTTAGGAAGCAAAGGGGTTTCTGCGCAGACTTGCGTTGTAGAGCATGGCGCGGAAACAAATATACTGACAAATTCGTTAAATTTGTAAAAAAGGGAGTTTGAAATGAACTTACAGGCTGAAAAATTGGAAATAATGAAATTGATTCTGGAAACTGAAAATCCGGGTTTATTGAAATCTATAAAAGACCTCTTGTGGAAAGAAGAAAAAGCTGACTTCTGGGAAACACTTCCGCAGAGCCAAAAGAATGAAATCTTAGAAGGAATTAGAGACATCGAAAATGGTGACGTAGTTGATTACCAAGAATTCATGAAGAAATATAGATAATGGCTCGAATAGTTAGGTTATCTAAAAAGGCTTCCGTCAAATTTGATAATATTATTGAGCACTTGAAATCTGAATGGTCAGAAAAAGTAAAGGATGAATTCATTCTGAAACTTGACAAGGCAATGAATCATCTTGCCCAATTTCCAGCGAGTCACCCTAAATCTGAAACCATTAAAGGACTTCACAGATATGTTATAACAAGACAGACTACTATCTTCTATAGATTCAATAAAAATGTAGTTACAATTGTAACACTTTTTGATAACAGACAGGATCCTAATAAAATTAAAGAAGAAACTAAGTAAGCCACGCTTTACAACAATCGTTCCTATGTAAAGCAGCAGCTCCACTTCGAAGATAAAAAAGAATTTATTTTAACTCACTCCTCTACATCAGCAAAAGAATTTTTAAAGATAAAGCCCTGCATCCTATATGTGATTCGCGGGTCTGTACCGTGATCACTGCCAGCTCATCTGAAGAAAGTTATCAATAGAGGGTCAGACTGCGCAAAAACCCGGATCCGGGGTATAAATGAGTGACTATAGGGAGCGCTTCTTCATTGTTACCTTGCCTCTGTGCACATTAATGCTGTAAAAATGAATTTCATAAAAGGATTTGAGCGCCATCTGATACGGATGATCTCCTTTGATGCATTGCTGCGGCCGGATTCACGAGACGGGCCACCGGTTTGCGTTTTTTTGCTGCATTTTAGGACTGCATTGGTCGGTAAAACGGGATCATGCATCTTTGTAAAAAAAGAAATGATGCAATTCAGATATGCACGGCACAGCAGGGAGCTCGCTCCGCTTATTGATTTTTATACGAAGGTGTTGGGTCTCAGTCTTTTGGGACGCTTTGAGGGCCATGCGGGTTACAACGGTGTTTTTCTGGGCTTGCCCGGTTGCGACTGGCACATCGAATTTACCGAATCGGGCGAAGAGGTTGAGCACCACCCCGGCCCCGATGATTTGCCGGTCTTTTATCCGCAAACAAAGGAGGAAAGGGAAGCCGTCAAGAAAAGGGCAAGAAGCCGGGGGGCGAAATTTGCGGTATCGAAAAATCCCTATTGGCAAAAAAACGGCTTTGAAATCAGAGACCCGGACGGCTACGGGATTGTCATTGCCCGGCCACCGGAGTAAAAAAGAGAGGGAAGCCAGGCTGCCGTCTGTCCCCGCTTCCTTTTCTTTTATAGGTCACCTTGCCATGCCGCAGTGGTACATCAAAATGACGGCTTTTGGCTTAAATGAGCGCTTTGCCCCGGGCAGTATGATCTTTGGAGTCGGGAGGAAGAATCCCGGGATTACGAAGTGCATTAATGTCCTTATGTTTGCTGCATTGTGGATTGCCTGATTAATATTAATTTAAGCGGTATGTAGCTAACAGCATTGGCTACCGAAATAAAACTTGCAGAAATGATAAAAATCCTGACAGCGCTCATTTTCATATTTCAGATTTGCCAATCGCTTTTTGCGCAGCCCACGGCAAATTTTTCCGTGGACCGCTATAACATCTGCAGCGGAAGCTCTTTGTTTTTAAGCAATGAGAGTACGGGAGCAGACCTTTTTGAATGGAAGATAGAAGGAAAACATTATTCCTATAGCAGAGATACGGTAGTGGTTTTGCTGGAACCATGTTATGACCTTAAAGAAATAAGGCTGATTGCTGTAAATACCGCAAGTGGATTAATGGACTCAAGTGCTCTTGTCGTGGAGGTTTTCGATACTTGTTTTTTTCATTGGAAAGGTGATTATTCCTGGTGTGTCGGGGATACCGTTGTCATGCCTGTAAACCCGGAGGAGATAGCGACAGAGTTTGTCATTTCACCACCTCAGCCCCTCATAAGCGGTTGCCTGACCTGCCCATCGCTTTCATTTGTATTGCTTGACTCTGGCGCAACTGTAGTCCGCAAATCAACATATTTGGGGGGATGTAGCGAACTGACCTCATATCACTCCTCCGGCTGTAATCCCATCATTGGTACCGGTGCAGATGATAATCCTGAAGCCGGGCATCTGAAAATATATCCAAATCCCGCGAGTCAACTTCTATACATAGAGGCTGAGAGGCGCCTGGATAAAATAATAATGTATAATGCCTTGGGTCAAAGAATACAGATATTGAATGAAGTAGACGGCAATCAGGCGGCCATTGATATCGTTCAATTGGCCGGGGGCGTATATTACATCCGTATTGAATTTGAGAGCGGAAGAACGCTTATTCGAAAGATCATTAAGCATTGATTCAATATATTGCCGATGGGGAGAATTGCAAGAGGGCAATGCACGAAATGACAAGATTTGATTTATCAGTGGCTGACCTGCCCTGCAAAATTAAGGCTGTGAAGCGGAAATCCGGCTATCAGGACAAGGATTGATTCACTTAACAATGGAAGGCATAGTACGGAAAAGACCGAAAAGCAGGCACGGCCTATTGCTTTGGAAGCCCTGCAGGCTTGATTATCCTTTCAATTTAAGGCGGAGGAAGCTTATTTTAGAGGAAAGAAAAAGAAAGCAAATGCCAAAAACAGGTAGCCGCAAAGGCGGGCTTGGGATTCGAAAGAAGCGGGGGATAAAAAGCCCGATCGCATTTCTGCTTCTTTTTTTCGTTTCCCTCTCCTTTCTCCGGGCCCAGGTCACGTGGCGCAAGAGCGCGGCCAATCCGGTGATGACAAAATCGGCCAATTTCTACGAGGGACTGGCCATCGGCAGTCCTTCGCTCATCGATGAAGGTGATACACTGAAGATGCTCTATG
Organism: Chitinophagales bacterium; assembly: GCA_026981615.1. Classification (GTDB taxonomy): domain Bacteria; phylum Bacteroidota; class Bacteroidia; order Chitinophagales; family S012-47; genus S012-47. Next base: position 4,260 of record JALSIH010000208.1, read on the forward strand.
CGGCCGGAGGACTCGACAGCCGCGGGCGCATCAGTTATGCCTATTCTACGGACGGCATCTCCTGGACAAAATACCGGGCGGCCACACCGGTCTTTGATGTGGGGGATTCGGGGAGCTGGGATCGTCATTTTCTGGACACACCCGAATGGCTCAAAGACAGCAGCGGCTACAGAATGTATTATTTCGGTGACCGCGACAACGATCCCATCGGGGGCGCCATCGGCCTGGCCCTGTCAGACAACGGCATCCGTTGGACAAGGGCCGCCAGCGGGCCCGTATTGTCACCGGGCGGGCCGGGCGAGTGGGACGCCTTGTACATCGAGTCTCCCTCGGTGCTTTATGACGGCAGCCGCTATCTTATGTGGTATTCGGGCGTGGATACGAACTATAAGGTGCGCATCGGGGTGGCAAGTTCGGCAGACGGGCTTCACTGGACAAAATATGCGGGCAATCCGGTGATTGATGCGGGGCCTCTGCGCGCATGGGACGGCTTTTCGGTGGCTACGCCCGCTGTCATTCTGCGTGACGGCCGCTTCGAAATGTGGTATTGCGGGGTTTCTTATCACGATTTTCTCGACAACGGAAAGATTGACACCGTGAAAGTCGGATACGCCTATTCTGAAGACGGCTTCGTCTGGAAAAAAGATGCGTCCAATCCGGTTTTGAGCACCTACGACCCGCCTTACAAGCTGAGCGAAGAACGCGGCCCCTGGGCGCCCGATCTGCTGTACCGTGCCGCAGAGAATGCATTCTACATGTATTATGAGACGGCCTATGGATTCGGGTTGGCGCTCGATCGGGAGAGCACGCTGGCAGCCGGTCCGGACCGGGAGGAGGCGCCTCCTTTTCTTTTCTTTCCCAATCCGGCCGCTTCGTTTTTGACCCTTCGCCTGACGGGGCCCTGCGGAAAAGACGAGCGCTTCGTGATTCGCGATCTCTCCGGTAAACAATTAATAGTGCAGTCCGCAGAGGGGCAAAGCACACAGATAGACATTTCGTCATTGGCTCCGGGGCTCTACAGCGTACAACTGATGCGGCAAGCGCAGCGGCATCGTTTTTTTATCAAATACTGAAAGGCAGGTTCTCCGCCTTTGCTTTTTCCGTCAGGAGCCGGTGTCCATTTCGCAGCGGTCTTCCACAATCGGCACAATGTCAAGGCCCCCCTGTTTCTTCTCTTTGATGGCCGCCTGGGCAGCCACCAGCCGGGCCACCGGCACGCGATAGGGCGAGCAACTCACATAATCGAGGTCCGTACGGTGGAAAAACTCGATGGACGAGGGATCGCCACCGTGCTCACCGCATACGCCAACTTTAAGTTCGGCTTTTACACTGCGGCCTTTTCGGGTGGCCATCTCCACGAGCTGTCCCACACCCACCTGGTCGATCGATTGAAAGACATCCTTTTCCAGGATTCCTTTTTCGATATAGATGGGCAGGAACTTGCCCACGTCATCGCGGCTGAATCCGAAGGTCATCTGTGTGAGATCGTTGGTACCGAAGCTGAAGAAATCGGCACAGCGGGCGATTTTGTCGGCCACAAGGGCGGCCCGCGGTATTTCGATCATGGTGCCGATTTTGTAGGGCACGGTGATTTTGTGCTCGCGGAAGACCTCCAGCGCTGTTTTCCTGATTACATCTATTTGCAGGCGCATCTCGCGGCCGGCACTGGTGAGGGGGATCATGATCTCGGGTTCGACCGTTTTCTTCCGCTTTTTCATGCTGATGGCGGCTTCGAGGATGGCCCGGGTCTGCATCTCGGTAATTTCGGGATAGGTGTTGGCCAGGCGGCAGCCGCGGTGTCCGAGCATGGGATTGAGCTCCTGCAGGCTTTCTATTTTCTCTTCGACCACATGCAGGGGCACCCCCAGGTTTTTGGCCATTTCCTGCTTGGCTTCGCGGTCGCGCGGCAAAAACTCATGCAGGGGCGGGTCGAGGAGGCGGATGGTGACGGGCAGGCCTTCCATGGCCCCGAAGATGCCTTTAAAATCCTCTTTTTGGAAGGGCAGCAGTTTGGCGAGGGCCTTTTTGCGACCGGCCGTATCTTCTGCCAGTATCATTTCTCTGACGGCCATGATGCGGTCTTCTTCGAAGAACATGTGCTCGGTACGGCAGAGGCCGATGCCGCGGGCTCCGAACTTGCGGGCGATGCCGGCATCATGGGGCGTATCGGCATTGCTGCGCACTTTCATGCGGGCATGGAGGTCGGCCAGTTTCATGGCTTCTTCGAAAGCCCCGCTGATGGAGGCCGGCCTCGTGGGCAGCTTGCCTTCATAGACGGCTCCCGTGCTGCCGTTGACCGATATCCAGTCGCCCTCGCGCAGGCAGTGGCCATCGGCCCGCATTTTTCGTTCTTTATAGTCGATCTGAATCTCACCGGCACCGGTGACACAGGTTTTGCCCATGCCGCGGGCTACCACGGCCGCATGGGAGGTCATGCCGCCCCGCTGGGTGAGGATGCCCCCGGCCACGGTCATGCCGTGGATGTCTTCGGGCGAGGTTTCGATGCGCACCAGAATCACTTGTTTGCCCTTGGCGGCCCACTCTTCGGCCAGATCGGCCGAGAAGACAATCTGCCCCGTGGCAGCACCCGGTGAAGCCGGCAGCCCCCGCGTGAGGAGGGTGCTCTGTGCCTCTGCGCCTTCGGCAAAACGGGGATGGAGGAGCTCGTCAATTTTTTCGGGGTCGAGGCGCAGCAGGGCCGTAGCGTCATCAATGAGGCCTTCTGCGCGCATGTCCATGGCAATGCGCACCATGGCCTGGCCGGTGCGTTTGCCGTTGCGGGTTTGCAGCAGCCAGAGCCGCCCCTCTTCGATGGTAAATTCGAGGTCCTGCATATCGCGGTAGTGCGCTTCGAGCTCCGCCTGGATGCGGAACAGCTGCTCGTAGGCTGCGGGCATGCGCTCTTCAAGGGAGGGGTATTCTTCTTTGCGCTCTTTTTCGCTGATGCCGTGGAGGGCCGCCCATCTGCGCGATCCTTCGAGGGTAATTTGCAGAGGCGTGCGGATGCCGGCCACCACATCCTCGCCCTGGGCATTGATGAGGTACTCGCCCGTGAAAACATGCTCGCCCGTGGCGGGGTCGCGGGTAAAAGCCACCCCCGTAGCCGACTGATCGCCCATATTGCCAAAGACCATGGCTTGCACATTGACGGCCGTGCCCCAGTCATCGGGGATGCCGTAGAGCTTGCGGTAGCTGATGGCCCGCTTGTTCATCCAGCTGTTGAACACGGCCAGAATGGCGCCCCAAAGCTGCTCCCACGGGTCGGAGGGAAAAGCCTTGCCGCTTTTCTTTTTAATGAGCTCGCGAAAGCGGATGCTCAGCAGGCGCAGGTCTTCGCTGCTCAGCTCCGTATCCAGCTCGATGCCCCGCATGGCTTTCAGCTCCGCAATGATTTTTTCAAACGGGTCGATTTCGTCCTCGTTTTCGGGCTTGAGGCCCATCACCACATCACCGTACATTTGTATAAACCTCCGGTACGAATCCCAGGCGGCCCGCTCGTTTCCCGTCTTGCGGGCAAAGCCTTTCACGATCTCATCGTTCATACCGAGGTTGAGCACCGTATCCATCATGCCGGGCATCGATACGCGGGCGCCCGAGCGCACCGAGAGCAGGAGGGGATTCTCCGCATCTCCGAATTGCCTGCCCATGATCTTTTCCAGCTCTTTCAATCCGGCTTCGACCTGGCTGCGCAAGAGGCGAATGCTTTCTTCCTTTCCCAGGCGGTAGAAATCGATGCAGGCCTCCGTGCTGATGGTAAATCCGGCCGGCACCGGAACGCCCATACGGGCCATCTCGGCCAGGTTGGCTCCCTTGCCGCCCAGCAGTTCTTTCATCTTGCTATCGCCTTCAGCGCTTCCGTTTCCGAAGCCGTACACATATTTCTTTTCCATGATTTTCATTTTTATTTATGAATGAAAAGAGAAAACAAATGTACCCGCCCGACCGCTTCAAATGAATGATCTTTGTTACCGGAAGGCGGAATACTTCAGAAGTCTTAATTTCGTTTGAGGAAAGTGATTATTTCTATTCTTCCGTAAAATCAGCTCTTATGAAAGGTATTTTTACGCTCATTTTAGTGTTGTCCCAGCTTTTTGCACTGCGGGCACAGGACATTGATTTCAAAGCATTTCACCGGCATTTTTCGGAGGTGGCCTTCGGGCTTTATGCGTCAAAGTTTGAAACCAGCAACGCGGAATACCGGGCTTTTATCAAAGACCTGAAGAAGCAAAATAAG
>JALSIH010000209.1 GCA_026981615.1 Chitinophagales bacterium
ATTATTTTGCGCACCTTCTTCGGCACCCGCCTCAGTCTGTATGCCCATCTCGTGACCGTTCTGCTGGCAGGGTTTTTCCTGCCTGTGGGCATTGAGTACATCGCCCTCAATCTGGTGGCCGGCATGGTGGCCATTTTTACCAATATGAAAGTGCACTACTGGTCGCAGTTTTTTGTCTCCATCGCCATGATATTCATTACCTATGTCATCGGTTTTCTGGGTATCTCACTGGTGCAGGAGGGCAGCCTGGCTCAGTTGCAGTGGCTCGATATCGGCTGGCTGACCATCAATGTCTTTCTCACCCTTCTGGCCTATCCGCTCATCCCGATCTTCGAAAAGCTTTTCGGGTATGTCTCGGATATCACCCTCATGGAACTGGGCGACCTCAACAAATCCCTGATCAAGGACTTGCAGATCAAGGCTCCGGGTACCTTTCAACACTCCCTGCAGGTAGCCAATCTGGCCGAGGCAGCTGCCTCGGAAGTCGGAGCCAACGCCCTGCTGGTGAAAGTAGGGGCCCTCTATCACGACATCGGGAAAATGAAAAATCCCGTGTATTTCATTGAGAACCAAAGCACCCGATACAACCCCCACGACAATCTGCCTTTCGAAGAAAGCGCTCGCATCATCATATCGCACGTACCCGAAGGGGTGGAGATGGCCAAAAAGCACAATCTGCCGGATATTATTATCGATTTCATACGTACCCATCACGGTACGTCACGGGTGGAATATTTTTATCGATCCTACATTAAAAATTTTCCGGAGGCCGATGTGGATGAAAACAAATTCCGCTATCCGGGGCCGCTGCCCTTTTCGAAAGAGACCGCCATTGTGATGATGGCCGATACCATCGAAGCGGCTTCGCGCAGCCTCAAAGAACCCACCGAAGCCCTGCTCAATGAGTTGGTCGATAAACTCATATGGAGCAAAGTGGAGCAGGGGCAACTGATCAATGCCGATATCAGCTTCAGGGAAGTGGAAACGGTGAAAGAAATATTCAAGAAGATGCTTAAAAGCATTTATCATGTGCGTATTGAGTATCCGGACAAGTAATCCTGCCTGCGATTGGGAAAACGGGGAGCCGGTTTTTTTCTTTGTGAAACCACCTTTCCTCTTTTTTCTACGTAATAGAAGTTAAGTATATTCCGGAAGGCAGGGAAATTATTGCTTAACACAAAAATGGAAATATGAAAACAGCACTTATAAGAACGGGAGGAATTGTCTTATTAATAATGATGTCTTTCACTTTTTACGGACAGGAAAGCGAAAAGCATACATTTGATTTGCCGCGTGTTGCTTTCCGAACGGTGCATCCATTGATCGGACTAAACGGGGAATACCGGCTCTATGGCGGTCTTACGGCATTTGCCACGGTCAATACGACTCTCTTTTCTTCAAAAAACGATGAAGGGAAGGCCTTTTTTGCCACTCCGGCCTATTTGCAGACCGGCTTCAACTGGTATCACAATTTCGAGAGGAGGAAGAAACTGGGGAAAGATGTCTCTCACTTTGCAGGCAACTTTATTTCTCTGTCTATGACGCAGCACCTCTGGGATGGCAGTTACGGGGACTTTAACGGATATCCATACGTGTACCGTCCTTCTCCCGCGCTGAATTTGAGCTACAATGCCAGACGCAATTTCGGAAAGAAGAGGCGCTTCTACGTAGAGGGCGGTCTGGGCCTTACGATGACCCGCAGCCTCAGAAGCATTAATCGCAGCGGAATAGAGCTAAGCCCCCTGCTGAATCTGAAGGTCGGGATCAATTTGAAGTAATCCGCTTCTTTTATTCAATAGGACTTTACGATCTTTTTCTTTTCCAGGTCCACGATGACGGTATGCGATACCTTGATGCCCGGAGGGCGTAGCGTTTCCACCATCTCTTTCAGTGTGTCATCCTGCAAAATCAACCAGGAGCCGTTTCTTTGCAGGCCCATGTACTTCAGCACGGCACGGATGCGTCTTTCGCTGCTGTTTTCAGGGAAGAGGATGATGCCTTGTATTCGCTCCTTGTTTTCATTCCTTTTTTCTTCGGCCAGCCGGTTTTTCATTGTAGCCAGACAGTTGACACAATCAAATGGATAGATGTAATGGATACTAAAATGGCCCGGCAGTGAGTCAATGCTTGACTCCAGATACCGGATCAACTTTTCACCGGTCTCCGGGTCCTGTTCAGACTTAATCTGTGCACGAAGTGATGCGGTAGCGGTGAAGCTTAAAAAGGCCGTTATCAAAAGAAATTGTAAATACATAATTGCTGCTTCTGCTTAGTAATCCTCCCCTGAAATTGGAATCATGGATCAATGGGAGAATATCTTTTCTCTCTAAATTAAAAAGATAAGGATGGATTCTCTCCTTCTTATTTTCGGATTGAGGTTCTTTCTTAAATGTTAAAATGAGATACATATCGTCATAAGGGGCCATGTTATAGAGGCTTCCTGTTTTTTGTAAATCGAATTGGCCCAGGAGCTCGAAGCCGTTTGCCCCGCTTTGCAGATACAAGCGATCTATACTTGCCACATATGACCGGTCTCTGTCTCTTGCTATTGCCCGCGTCAATGTAATGCTTTGCGGGTTCATCCTCTTTATATTCGTCAATGCTTCTTCTGAACTCGAAATGTTTTGAACAAATCCTTCCGGTACGATCACATTGTTATGAAATTTCCATTCATACAGAGCGGGACTCTCCGTATTAACGGAATTAGGATCGATGTAGGAGAAATCACTGAAAAACGATCTGCCGGATAAGAAAAAGTTTTTTATTCCCAATGCAAGTGAGCTGCTCCGGCCCTCATTAAAAAAAGCATCGTTGTCAATAAAAGTTATCGCTGAAACGTGAAGGTCTTCGTCTAATTCGACAAGGTATGTTGGTTGACGTATGTAGGTGATGCTCTTTACCTCTAAAGTATCGTAAGTAAGATACTTGCCACTATCTGCTTCTATCTTTTCCAGAAAGTTTACATTGAGAGTGATATACAAATGGCTTCCATTATAAAATATGGTAGATGTGCTGAAGCTTCTTCCCAGCCCTATTCCGGCATTGGGCGTATATGGTTTGTACAAATAGGTTTTTCTTCTTTTTCGAAAAATATCTCTGTTTAGTGAATCAAAGCGCATTACATCCTGTGCTTCCCGAACGACAAAACTGTCAATAAGGAGCAATTGATTGTTTGCGATCCGGAATTTGTACATTCCGGAATAGTAAGTATTGAGAAAAAATGTGCTGTCATCGCTAAATGCCATCCCTATCGGGATGAAGCCCAGCTTTGATTCGAAATAACCCGGAAATTCATATTCCCGGGATTCCGAGACTTGATAGCAGGACTGGCAACGGGCATGGTGGAGCCCTGCTGCCAAAAAAAGAATGAGTATTAGCGTTTTAAACATTTTCAGTTATAAATGGTCAGCGTTGTATTTCCATCCGAATCGGTGCTTTCCGTATAATTGGATATGTCATGATATTCGATATTCCGTCCGGTAGGGTCAACGGTGATATCGGTTACGGTACCTATTATTATAACATAACATGGTGTGTTTGGATTGTATTTACAAACAATAACTTCCCCGCCGGGAAATTCATAGGATTTGTCAAATATTCCGGCTACAATAATGATTTCAATATCGCCTACATTTGGGTCTGCTGATACGTAATCTTTTGGAGTTTCAACGTTTCGATCAAGAAAAGCTGAGTGCGCGCTAAATGGAGCAATTGTAAGAAGTAGGAATGTAAATGCTAAAGTCAAATTTTTCATGGTATGAAAGTTTTAAGTTAGAAAATATATCCCGAATATACCCCCCCCCTGTATGAGAAAATCAAGCATTCGAGAAAAAATTAATAAAAATTAACAAAAAGCTCCCGGAGCTGTCCGGGAGCGGGGAGCGAAGGGGGAAATCTTTCGGGGTGCATCAAAAGCGGCTGTTCAGAAAATCTTCATATTGGCGAATGCTGCTTTCATACTCAAAGGCATCGAAGATGAGGGCAATGTTTTGCGGATCGCTCACCCGGCTGTAAGCAAAGCGGGCCATCTCGAGGCGTGTGCTTTCAAAGTCGAACAGGAGCAGCAGCTCGCGCAATTGACGGCTGCTGAGGTATTGGCGTTGCAGCGCTTGTCGCATGATGCTTTTGCGGGAAGATTCGAAAGCCGCCCTTTGCATGGAGGCCTTCAGTGCGCGAAGAGCCCCCGGGCGCATGGCAGCATGCCCGTTCACATAGTCATTGTCGTAGAGTGTTCCGCAGGAGTGGCTCCCGTAGTAGTAGCTGCCGCAGCTGCTGCAATAGAGCGACTTGCGCACATGCACCCTCACACGGCCCCTTCGGCTGATGCGGACAATGGCTTCGTGGCCCGGGCGAAGGCGCAAAAACCGATTGTAGATCACACGGGGCCTGTGATGGCCTCTTCCGACTTCGAGAATGGTCAGTTGATGCCTGCCGGGCGAAAGGTAAGTGGTCCGGTAACTTCCGCGGGGGAGCTTCTGAAGGGTTTGTCCGTTGAGTTCTATGATGACAGGGCGGGAAGCGTTGTTTTGAATTTCGAGGCCGGCTGCAGCTCTTCGCTTTAGCGCTTTGCCGTGTGTGCCTGCATGCAGTGTGAAACTGCCGAGGCCGAGTACGATAAGCATAATCAGATTTTTCATGGCGCTTCTGTTTTTTTAAAAAAGTTGTTTTGATAAATTCAAGGACTGTGCCACAATTCTCTGCCATGCTTCCGAAAGCAGAAGGGGGCTTGTCGGATTTAATCTCTTAAATTTGATTGCCGCATACCGGAGACAGCTATGATCAACAGAAGCACCATCGAAGAAATATTGAATGCCACCCGGGTGGAAGAGGTGGTGGGCGATTTTGTAAACCTGAAAAAAAGAGGTGCCAATTACATCGCGCTGTGCCCTTTTCACAATGAAAAAACACCTTCATTCAATGTATCTCCGGCCAAGGGCATTTACAAATGCTTTGGTTGCGGCAAGGGAGGCGATGCCATCCGTTTTCTGATGGATCACGAGCAGTTGAGCTACCCGGAGGCCCTCCGGTGGCTGGCCGATAAATACAATATCGTGATCAAGGAGGAGGCCGAAACCCCTGAGGACATTGAAAAGCGCGACAAGCGCGAGAGTCTCCTGGTGATCAATCAATTTGCCGCACGGTATTATGATCAATGCTTGTGGGAGAGCGAAGAAGGCAGGAACATCGGGCTGAATTATTTCAAGGAGCGCAATTTTCGCGAAGCGACCATACGCAAATTTCAACTGGGCTATGCCCCGGCATCGGGTTCGGCTCTGAGCAATGAGGCCCTGGCCAAAGGCTACCAGCGCGAATATCTGCTGGCCCTCGGCTTGTCCAAAGAAAAGGACAATCGCCTTCGCGATTTTTTCCGCAGCCGCGTGGTTTTTCCTATCCACAGCCTTTCGGGTTCGGTCATCGCCTTTGGGGCGCGCACCCTCTCGAGCGATAAAAATATACCCAAATACCTCAACTCGGCCGAGTCGGAAATTTATCACAAGAGCAAAGTGCTCTACGGTGCGTTTTTTGCCAAAAGCGCCATGCGCCAGCATGACGAATGCCTCATGGTGGAAGGCTATACGGATGTGATCTCCCTGCATCAGGCAGGCATCGAGCACGTGGTCGCTTCTTCCGGCACTTCGCTGACCCACGAGCAGGTGCGTTTGGTAAAGCGCTATACCGAGAACATCACCATCCTCTATGATGGCGACAAGGCGGGCGTGGCAGCTGCCCTGCGCGGGCTGGATATTGTCCTCGAAGAGGGGCTGAATGTGAAGGTGGCAATTCTTCCCGAAGGGGAAGACCCCGACAGCTTCGTACAAAAAGAAGGAAGCAGTGCATTTCTCGAATACGTAAAAAAGGAGGCCAAAGATTTTATTTTATTGAAAACGGATATCCTGCGAGAAGAGTCGGGCAACGATCCGGTGAAGAAAAGTGTACTAATACGCGATATGGTCGGAAGCATTGCACGCATCCCCGACCCCATCAAACGTGCACTTTATCTGCGCGAATGTGCCGGGCGTATGGAGATGCGCGAGCAATTGCTGATGAACGAAGTCAATAAAGCAATTGCCCGCAAGCTCGGAGAGCAACGCAAGAGCAATGAGCGCGCAGCCCGAGAAGAGGAAAAAACGCTTGAAGAACAGGTGCAGGTAAATGCCGGCCGGCAAGACGAAGCGAAGGAAAGGCAAAATAATTATTATCAGGAGCGGGATGTGCTGCGGGTTTTGCTGGAATACGGAACGCTCAAATTTGATAAGGAATACACGGTGGCCGCCTATGTAGTGGAGCAGTGCTCATCATATGAGTTTGAAAATGCGGGCTTTGCAGCCATCTTCCGCTATTTTGAAGAGGCACTGGCACGGGGCGAGACTCCGCGGGTCGAAGAGCTGAGCCACCACCGCGATAAAGAAATTCAGGAACTTGCTGTTTCGCTCATGTCAATGAGCCGGGAGGTAAGTGAAAACTGGGATAAAATGCACGACATTGTGGTAGAAGAGAAAGAGGCCGTGTATCGCAACGATGCCCGCTCGGCTGTCACGCGCCTGCTCCTGCGACAGGTGCGAAGGGAGATTGAAAAGAACCGCAGAGAGCTGGCCCGAGAAAAAGACGAGGATCAGATACTTCTCCTGCTGGACGTGCGCCAGAAGCTGAAAGCGCAGGAACTCGAACTGACCGAGCGCCTCAATACCGTCATATATTAGGCGGGCCAATGCCCGTAGCTGTACGCAATCAGATAATCTTCCTCCCTCAAAATCCCGATCGGATATTTTTCTTTCTTTCCGTCTTTCAGAATGAAGCCGTCAAAACGGGGGCCGTCAATGGCCGGCCCGGTCGGGATGCGCAGTTCTTTGCGAAAGTCCACCTTCCCGCGGGCGTAAAGTTTGTAGAGGGCCTCTTTGGCACACCAGAGGCGGATGGCCCGCTCTTCTTTTTTTTCGTCAGCGCCTGCAAGCAGCCATTCCAGCTCATCGGGATGCAGAAAGCGGGAGGCGATTCGCAGGGCTTTGTCCGATATCTTTTCAATGTCCACACCCGTCTCGTATTCTTCGCTGACCATCACGGCTGCATAGTCACCCGAGTGTGAGATCGAAACTTCATGAGGAAAATTGACCAGGCAGGGCTTGTGCACTTCGTTTTCGCTCAATTCGATGAAGCGATCCGTTTGCAGGATGCTGCGCAGCAAAACCCGGCTGCCCAGCCAATGGACATAGCGCTTGCTGTGGCGAAAGGAACGCAGAAGGGCTTTTTCCTGTGCGCTGAGCTGCAGTTTTTTTTCGAGTTCACCGGCCGCTTCTTCGATATGCCATATCCCTAGTTTAGTTTTGCCCGGAAGAGTAAGAAGTGTGACGATAGACAAGGGCCGGTTGCTTTAAAGCGTGAATAATGAAACTGAAAGTAAAAAAAGTAAGTCACTTTAGCGGACATGAGGCGGCCATTTATGCACTGACGGCCGGCCGAAAGCCGGGAACGGTGATCGCAGCCGGAGCAGACGGGCAAATCGTAGAGTGGGAGGCAGCGCGAGGCAATGAAGGACTGCGGGTGGCCGAAGCGGGCTCGCAGCTCTTTTCGGCCTTGATGATGCATGACAGCCATCGCCTGCTGGCCGGACGGATGAAGGGAGACGTATTGCTGCTCGACTGGGCAGGCGGGCGCACGGTCCTGACGCTGCCCACCGGAGGGCAGGCCGTCTTCAGCCTGGCCGAGAGCGGGCCCCGGATTCTGGCAGGCACAGCCGGTGGCTTCCTTTATGCCTGGGACAAAGTGTCGGACGAACTGTACGGGGAAACAGCCCTGGCCGGGCAATCCATCAGAAAAATACTGCCCGTGCCCGAACGTTCGGAAATCTTTCTTGCTTCCAGCGACCGGCATATCTATGTGCTGGATGGCGAAACCCTCGCGCTGAAGCATCGCTGGAAAGCCCATGATCATTCGGTATTTTGTCTCTTGTGGCTTCCGGGGCGTGAGTGGCTGGTCAGCGGTGGACGTGATGCAATGTTGCGTTTCTGGGATGCCGGCTCTGCTTTTGCGCCTGTACATAGCATTCCGGCCCACCGCCTCACCATCAACGACCTGGCTGCGGGAGCCGGTGAAGAGCTGCTGGCATCGGCCGGCCGGGATAAGGAAGTGAGGATATGGTCGCTCGATGATTTTCAATTGCTCAAAGTGATCCAAGCGGAGCGCGAGGGCGGGCACCGGCATTCGGTCAATGCCCTGCACTACGAGCCGCACAGCGGGCTGCTCTACAGCGCGGGAGACGACCGCCAGGTCATCGCATGGCAAATTGACAGCTTCTGAGCGCAGCCACACTGCTGCAGATATTTTACCTTTGTTTCCTTCAAATAAAAATCCCATGATTCTTTCCGACAAGCGCATCCTCGAAGAAATCGAAAAAGGCAATATCCTGATTGAGCCTTTTGACAGGCAATTTCTCGGTACCAACAGCTATGACGTACATCTCAGCCGCTGGCTGAAAG
>JALSIH010000210.1 GCA_026981615.1 Chitinophagales bacterium
AAGATTTTAAAATCTCTCCGAAAGGTAGCTTTGAAAGCAGTTAAGTTGTTTTGCTCGTCATCTACGTAGAGAATATGAATGTCTTTCAGATTCATAATAATTAATATAAGGTGGTAGAAATATACATTTGTATTGCTAAATTAGGAATTTGCTTGTAATGCTCATTTTCTAACTTTAAGGCTAAATTATAAATACCACCCGAATGAATAGCAGCAAATGGAAGGCAAGGATTGAAAAAAATATACCGGACCATAAAAGCTACCGGCCCCGAATATTTCAAACGGACTCGGAAGAAGACATGCAGGCCCTTGAAGAGCTCCTGGACAGAAAGGATGACCTCATTGTCTATGACAGATACCGCCAACAGGTGAACGAGCTTATGAAACTGAGCCATCCGACCCGCCAGTTGTCGGACGAAGAGCAGGAAGAACTCTTTCGCGGCTACCTTGACGGGAGGGCTGCCGAGGAACATGGAAACTGGGTCTATTATCCATGGAGTAGGTCATTGGTACACCTTCTTGTGGAAAAAGATTTTATTGCCGTCCGGACGAATCGCAACAAGTACAAGATCACCGATGAAGAGCGGGAAATACTGAGCAGGAAGAAAATCGGCATCATCGGCTTGTCGGTCGGGCAGTCGGCTGCGCTGACCATTGCCATGGAGAGACTCTGCGGTGAGCTGCGAATTGCCGACTTCGATACGCTTGATTTGTCAAATCTGAACAGGCTGCGCTCCAATGTATACTCTCTTGGACAAGAGAAGACCATCATGGCCGCCCGCGAGATAGCCGAGCTCGATCCCTACCTGAGGGTAAATTGTTTTTTTGACGGGGTAACGGCTGAAAACATTGACTCTTTCCTTGAAGAAGGCGGGAAACTGGACTTGGTGGCCGATGAATGTGACAGCATGCCGATCAAGTTTCAAATACGCTTTGCGGCACGTGAAAAAGGCATTCCGGTGGTAATGGATACCAGCGACAGGGGCTTGCTTGACATCGAGCGGTTTGATAAAGAGCCAAAACGTGCTATCTTTCATGGAAGAATAGATGAAGAGAATATAGATTATTCGAATATGATGATGATTTTGGATGCAATCCTGGATTTGTCTCAGATATCGGACCGGGGTAAATTATCACTGAGTGAGGTGGGCAAAACTATCACCTCATGGCCCCAATTGGCCTCGTCAGTGATGCTGGGAGGAGCCACGGTGGCTACGGCTGCCCGAAAAATTTTGCTCGGAGAAGACGTGCCATCCGGAAGACATTATTTTGATGTAGGCAATGAACTAACCAAAAGCAAAAATTAAGTGAATTACAACAGTGTCAATAAGGTGAGGATCACAGCATTCCGGGCAACCGAGAATCCTGAGGCATGTGACAAATTCATAGAAGGCCACAGCAAGGTTTTGTCAAGCCACGGAGTGGATAAAGTGACCTCTTCAAACAACGATTGGAAGTACAATCCGGAGGCGTATGTGATCCTGATTGAGACGGGAGACGGAGAACGGGTGCTTGGAGGCTCGCGCGTGCATTGCCTCGGTGGCACCCAGCCGCTGCCTCTGGTGCCGGCCACCCGCGACCTGGACAAAAGCGTGATCGATTATGTGGATCAACTGGGAGAAAAGGGAGTGGGTGAAATTTGTGGCCTGTGGAACTCTCTCGAAGTAGCCGGAATGGGTGTGGGAAGCATTTTCTCCATTCGTTGTGCGGTAGCCATCTTATCTCAACTGAATATTCAATATTCGCTGGCGCTTTGCTCGCCTTATACAGCTCGCCTTGCAGGCAACTATGGATTCAATATCGAAGAAAGCCTCGGCAACAACGGCACCTTCTACTATCCCAAGCTCGACCTGCTGGCAACCATCGTAAGACTTGATGATGTGCATACCATTCCGGGGGGGAATGAGCACGAAATGAAAAGAATCTTTAACCTGAGGGAAAATCCGGTTCAAACAAAAGAAGAAAAGGGACGTAAGGGGGCTGAATTTATTATTGAGTATAATTTGAAAATATGAGTTTCAAAAAGGCGACAGTTGCAGCATTTTTCCTGTTCACCACCATATCACTTTTCGCATCACAAAAAATACTGGAGTTTTCAGGTTCGCAGCCCGATTATGTGGGGACCTACCTGAACTACCATTTCTCTGTCAGAGAGAAGAGCTACTCCAATATTCAGGAATTCGGCAACTCACTGAGGCCGGTCAACTTTAGCGTGCCCAATTTCGGGCTGAAAGACTCTACGCTATGGGTATCTTTTACCATTCGCAGCGAGGACAGCAGTACCCCCTTTATCGTAGTTGAAAATCCGTGGCTCGACCGGGCCACCCTTTTTGAGGTGCTCCCTGACGGGTCGCTTCACCGGATGTATGATATCAGTGACCGGAGCTTCAATGAAAGAGTGATCAAAACCACGGAAATTGTCTTTCCCCTTACCCTGCACAAAGGCGAAGAGCGGCAGTTTGTGATGCGTTTCGATTGCCTCGAGCAATTTATGCTGCCCGTCAAGCTCGAGTCGCAGAATACCTTCCTGATCTATAAATCGAATACCAATCTTTTTGCGGGATTTTATTACGGACTGATTCTCGTAATGATCCTCTACAATATTTTTATCTACATATCGGTTCGCGACAACAATTATCTGCTCTACGTACTGAGCATTGCGGCCATCGGACTGACGCAGTTTACGCTCGATGGCTATGGTTTCAAATTCCTCTGGCCGGGAAGCGAGTGGATGGCAGATAAATCGATCAATCTCATGGGCATATTTTCGGGAATTACCACCGTAGTTTTCTCCCAGAGTTTCCTGAAAATAAAACGCTATTACAAGCCCATGTACTGGGTCTTTAACGGCTATATCGGCCTCTACCTTGTCAGCTTCATTGTGCTGCTGATGAATATGACCAGCCTCAGCTACAAGATCATCAGTTTCAATGCGGGCTCTTCGTTTCTGCTCATTATTGTGGCGGCATTGATACTCCGGAAGGGATACCGTCCCGCCAAGTTTTACCTCATTGCATTGACCCTCTTCCTGCTCGGGGTCATGATCTTCGTATTCAAAGACCTCAACTATCTGCCCTACAACCTTTGGACGGTCAACTCCGTGAAGATCGGTTCGGCATTTGAAGTGGTGCTCCTTTCCTTTGCCCTGGCCGACCGCATCAATACCCTGAAGCGGGAACGGGAAGAATCGCGGCTGAAAGCCATCGAAGTGCTCAAGGAAAATGAGCGCATTGTCCGCGAACAGAACATCCTCCTCGAACAAAAGGTGAAGGAAAGAACCAAAGACCTCGAAAAAGCAAACGATGAGCTGGCCAAAACGCTGAAAAACCTGACCGATGCACAAACCCAACTGGTCGAGTCGGAGAAAATGGCCTCCCTCGGTCAGCTCACAGCCGGTGTGGCCCACGAAATCAACAACCCGATCAACTTTGTGACAAGCAATATCAATCCGCTGAAAATGGATATCCAGGACCTTGTCGAAGTACTCGGAAAATACGATGCCCTCATTGAGGAAGAAGGAGAGCTGCGTGAGAAACTGATCGAAATTCAGAAATACAAGAAAGACATTGACTTTGAATATTCGCTGGAAGAAATTGACTCGTTGCTGACCGGAATTGAGGAAGGTGCCAAGCGAACAGCCAACATTGTCAAGGGATTGAAAAACTTCAGCCGCATGGATGAAGAGGGGTATAAGCATCACAACCTGGAAGAAGGACTGGATTCGACCCTTATTATCCTGAACAATGCACTGAAAAATAAAATCAAGCTTGTGAAGGACTACGGGGGCATTCCAAAAGTGGAATGCCGGGGCGACAAGATCAATCAGATATTTATGAATATCATCTCCAATGCCATTCAGGCCATAGAGATGAAAGAAGAAATGACGGATCATGAAACGATTACGATTACAACTCGTAGAGAAGGGCCTGACATGGTTTCCATATCCATAAAAGACACGGGCATGGGCATGAGCGAAGAGGTGAAATCCAAGATTTTTGAGCCTTTCTTCACGACAAAGCCGGTGGGCCAGGGTACGGGTCTGGGAATGGCCATCGTATTTGGCATACTCGAAGACCACGGGGGGGATATCATTGTAAACTCTGAACTTGGTGTAGGCACCGAGTTCGTAATAAAACTACCAGTAGATCACTACACTTCTTAAAAAATTAGATGAGCAAAAACAGAATTGACGTACTCTTTCTGGATGACGAAGAAAACAACCTGATTTCATTCAAAAGTGCATTCAGAAGAGATTACAGAGTACACGTAGCACTAACTGCCCGGGAGGCGAGGGAAATTCTGGACCAAACCGAAATCCCCATTGTCATCTCCGATCAACGCATGCCCGACACTACGGGGGTGGAGTTTTTTCAAAGTATTATCGACACCTATCCCGATTGCATTCGCATTCTGCTGACGGGTTATACGGATATCAAGGCGGTGGTCGATGCCATCAACAAGGGCCACGTTTATCGCTATCTGACAAAACCCTGGGATGAGCAGGAAATCCGCATTGCCATTGAGAACGGATTCAGCTACTACAATGCCAAAAAGGAATTGCGCGAGAAGAACCGGAAACTTCAGAAAACCAATGACGAGTTGAACCGCTTTGTGTACAGTGCTTCACACGACCTCAGGGCTCCGCTCACTTCCATCATGGGTGTGCTGAACCTCGCCCGTCTGGAGGTAGGCGATTTTGGCGATGATCCCTATCTCCCGCTGATCGACCGGAGTGTGAAGCGCCTGGATGAGTTTATCCAGAACATCATTGATTATTATCAGAATATCCGCTCGGACACCATTCGAAATGAAGTCGATTTCAATACGGTGGTCAAAGGAATTATCGAAGACCTCGGCATGCTCTCGGGCAAGAATATTGACTTCCGGGTGAATATCAGCCAGTCGGGCTCTTTTCTGGGCGACTCTTTTCGTATCAAGACAGTACTCGTAAACATTATCTCGAATGCCATCAAATATCAGCGCCCCGAGGCCGATTCGCAGGTGGTTAGTATAGATATCGATGTATTAGCCGACAAGGCCATGATCCGCATATCGGACAATGGCATCGGCATTGAAGCCGAATATGTAGATAAAATTTTCGACATGTTCTTCCGGGCCACACAAAAGAATTCAGGATCGGGGATCGGGCTTTTCATTGTCAAAGAAGCACTGGATAAAATGGGGGGTCAGATTGATGTGAAGTCAGCCGTAGGCGAAGGAACTACTTTCAGCATTGAAATCCCCAATCAGGTATGAATGAGGAGATGAAAGTGATGCTGGTTGATGACAACGAGATTGACCTGTACCTGCACGAGAAAATGCTGAGTGTGGCGGGCATCTCAAATGATGTAACTCCTTTTCTTTCCGTAAAAGAAGCCATTCGCTTCCTGAGATCCAACGCACGAAAGCCCGGGCTGCTGCCCGATCTCATCCTGCTTGATATCCAAATGCCGGGCTTGAACGGTTTTGACTTCCTCGACCGCTTTGAAACCCTTCCCCAGCCGGTCATTGATCAGGTGACTATTTTTATGGTTTCTTCCACTCTTGACAGGGGCGACCTTCACCGGGCCAGAAGAAGCCCCTTGGTAAGCAGAATTCTGCGCAAGCCGCTCAATCTGAAAGACCTCACTACGGCAGTTGACTATCTGCTCGAGGAAAGGGATGAGGAAGCCATGGGACGTTCGGACTAATCGAAGCGAGGCAATTCACGCACTTTCTTTTTTTTGGGCATGCGCTTGATGATTTCAAGCACCACATTTTCGTAGATAAGACTGAAGGGATTCATGAGGGTGGGCTTGACCGGATAAAAAGTGTCGGGCTTGTTGATGATGCCCGGGGGCATGTAGCCGAGAGGGTCCTGAACGGCTTCGGGCCGGTAAGCCAGAAAAGCCCTCCTGAAGCCCTGCACATTGGGCCATGGATAAATGACGGCCTCTTCAAGCATGACCGTATCTCTTCGCATTTCAATGACCGTTGACCACCGGAAACGGGAAAGTGTATCGGGCACGACCAGGAATACCGGCTCGTATCCGAGCGAGGAGAAAAGCAAGGTATCGCCCGGATGGGCTACAATGGAGAAAAAGCCATTCTCCTTGCCAGCCGTGCCATAAGCCGAGCCGATGAGCGAAACCGAAACAAAAGGTACCGTGACAAGGTGCGCCTCATCTACGATGATTCCCGACACCGAAATCAACGGCTGCCCGCTGGCCGGAAGCAGGAAAGACAGTGACAGGCAAATTGAGGCAATTAATTTTTTCATTCAAGAAAAGTATTCGTAACTACGTACGTAAACGCTTCATATTTGATGCACGTGGCTTTTTTAATAAAAAAAGACAAGAGATGACAGCACAAAAGCCAAAGAAAAGCAATCCGATACCAATAGTGCTCGCACTCGTCCTGGGTATTCTGGCTACCAGCCTTGTTTTTCAAAATAACAAAATTATAGAAATAAAGCTGTGGTTTTGGCAGATCAGGAGTTCCTTTGTACTGATTATGGGCATTGCTTTTTTGCTGGGGCTTCTGCTCGCATTGCTGCCAATGTGGGGGCGGCTGGCGCGCAGGAAAAGAGAACTGAAACAATGCAAAAAAGAAATGAATAAACTGCAGGCACGGCTGAAAGAGCAGGCCGGAAGAAAAAAGGAGATGGAAACTCCGCCTAATACAGACTGATCCTGGGGGCCATGGAGCGCATCACATTGTGCTCCACTTGCAGGAAGTATTTCACGCGATTCCTGATCTCTTCCGCTTTGAAATATTTTGCCGCCAGCTGAAGATATTGCTCCGAGTGCATCTTCTTCCGGGTGCTGATGCGTGAAAGCAGTGATTGCATCTTCTTTGTTTCAAGCTTGCTTATAAGCTGGTCATATCGCTCGGCAGCTCTCAACTCGAGCAGAGAGGCAACAATAAATTTATCCAGCAGTCGCTCTCGGTGTTTGTGTCGGCATTTGTAGATCAGATTGATTGTATAGAGGTTCTTTTGTATTTCGCGGAGCATCTCTATTCCTTTCTTGTCAAAGTGCTCCAGGAGGGATTTGAAATTTTGAAGATTACCGATGGCAATGCCTACCAAACCAATCATGAGCTCCTTATATTTGGGATACTTTGAAGTGAATTGCATGGCCAGAGCCGAAGCTTTTCTTTCACAATCAGCGGCTTCGGTAAGAAACTTGTCCAGGTTGGCTGAATTGATATCCAGCCAGCCCGGGTGGGAAGGCTTAAGATGGGAAGTGTCCAGGTTCATTGCTGTTGTTTGAATAGGGAGATATACATTCAAGTTCGAAGTTATAAAAAATACATTTAATACGTTATAAAATACAATGGAGAAGAAAAATATAGCATCGCTGAGAAAAGACTATCACCGGCACCGGCTTGACGATTCGGCTGTAGCCGGCAATCCGTTTCGCCAGTTTTCCCTTTGGTTTGATGAGGTGGCCAAAACACCCATCGGAGAGGTGAATGCCATGAACCTGAGTACGGCCGGCCGGGACGGAAAGGTGAGCAGCCGCATGATGTTGTTGAAATCATTTGACGAGGAGGGGTTTGTGTTTTTTACCAATTATCGCTCGGAGAAAGGCAGGGACCTGGAAGAGAATCCGTATGCCGGCATCAATTTCTTTTGGTTTACGAAAGAACGGCAGGTACGAATTTCCGGTCCGGTGCATAAAATTCCGGAGCAGGACTCGGAAGCTTATTTTCACTCCCGGCCCCGGGGCAGTCAGTTGGCCGCCCTGGTTTCGGAATGGCAAAGTGCCCCTGCCGGGGGGCGGGATGAGATGGAAGAGAAATACCGGGAGCTGGAGAAAAAATACGAAGGGAAAAACATCCCCCGGCCGAAATACTGGGGCGGATACCTATTGGTTCCCGAGTTGTTTGAGTTTTGGCAGGGGCGCCCCAACCGCCTTCACGACCGCATTCTCTATCGCAGGCTGGAGCGCGGGCAATGGGACATCAGCCGTCTTTATCCCTGAGAGGAAGGCTCTACAGGGCTTATTTTTTCAATTTGGTGGGCCGAAACGCTGGCCACTACAGATTGCTCAATGCCCTTCAGGCGGAGAAGCAGTTTCCTTTTCCCCTGAATTTCCATGAGTTCGCCTTCTATGTCTTTCAACGGTCCGGCTGTAATGCGGATCAGATCGCCTTTTTTTAAATCAAGGGGCAGGACTTCCAGCGGCACCTCATTGCGGAGCAGTGCGCGTATATCTTCGATCTGCTTTTCCGATATCTCGGCCGGCTGCCCGAGGTAGTAGATAAATCGCAGAATGCCCGGCACCTGCAAAACGCGGCTTTGCTCTGCGGGTTTCACTTTTACAAAGATATAGGAGCGAAAAAGGGCCTCTTCCACCCATTTTTTGCGATCGCTCCATTGCTTTAAAACGCGCTGTGTGGGCAGAAAGGCTTCGATCTCCCACCTTTGCAGCCTTTCGTTTACTTTTTTTTCGGCTCGTGGTGCGGTATAACAAACCAACCAGCGGGACTTGTTTTTTATTGTTTTCATGGGTGGCCTTCGGGGGATAACCGGGTGCTAATTGTACTAATTAAGTTTTTCCGGAGCAAGCAGGCGAAATTCCGGAATTTTGACCTTAAAACGATCTCCGCTGAGCTCGCGCTCCATCGTAAAGGTACCGTACATCTTGCCCATTTCCGATCGCAGGTGACATCCCGAAACATACTGATGCTTCTGCCCGGGCTCGATCACCGGCTGTTTGCCCACAACGCCTTCCCCGTAAATTTCCCGTTTGCCTCCGTTGGAGTCGATGATGTGCCAGTGGCGACTGAGCAGGCGGATGGTCTGATTGCTTTGATTTTCGATGGTGATGCGATAGGCAAACATGAATTCATTGCTCAGCGGCTTGGAATATTCCGGCTGATAGTAGGTCTCTACACTGATTTTAATGCCTTCTGTTGTTTTGGTTACCACTTTGCTTGCATTGCTCTCCGTTAAAATTAGCTGATTTTAAATATTTTACAAGGGCCCCGCAGCAATAAATTTTTTCACCCTGTCGACCAGTTCCTCTCCGGCTCGCTCTATGCGGTCATTTATTATTACCGTATCAAATTGCAGGGCTTTCCCGAGTTCCATTTCTGCCCGTTCCAGGCGTTCTTTGAGAGTCCGGGCATTTTCCGTGCCCCTTTTTACCAGTCTCTCTTTCAGAACCTCCAGCGAAGGCGGCTTTATGAATACAGCCAGTGCGGCCGGGCCGAAATATTTTTTAAGCGCCAGCGCGCCCAGCACATCCACATCAAAGACCAGTGTTTTCCCTTCCGCCCAAAGGCGCTCCACTTCTTCTTTCAAGGTGCCGTAGCAAGTGCCCGGATAGACTTCCTCCCATTCGATAAATGCCTCTTCGGATACTTTCTTTTGAAAGTCTTCGGGGCGCATAAAATGATAATGAACTCCGTCTTTCTCATGGCTTCTTCGCGGGCGGGTGGTGGCCGAAACCGAAAAGGCCAGATTGGGTACCCGCTCCATGAGGTATCGGATCAGAGTGCTTTTGCCGCCACCGGAAGGGGCGGTGAGGATGATTGCTTTTCCCTGCATATTATTCCCATTTGAAAGTCAGCAATGCGATGCTCAGCGCTCCGGCCAAATAGGCCGAGAGCACTGCCACATCAATCCAGGCGCTGCCGGTTTGCCACTGGTAGTGAAGCGTATTTTCAAAATAATCCATATTCCATAGTCGCTGAGTCAGCTCAACGGCATAGGTGATCGGCAGTATCCGGGCAATGTTTTCGAGCCACGAAGGGAGGTGGAGGGGGATGGCCCCCGAAAGAAAGAGCATGGGGTAGTAAACCAGCTGGCCAACCACATTGACCGTACGCATGCCCCGCGAGAAACTGGCGATGAGCAAACCGATGGAGCCGAGGCTCAGAAAAGAGAGCAGCAGGCCCCCGGTAAAAAGTAAAATATTGCCGTTGAAACTGGCACCATAGAAAAAAATGCCCAGCAACACGAGAATGACCAGACCGAAAAGCAGCATAAGCAGATTGGCCGTGCCGAGACTCAGGAGGATGGTGATGGGGCTGAGAGGCGCTACGCGAAGCCTTTTCAGAAATTTTGTATTTCTGTATTTGACGATGTAAATGGGAATATTGAAAAAGGAAACCCCCGTGGTGATAATGATGATAAATGCGGGGATGTACACGTTGATGGCTCCCTGTTCTACCGCTTCCTTCGAGAGAAATACATGCATCGTAAGGAATAGAAACATCAGGGGAAAGAAGAGATTGAAAAACACGGCCACCGGTTCGCGCAGGAAAATGCGAAACTCTACGGAGGTCAGCTTCAGATATTGTCGCCACATCATTCTCTTAGTTCTTTTCCGGTCAAAGCAATAAATACATCTTCGAGGCTGGGCTGGTGTATGGTCAGTTCTGTGAAAGCAATTTCATGATCCGCCAATAAATGGATAAAATCGGCTACCGCCACCACATCCTGCACTTCGATTTCGTAGTGGTGATCATCCTGCCGCACCTTGCGGATAAAGTCTTTTTCTTCAAAGAGTGACCGGGGTATATCCTCTTCGGCTTTGAAGCTTACCCGGTAATAGGCGTGCACATTGCGGATAAGGCGGGCAGGTGTGTCGAGGGCAATCAATTCTCCATGATCGATGATGGCTACCCGGTCGCAGAGGCGTTCGGCCTCTTCCATAAAATGGGTGACCAATACCACGGTTTTTCCCATTTTGCGCACGTTTTCGACCAGCGACCAGATGATGCGTCTCGCCTGCGGGTCGAGGCCTGTCGTTAGTTCATCAAAGAAAACAATCTCAGGGTCGTTGATAAGTGCCATGGCAATGGAGAGCCGCTGTTTTTGCCCGCCCGAAAGTTTGTCGTAATAGCTGTTCATCTTCTCTTCCAGCCCGAGTTCTTTTACCAGTGCTTTCCAGGGGATGCTTTTCCGGTAAAGGGCGGCAAACAATTCGAGCGCCTCGCGGGCTTTGATGCGGTCGGGGAGCTGGCTCTCCTGCAGCTGTATGCCGATTTTTTGTTTCAGGCGGGCCGCCTCGCGAATGGGGTGGAGCCCGGCTACCCGGATATCGCCCGCATCAAATTCGCGTATGCCTTCCATGCATTCCACCATGCTGGTTTTGCCGGCTCCGTTGGGTCCCACGATGCCGAAAATTTCCCCTTCCTCCACATCAAAGCTGATCCTTTTGACAGCGGTGAGCTTGCCGTACTTTTTGACAAGATCCCTCACTTCAATGACTGCTTTCTTTCCCATCTCTGCCCGCTTTATACGATGTTCAGTACTTGTTCTTTCATCTTCTCGAGTTCGTCTTTCATCTGTACCACTTTGCGCTGTATCGCTGCAAATCCGGCTTTCGACCCGATGGTGTTGATCTCCCTGCCTATTTCCTGAAGGATAAAATTGAGCTGTTTGCCCTTTTCGATTTCGTCTTTGTCAAGTATCTCGAAGAAATACTTGCAGTGATTTTTCAAACGCACTTTTTCTTCATTGATGTCCATCTTCTCGAGGTAATATAAAATTTCCTCTTCCATTCTTTTTTCATCAAAGCTGTCTGCCGGCAATTCTTTGAGCAGGTTGTGCAGACGATCGCGCACGTGGACCTTGCGCTCTTCATCGGCCGCTTCGATTTCTTGAAGGAGTTGCACAATCCGGCCGACTTTCTTTCGCATGTCTTTTTCGGTGGCCTCGCCCTCCTGTTTCCGGAAGACCAGCACTTGCTCAATGGCATCGTTCAGGGCTTCCGTCAAAAGGGTTTTTTCCTTTTCATCGGCTTCTTCTACTGCCGGTTTGAGAACATCCGGAAACTGAAGGATGGAAGGCAGCAGTGCTGCATCGTCATTCAGTTGCTTCTGCAATGATTTAAGCTGTGCATGGTAATCCGAAATCAGCTTGGTATCGATTTTCTGCGTTTTCAGCCCTTCCCCTTCAATATTTATCACCAGGTCGATTTTTCCTCTGATAAGGGTGCGGGCAAGCATTTGTCTGATTTCAGGCTCGGCATTGCGCAATTCGGCCGGCAGACGGAGATTGAGATCGAGATAGCGGCTGTTGAGTGCGCGGAGTTCAATATTCAGCTCTTTGGGGCCGATGGAACGGCCCGATCGGCCGAATCCCGTCATGGAAAGTATCATGTTCTTTTCTTTTTATAAAAAAAGCCTGCATTGTTCATTTGCGTGCGGGTAGTTAAAAATACGCCAAGAATGATAAGCATACCGGCAAGCACTTTCAACAGGGTAAGTGCATCGTTGCCGGCTGCCACCGATACGCCCGTGGCTATCAGCGGCTGAGAGTAGATATATACACTGACGATAGACGGGTTGATCTTCTTAAGTGCATACATATTGAAAAGGTACGCCATGACCGTGGTGGCCAGTACCACATAGAGGACACTGAACCAGACCAAGGGTGTAAATGACGGCCGGTTGATTTCCATCAAATGATCATAGCCGAAAAAGGCCACCGGAACAAGACCGAAGCTGAAAACCATCGACACCACTGTAAGCGGGTGATATTTGTTGGTGAGGGGTTTCATAATCACCAGATAAAGAGCATAGGAGCCGGCATTGGCCAGAATCATGAGATCGCCTTTCATGGTTTCCGATCCGAAGTCAAAGTCTTGTCCGAATCCGATCAGAAGGAAGGCACCGATGGCAGCGAGGGCGATGCCCCCTATCTTGCGCCAGGTGATTTTCTCGCGAATCAACAGATGCGAGAGGATGAGCACGATGATGGGAACGGTAATCATGATCAGGGAGGCATTGATCTCAGTGGTCTGAGCCAGCCCGTGAAAGAAGAGGAGTTGGTTGATGACAATGCCGAACAATCCGCCAAGCATAAAAACGGGAATGTCTTTGCGGTAGATTTTTTCTCTTACGAGCAGCCACCACATCAACCAGAAAATAAGGAGTGCCAGCGATACCCTTATGAGTACAAATGAAAAGGGGTCGATAAACCCGGGCAGGGCGATTTTGGCTATCGTATAGTTGAGCCCGTAGATCACATTTGCCGTAATCAGGGCCAAGTGTGCTTTGAGTTTTGAAGTCACGCGGCAAAGGTAAGGGAGCGGTATTGAGAACTAAATTATTTGAGGCTTAAAGTGTCTGGCCGCTCTTTAGCTTTTCAGTGTTTTCGGCCAGCTTCAGCTGCTCGATGATTTCCTCCAGTTTGCCGTTCATCACCTCGTCCAGGTTGTAGAGTGTCAGGTTGATGCGGTGGTCGGTCACCCGTCCCTGGGGGTAATTATACGTTCTGATTTTGGCGGAGCGGTCGCCCGAAGAGACAAGGGTCTTTCGCTCGGCTGCAATGGCTTCCTGCTGTTTTCTGATTTCCTGCTCATAGATGCGTGCCCGCAGCATTTTCATGGCCTTGTCGTAGTTTTTAAACTGCGATCTTTCGGCCTGGCACTCGGCTACTATGCCCGTGGGCAGGTGTGTCAGCCTGACGGCCGATTCTGTTTTGTTCACATGCTGCCCTCCTGCTCCGGATGCCCGGTAGGTGTCGCGCCTGATATCGTCTTCTTTGATCTCGATATCCACTTCTTCGGCTTCGGGAATGACGGCTACGGTGGCCGCAGAGGTATGCACCCGCCCCTGTGATTCCGTTTTCGGCACACGTTGCACCCGGTGCACCCCCGATTCGTATTTCAATGTGCCGTATACCTCGTCTCCCGACACGCTCATGATAATTTCCTTAAAGCCTCCCGAGCTGCCTTCGCTGGCACTGAGTACTTCTGTTTTCCAGCCCCGGTTTTCGCAGAAACGGGTGTACATATTGTACAGATCACCGGCAAATATGCCGGCCTCATCGCCACCTGTGCCGGCCCTGATTTCGAGCATGACGTTTTTGGTGTCATTGGGGTCTTTTGGTATCAGCAACTGCTTGATGCGGGTTTCACTTTCGGTTTTCTGCGTCTCAAGTGCAGCCAGCTCTTCCCGCGCCATTTCCCGCATCTCCGCATCTTTCTCGGAGTGGAGCAGTTCTTTTGTGTGCTCCAGATTGCTCAGTATGTTTTTGTAGCGTGCAGCCTCGTTTACGATTTCTTCCAGGTCCTTGTATTCCTTGCTCAGCTTTTTGTACGCATCCATATCCCGCATCAGCTCGGGGTCCGAAAGCTTGTGTTTCAGGTCTTCAAATCGTTCTTTTATGGATTCCAGTTTTTCAAG
The DNA here is from genome assembly GCA_026981615.1 of Chitinophagales bacterium. GTDB lineage: Bacteria > Bacteroidota > Bacteroidia > Chitinophagales > S012-47 > S012-47. The sequence goes on from JALSIH010000210.1 coordinate 14,130, forward strand.
CACGTTTTCTCTGTTTGTGGCGGTGCAAAGTTACCGACCTTTCTCCTGCTTTTTGAAAACGGCAATGCTTTTGCTCTTGCGGAGATAAAGGAAGGGCGCCTGCCAGAGGGCGTCCTGAAGCTCTTCCGTATCGGGCAGGGCTATTTCCCCGCTAAGGAGTGTCCGGGGGTCGATGACATGGATTTTCCCTTGCCGGTAATAGAAGATACGGCTGTTGACACATTGCACTTTGTGTATTCCGCTGACGGCAATTTTTCGGTAAAACTGGGCATAATTATCAAAGACAAAGAGGCCTTTCACCGAGTCGGCCAGGATGAGGTAATTGTTGCAGGCCAGAAGAAATGCCGGGTTCTCGATGCCGAATTCGGCCGCAAGGTTTACCGAGATGTTGATTTCAAATCCCCGTGCGTCAATTTTTTTTATTCGTGCCGCCTCGTTGTCGTATATCCAGGTGAGATCGTCCTGGGCGTGGGCAATGAGGGGCACATCCTGGTAACCCCAGACTGTGAGGTCCATTGTTCCGATGACGGACAAGCTTCGGTCAAGGACTTCGATGATCTGAAAGTCTCGGTGATATACGAGGATGTTCATGGGGTTGCCCGGGTCAAATGCTGTAATGGGACCGTAGTTCGTATTTGAAAAGAAAAAAAGAAGCTTTCCGTTTCGGTCGTATTTTTTGAGCTCGAAAGGAGAAGTGAGTACGTAGAGGTTTTGCAGCCCGTCCACGCGGATATCCCGGGCAGCCAACGGCAGTTCATATTGCAGGCGAAAGGCAGGCTCCTGCGATTTAAGCAAATTCGCGGAGCTGCAGACCAGCAGAGTCAAGAACAGCATAGCTGCGGTGATGGATCCAGTCACCGGTGTTGATATAGCGGCTTTTTTCATTTAGTTTGATATCAAGCGGCAGATGCCGGTGTCCGAAGATAAAAAAATCAAAATGTTCTTTTTCCAGCACGGAGCGGCAGTACTGTACAAGCCGCTCTTTTTGCCCGCCCATGTAGGGCGGAATGCGGCCGCCCTCCGAGAGGCGGCTTTTTCGCGACCAGTATTGTGCGATTCCCATGCCGTACCAGGGATGCATGAATGCAAATGCGCGCTGGGCCAATTTGTTGGCAAAGAGTTTTTTCAGCATCTTATATGAGCGGTCTCCGGGGCCCAGGCCGTCACCGTGGCCTATCAGCAGTTTATATCCTTTGCGCTCAAAGGGCAGGGGCTCTTTATGGATTTGCAGCCCCAGTTCATCGCTCAGGTATCCGAACATCCACATATCGTGATTGCCCGTAAAAAGGTGAACGGGGATGCCGCGGTCTGTCAATTCGGCCAATTTCCCCTGCAGGCGGGCAAAACCTTTTGGAATGACATGGCGAAATTCGAACCAGAAGTCGAAGATATCGCCCAGTAAAAAGATCTCTTCGGCATCGGTGGAGATCTCTTCGAGCCATCGAACGATCCCTTTTTCCCGTTCAAGGCTTTGGGCCCGGCCCGGGATGCCCAGATGAAAATCAGAGGCAAAATAGATATGACCTTTGCTGCTCAATCCGCTGCTTTGTCGATGAGAAAGAGATAGATTTCTTTGGGACCGTGGGCTCCTTTTACAAGGGTCTTTTCGATATCGGCTGTCTGGCTCGGCCCGCTCACGAGCGCAATGAGTGAAGGAGGCATGTTTGGGTACTTTTCGCGAAGACCTCTCAATCCGTCCTCCAGGTCGTTTACAATCTGATCCACGGTGGCCACCACCACATGGGCCGGTGGGAAGATGGACAGACCGCGCCCTTCCATTTGACGCGAGCTGAGCAGGATGCTGCCCGTCCGGGCAATAAGCGCTTCGCAGCCCGTCACTCCGGCATCGGCTTTTTCCAGGCCTCTGCCTATGCGGCATTTTTTGAAATTGTTTTTGATAAAAAGGTCCTGCAGTTGTTTTTCCCAGGCGAAAAGATGACGCCAGCCTTTGCTTTCGGCAAGCTCGTTCAACTGCTCCAGAAACTCCGCTTCGTCCATGCAAAAAATGAACTCACCGCCATTGTCCTTGAAGTTTTCGGCAAAGCGTATTTCCGGTATTTCCGGGCTGCTTTTGTAAAAAGAGTGCCCGTTGTCCGGGGACGCATATGGCTGGGGCAGGGACTTGCTCAGTGCATTCCTGATCTTAGACAGTATTTCGCCTTTGGCCGATCCGGGTTTCATGCTTATCTCCGCTTTTATGCCTGTTCTTCCGCTTCTTCGGCAGCCGCAGGAGTTTCGCTATCTCCCGATGCCGCCTCTTTTCCGTTTATGCCGTCATCCCCGGCAGAGGCTTCCGGTTGTGGCCCTTCCGGCCCGCCATCTTTCTGCTCCTGCTTCTCTTCACTTTCGGGCTTGCCGTGCTCGTCAAAGGGTCTTTTGCCGATAAGAGCTTCGACATCCCGCTTGTAGATCACTTCTTTCTTGAGCAATTCCCGGGCGATGCGTTCCAGTTCTTCATAGCGTTCCTGAAGCAGCTTCAGCGCGCGTTCATACTGTTCCTGAATGATGGACTTGGCACGTTGGTCAATGCGAGCAGCCGTTTCTTCACTATAGGGTTTGTTAAAGGCATTTCCGTCTTGCAGTTCATAGTATGACAAGTGCCCGATTTCTTCATCCATCCCGTAGATGGTAATCATGGCATAGGCCATTTTTGTCACCGAGTCGAGATCGTTTTGTGCACCGGTGGAGATTTGTCCGAAAACGATCTGTTCGGCTGCCCTTCCTGCCAGGGTTTTGCAAATGCGGTCTTTGAACTGATCGGTATTGATCAGATACTGCTCTTTGGGAAGATACTGGGCATAGCCGAGTGCGGCCATTCCCCGCGGCACGATGGATACCTTCAGCAGTGGGTCGGCATGCGGAAGGAACCAGCCGGCAATGGCATGTCCGGCTTCATGGTAGGCAATGATGCGTTTTTCGTCCGGTTGAATGAGTTTATTTTTCTTCTCCAGGCCACCGATCTGGCGGTCGATGGCGTCCTGGAAGTCTTTCATTTCCACACTTTTCTTGCTTGTTCGGGCGGCAATGAGAGCCGCTTCGTTGCAAATATTGGCTATATCGCTTCCTACAAATCCGGGGGTTTGCTGTGCCAGGATTTTGGGGTCCACTTCATCGCTCACCTTAATGGGCTTGAGGTGCACCCTGAAGATTTGCTCCCGCGCATTGAGGTCGGGCTTGTCCACGGCTATCTGCCGGTCGAAGCGGCCCGAGCGCAGCAGAGCCGTGTCCAGCACATCGGGGCGGTTGGTGGCAGCCACAATGATAACTCCTTTGTCGGTGCTGAAACCGTCCATCTCCACCAGCAGGGCATTGAGTGTGTTTTCTCTTTCGTCATTGCCCTGTATGAGTTGTTTGCCCCTTGCCCGGCCTATGGCATCGATTTCATCAATAAAAATGATACAGGGTGCTTTCTCGCGGGCCTGCTTGAAAAGGTCCCGCACGCGCGAGGCCCCCACGCCCACAAACATCTCAACAAAGTCGGACCCCGACATGGAAAAGAAAGGAACCTGTGCCTCACCGGCCATGGCTTTGGCAATGAGGGTTTTGCCCGTGCCCGGAGGGCCTACCAGCAGTACCCCTTTGGGTATCTTGCCTCCGAGACGCGTATATTTCCCCGGGTTCTTCAGGAAATCCACCACTTCCATGACTTCTTCCTTGGCTTCTTCCAGGCCGGCCACATCTTTAAAGGTGACATTGACCCGGGTGTTTTTGTCGTAAAGGCTGGCCTTGGATTTGCCCACATTAAATATCTGGCTTCCACCGCCACCCATACCGCCCGAGAGCCTGCGCATGAGAAAGAGCCAAAGCAAGACAAAAAGACCAATCGGGATCACCCAGCTCAAGACCTGACCGGTCCAGTCGGTGCGGGTGACATATTCCGGGTAAATCTGTTTCTCCGGGGGAAGTCCTTCCTGCCATTCATCCAGTTTTTTCTGAAAAGCTTCGGCCGGCATTTCAAAGACAAAGTGGGGGCCTTGGTTGGCTCCGCCTCCGAATTTTTGCTTGCGAATCTCGGCATAACGTTCCTTCCTGGCCAGGGAGTCGGGATTGACGGTCACCTCTACCAGGTTGTCGTTGACAATCTGTACTTTTTCAATGTCTCCGGCTCGCAGCATCTCGGCAAAATCTTTCTGATTGATGCGTTCGCTGCTCTCGAAATTGAGAAATTGCAGCGCCAGCAGCCCGATCAGTATCAAACCGTAGATCCAATACCAGTTGAATCCGCTTTTGCCACCGGGCTTTTTCCCCGGCCCGGGCTTGCCTTTGATGCCACCTTTATTATTTGAATTATTCGTCATGTTCTTTTTCTTACTATGGTTTGAATGATTACGATTTTTCTTCGTATTCGCTGATGATGCCGTCTGACCAAAGGTCTTCGAGGCGATAGTGCATGCGCATTTCTTTAAGGAAAATATGGGCTACCACATCCGTGTAGTCGATTAAGACCCACTCCAGATTTTGAAAGCCTTCTTTTTGCCAGGGAACTTCTCCGTTTTTTTCCTTTACTATTTTCATAACGCTCTCGGCAATGGCTTTTACCTGGGTGCCGGTGCCGGCATGGCAAATCACAAAATGCTCGCAAACGGCTTCTTCAACTTCGCTCAGGTCAATGGATACAACGGCTTCTGCTTTCTTTTCGTGCATGCCCTCTACGATCAGGTCGCGCAATCGGGCTGCCTCCGGGCTTTGCTTTTTAGATTTGCTTTTTCTTTTCAGGCTCTTTTCGATAACTCGGATATTTTTATTGGAATTAAATTGAATGCAAAATTACAAATACTTTAAGTCTGCATGAATAACAGTAGCAAGGGCCGAAAGTTCCTGAAATATGCCGGCAAGTGCCAATCCACCAATCTTCTGATCAAAGAAAGCTACCGTGCGGGGCGTTTGACCCATGCCGATGCCGTGTATACCGACACACAGGAAGCCGGCCGCGGGCAGCGGGGTCGGCTGTGGTACGAGGAAAAAGGGCGCAATCTGGCTTTAAGTATCTTGCTTACAAGATTCCCGCCTCCCTTCAGAGATCCCGTACTGCTTAATATCTGCCTGAGTGTGGCGGTGCACGAAGCCCTTTCGGCAGCGGCAGCTCTGAAAATAAAATGGCCCAATGACATCCTGTATCGGGATTGCAAGCTGGCGGGCATCCTCATTGAATCATCCATGAAAGGCAATGAATTGGACTTTGTGGTCATGGGGGTCGGCCTCAATATCGGCACCCGCTATTTTCCTTCTTTTCAGCCGGAGGCATGCAGCCTGCACACGATAGGTGTCGAAGAGGAAGATATCGCTGCCTGGGCCGGGCGCATCTATGATTCCGTGATGCGGAATCTCTCTGAGAAAACAGCGGAAAAGCTCCGGAACTCCTATGAGAAGAATCTTTATTCAAGGGGAGTGTACCGGGTCTTCAAAGATCTTCGGAAGAAGGTTTTTTTCACGGCTGCCCCCCGGGGCATTGACGATTCGGGACGGCTTGTTTTGCAATTCCCGGGCGGAAGGCAGGAGGCTTTCCGGCACGGGGAAATAGAGTGGCTTTTCGGGGCCTGGTCAAAAGAAGAGGGTGCGTAGAAAAAGTTGCAAGCCGAAAATGATAAGTATCACGCCCATGACCCGGTTCATCCAGAGTAGAAAACGGGGAGTCAGCAGATGGCTGATCTTTCCGGCCAGAAAGGCTTTCAGGAGGTCGGTGGAAAAGACGGTAATGACCGTGGCGAGATAAAGTGTGATTTGGGCCTCGGTATTGTATTGCCAGTTGCTGTTGATGAGTGTAATGATGCCGAGCCAGAAGATGAGCACTCCCGGGTGGGCAAAGTTGAGCAAAAAGCCCCGGCCTATAAGGGCCAAAGATTTTAGCCTGCTTCTTTCGATTTCCATGTCGATATCCCGGGGCGGCTTAGGGCTTTTGAGCATGGTCATCACCCCCACAATGATGAGTACAAAGCCACCGAAAACACCCAGTATTTCGTTGAGATTGTGAATGCTTTGTACAAAGGAGAGGAAAAAATTGGTCAGGAAGATATAAAGAGAGTCGGACAAAGAGATGCCGATGGCGAGGAAAAAACCGGCTTTAAAGCCGCGATCTATGCTCGTTTGGATGAGTGCGAAAAAAACCGGTCCGATAAGAGCCGCAAGAGTCAGTCCCAGCAATATTCCCTTGATCAGCGCGTCCTGCATTGCGTTTATCTGTGAGATTTGACAAAATCTTCCCAAACTCTGAACCGCTCCCCTTTCATAACCCTCGGGAATTTGACCTGGTCACCGATTTTTCCTTCGGATTCGAGGAATTCATAAAAAAACCGTGTGGGTACAAGTTCTATCTGAAGGTCTTTGAGCACATTGTCGCGTTCCGTGGCATAGTCGTCATTCAACTCTCGCAGATGTCCGTCAAGCAGGGCTCGTATTTTTTGAGGATCGGCCTCATCATCCGTCCCGATATACCACTTGTGGGCAAAGAGATTTCCATGAGGGATGCCCGAAACGGTAAACTCGGGTATGGAGATGCCCAAATCTTCAGCGGTTTTTTGTATAGCGCATACCATGTTGTCAATAGACAGATGTTCTCCGCAAATACTGAGAAAGTGTTTGGTGCGGCCGGTGATCAGAATCTCTTTGCGCCTTGCGTCTTCGAATTTAATGGTGTCGCCAATGAGATATCGCCAGGCCCCCGAGACGGTGGAGAGCAAAATGGCATATTCCACCTGTTCTTCCACTTCGCTTATATCCAATACCTCGGCATCGGCTTTCAGGTCGCCATTCTCGTCAAAGTTCCTGCTGTTGAACGGTACGAATTCATAAAAGTGGCCATTGTTCAGGATGAGCTGAAGTGCCCGTGTTTCGGGGCGGGCACGAAACGCAAAGTAGCCCTCGCTGGCCATATAGGTTTCGATGTAGGTCATCGGTTCCCGGAATAGTTTTTCAAAGTTTTTGCGATAGGGGTCGAAGGCAATGCCCCCGTGGATATACACGCGCAGATTGGGCCAGATGTCATGGATGGATTCGGCATGGTTTTGCTCGATGATTTTCTCCATCATGAGTTGTACCCATACCGGAATGCCGGCCACGGCTCCAATGTCCCATTTGGGGGCATTTTTTGCAATCTCTTCCAGTTTCTCGTCCCAATCTCTTTTCCGGTTAATCTTTTTGCCCGGCTTAAAAAAACGTTGAACGATGAAAGGAATGGCCTTGTCGGCACTGATTCCGCTCATATCGCCCACGTATGATTGCCCCATTTTGTCGAGATCGGTGCTGCTGCCAAGGGTAAAGACAGCCTTCTCGAAAACCCAGGAGGGAAGATTGAAGTTGGTCATGCTGTATAGCTGCTTGATCGAAGCTTTTGTGATGGCCCTCAGCATGTCTTTGGTCACCGGGATATATTTGCTCGAACCTTCCGAAGTGCCTGAGCTCAGTGCAAAGTATTTGATCTTGCCCGGCCAAAAGACATCTTCCTGCCCTTCGAGGGCTTTGCTCCACCATTCATTGTACATTTTTTTGTAGTCATGAAGCGGAAGCACCTTTTGATAGGTATCGATGATGTTTTCCGAATCCAAGATCATGGAAAAGTCATAATTGCGGCCGAATTCGGTATCCTGAGCGGTACGGAGCAGCTTTTTCAGAACCTTGAGCTGGTATTGCAGGGGCTCTCCCTGTTTGAAGTTCATTTTCTTCCGGGCCTGAAGCGAACGCTTGATGAGGTTTCCGATAATGGGCATTTGGTGCTCCTGCTTGTGAAATAAAAGAGGGACAAATTTAGTAAATTATCGAAGCTGCCCGGGCGCCATAAATTTATCATAGGCATTTGAGTATGCACTTTATTCATTTTCAAAGCAATGATTATAAAAAAGAGCTTCAATCCTTTATTTTTGGTAGCCGATATTCTTTAATCCCCTGGCCGGAGGCATATCCCGGCACATCGACAATGAATAAACGCTACGTACTTTTATTTGCCCTTGCTTTCCTGCTTTTTGCAGGCGATCTCATGGCCACCCACCTCGTAGGCGGCATGATCGGCTATCGCTGTGTGGGGAACAATCAGTATATCATCTTTGCCTATCGCTACCGCGATTGCTCTTCACCCGTAAATGCAAACTTGCCTCCCAACTTTGATATTGTCATCGCACCGGTCAACAACAGCAGTATTTCAAATGACACCATTAATCTGAGCCGGCAGAGCAATACACAGATTGTGATCGTACCGATCAATCTTTGCCATGTGCCTACCAATTCTTATTGTGTGGAGGAGCACTATTATGAGTCCGACACGCTTACACTGACGGCCAACAGCGATGGCTACGATATCTATAACCTGGATGAGCCAGGCTTGAACGGAGCCCGACAGCCGGGCGACTGTTGCCGGAATGCCTCGGTCAACAATATTATTAACCCGGGTGGTGTTGGGCAGGTACTTCATTCCCGCATTCCCAATCCGGGTGCGTGGAACTGCAATTCTTCCCCCGAGTTTGTCAATTACCCGCCCGTGGAGGTTTGCCTCAATGATTCCATACGTTTCGATCATTCGGCAACGGACCCGGATGGCGATTCCCTGGCCTATTACCTCTGTGAGGCGCTTGATCAGTCGCCTTATGATCCTTCCGTGTATCCGCCTTTCGATTCCGTACCCTACAGCGGCACTTACTCATCGGCCTATCCCATGCCATCGAGTCCCCGCCTGCGGATTGATTCGGTAACGGGTTTTATGACCGGTGAGCCCACCAGCCTCGGGCTTTATGTGGTCACGGTCTGTGTGGATGAATACCGCAACGGAACTCGGCTGGGACGATACAGAAGAGAGGTGCAGATGAAAGTGGTGGAGTGTACTGTACAGACGACAGCCGAAATAGAAGGAAACGCCAATACCCCGGGCCTTGTGCTGGCCTGCGATACCACGTTGGTGCAATTTGTAAACGGCACCACGGATACCACCGCACAGACCACCTATTTCTGGGATTTTGGCGTGGCAGGCAGCAGCAGCGACACCTCCCGCCTTTTTGAGCCGGCCTTTAATTATCCGGATTCGGGCACTTATCAGGTCATGTTGATCACCAACAAAGGATACCCCTGTTCGGATACGGCCTACGCTACCGTTCTTGTCTATCCGGGCATTGAGGCGGATTTCGGAGCCGAGGAACCCTATTGTGTGGGGCAGCCAATCCGCTTTAGCGACTCTTCAACGGTAGCTTACGGATACGTCAATTCCTATTTCTGGAATTTCGGAGATGCCGGCAGCGCATCAAATACCGGAATAGGGCCCAATCCGGTACATATTTATAACAGCCCGGGCACCTATGACATTAAATTGGATATTACTTCCTCCAAAGGTTGTCAGGATTCGATTACCAAAAGCATCGAGGTGAGCTTGCGCCCTACCCTGAGTGCCCCGAACCGGGTAGACCTCTGTGACGGGGATTCGATCCGTATTAATATTACCACCGATGCCACCCAATTTATGTGGTCACCCAATACTTACATGGACTGTGATACCTGTGAAGACCCACTGGTATGGCCGCCAGGAAATATGGCCTATAATGTGACGGTAACCAACAGCGCGGGCTGCAGCCGGAGCAAGAACGCCATCGTAGTCAATGTGGTGCAGCCTCCGGTAGCGGATGCCGGCCCGACAAAATATCTTTGCTCTGCTTCGGTTCGCCTGGAGGGCTCCTATAGCGGAGGGGTGGGTGCTCCCACTTACAGTTGGTCACCCGCAGCCGGCCTGTCATGCACCAACTGCCCGAACCCCTGGGCTACCCCCAATCAAACAACGACTTACACCCTCACCGTCACTATGTCAACGGGTTGCTCCGATTCGGACACGGTCACCGTATTCACGAGCAATCTATCGGTGACGGCCGGCACAAACGACTACAATATCTGTCCGGGCGACAGCACGCAACTAAATGCAAACTCAAATACTTCGGGCGTGATTTATAACTGGAGTCCCGGCAGCGGATTGTCGGACTCCGGCATAGCCAATCCGATGGCCAGCCCGGCTGTCACCACCGTCTATACCATTGAAATTACGGACCCGGTAAGTACCTGTATCTCCCAGGATACGGTAATCGTCAGGGTACACACACCGGTAGGCATCGAAGCCGGTCCCGATACGAGTATTTGTATCAACGAGAGTGTACTTCTTAGTGCGAGCAAAGGCTCGGCCTATCAGTGGTCGAGTGACCCGGCTTTGTCATGCAGCAATTGCCGGAATACAACGGCAAGTCCTCTTCTTACGACCATGTTCACCGTTTCGGGTATCGATTCGGTAGGTTGTCCGGTATCGGACAGCGTGACCGTAACGGTGAACCCTTTGCCGACCATAAGCATCAGCCAGGACACAACCATTTGCAGCGGCAGCAGTGCCAGGCTCAATGCAGGCGGAGGAGTTGCTTATCGCTGGTCTCCGGCAGCCAGCGTATCCTGTGATACTTGTGCCGGCAGCGATGCCTATCCCGTGTCCACCACACAATACACGGTAGAGGTGACAGATAATAACGGTTGCCGGGATACGGCATCGGTAAAGGTAACGGTGGCTCCGCCTCCGAGCATTACGACCAGTGCAAACGAGGTGATTTGTGCAGGAGAGTCGGTTCAAATTACGGCTTCGGGCGGGCAAAGCTATCAATGGGCTCCGGCTGCTTATCTTGACAATCCCATGATTGCCGATCCCGTGGCCTCCCCTCCCGCCAACACCATGTTTACGGTCACAGTCACCGACTCGAACGGTTGTGTCAATCAAGACTCTGTTTTTGTACAGGTCAATGTTTTGCAGCCGGGTGCTTTTATATCGGATACGGCCATTTGCAGGGGAGAGAGTGTGGAGCTTTATGCCAATGGTTTTGTAGACTACAACTGGGCGCCATCGAGTTCGCTCTCATGTTCAGTATGTCCCAGACCTATGGCAACACCGGCAGTGACAACGATATACACGGTGTATGTGGCCGATGCCAACGGCTGCAAAGACACGGGCACGGTGCGGGTTCAGGTGAACCCCCTGCCTGTGGTTTCTACCAGTGCGGACACGTATGTCTGTATCGGAGACAGCACACAGCTGAATGCCAATGCATCGGGTGCACAGCTTTACGTCTGGTCTCCGGCTGCCGGGCTTTCAAACGACAGCATAAGGAATCCTTATGCCCGCCCATTGGTGACGACTGTATATACCGTGGAAGTGACCGATAACAATGGATGCAGAAATACCAATACGGTTCAAATTGAGGTAAAAGCATTGCCTGTGATCAGCAAAAGCCCCGATCGCATTGTCTGCGAAGGAGATACGGCCCGGATATGGGCGGCTGGCGGAGTATCGTACCTCTGGTCACCGGCTGCTACGCTTAGTTGCAATACCTGCCCCGACCCTGTGGCGCAGCCCCCGGTGGATCAATACTATGTCGTTCGTGTGACCGATGCATTTGGATGCGTCAATGAGGACTCCGTATTCGTCAAAGTAAACAGTTTGCAGCCGGGCGCATTTATTCAGGACACGGCCATTTGTATCGGGGAGTCGGTGACATTGTTTGCCAACGGTTTTCAAACATACGCTTGGTGGCCGGGCAGCGACCTGAGTTGTACGACTTGCCCGGCACCACTGGCCACACCGGCTTCCACCTCCACCTATTACGTGGCCGTAGAGGACAACAACGGTTGTCGCGATACGGGAAGTGTCACGGTTACAGTCAATCCCCTGCCCACGGTGGGGATTGTCGTTGCCTCAGACAGCGTATGCCTGGGGACAAGCACTCAACTGACTGCAAGCGGAGGCATTCTGTATCAATGGACACCTTCTGCCGGCCTGAGCAGCGACACGGTTTTCAATCCTCAGGCATCACCGCTTGTGACGACCGACTATACCGTCAGGGTTACGGATGTGAATGGATGTGTCAATACGGCAAGCAGAAGAGTAACGGTACTGCCCTTGCCGCAGATCACTAAGAGCAGCGACACCTATGTCTGCAAATATGACTCTACGCAACTGGCAGTGGGGGGCGGCATTGCGTACTCGTGGAGTCCCGCAGCCTCGCTTTCCTGCTCCGACTGCCCCGATCCTTTTGCTTTCCCGCTGCTTACAACGGTTTATACCGTAGAGGTCACCGACAGCTATGGCTGTGTGAACAAAGACTCGATTACGATATCCGTAAATACGGCTGCCGGGAACATTTCACCCGATACGGCCATCTGCATCGGAGAAAGCACCCGCCTGCTTATCAGCGGTGGGGTCAACTACAAGTGGTGGCCCGGAACCGGGCTGAGTTGTACGTCCTGTTTCAATCCGCTGGCATCGCCCTCCACAAGCACCACGTACAGCGTGGAGGTTACGGATGCCAATGGCTGTCGCGATACGGCCGGGGTGCAGGTGATTGTAAATCCGCTGCCTGTGCTTTCGACAGACGGCAATAAAAGCATTTGCGAAGATGATTCCATCCAAATCCGGGTAATCGCTCCTACCGGAATTGCTTTTCTCTGGACCCCGGCTGCCGGCCTCAGCAATGCGGCCATCAGCGACCCGATGGCCTCTCCGGCATCTACTACGACATATACGGTGAGGGTGACCGATGCCAATACCTGCTCGGATACTGCCCGTGTGCGTGTGGAGGTTCGCCCGCGGCCTAATACGAGTGCCGGGCAGGATTGGATTATTTGCCTCGGTGATACGGCACAACTGAGGGGGTCCGGTGCCGACAGCTATGTCTGGAGTCCGGCCGGCAGTCTGGAATGCAGCACTTGTGAAGAAACAAAAGCCTGGCCGGGTGCTACGCAAACCTATACCCTGACCGGCATTCTGAACAACGGATGCACGAGAGAAGATGAAGTCACGGTTTCGGTGAACCCTCTGCCAAATGTTTCGCTGGGGCCCGACCGCCTGATATGTGAGGGAGATACGGTTCATTTGCTGGCCACGGGAGCTGTAAGTTATCAATGGACTCCGGTCAACGGGTTGAGTTGCAGCAATTGTCCGGACCCCGTAGCAACCCCCCTCCAGACGATCACCTACACCGTGCGGGGAGCCAATGTCTTCAATTGCTTTGATGAGGCAAGCATCACGATAAGCGTCAATTCTCCGGCCAGCATTGAGATTACTGCGGATACGAGCATTTGCCCGGGGGAATCTGTTCAGCTTTCGGTGAGCGGGGGGGTAAGTTACCAATGGTCGCCTCCGGAAGGGCTGAGCAACAGCAGCATTCCCGATCCCCTGGCCACCCCATCGGCTTCTACGACCTATTTCGTGCACATCGTTGATGCCAGCGGATGTGAGATTGATGCAGACGTATCAATCGGAATCTATGTGCCGGCCGAGCCCCTGCCTTCGGCAGATACAACGGAAATATGTATTGGTGATACCGTGGTGCTTAGTGCCGTGAACGGGGTGATCTACAGTTGGCAGCCTGATTTCAGCCTCATCACTCCCGGAGACAGTGTGAGCATTGCCATTCCTGAAGAAACTACGGTGTACACAGTAACAATTATTGATATCCATGGATGCGAAAATTCGGATCAGATTGAGATAATCGTTCATCCGCTGCCCGATGTAGATGCCGGACCCGACCAGTTTATTTACCAAGGTGGCAGGGCACGTCTGACCGGAAGCGGTGCCAGCGTTTATATCTGGTCACCGGACGAAAATATCAATGACATCAATGTAGCCGACCCCATTGTTTTTCCCTCCGATACCTTTGTGTATTATCTGACGGGCATAGATCGCTATGGATGTATCAACTACGATTCCGTCCGGGTATTGGTGGTGCCGGAAGCCAATTTTGACATGCCTTCTGCTTTTACTCCGGATGGCGATGGGGTAAATGACCGCTTCCGTATCAGCAATCCGGAAAACTTCAACCTCGTATTTCTCAAAATATACGACCGCTGGGGGAATATGGTCTTTTACACGACAGACCTGGGGGTATCCTGGGACGGTACCGTCAATGGTGCTCCTGCTCCTATGGGTACATACATTTTCATAATGAACGGGGTGGATGATCTGGGCAAGGAAATCTGGCGAAAAGGAAATATCACATTGATCAGGTAACACTTGTTTTCTATTGGGCGTTATGACACACGTCTTTAACAAAAATTAAGATTTAAATTTTATAGATTTGTTAACGGAATCAAGCCTTTGCCCCGAAAAAAGCTTTTAATATTTCGGAATGAAAAAATTACTGCTGACGCTATTCATACTGTTTAGTGTAGCAAATGCTTTTGCTACGCACCTTGCGGGAGGGGTGATTTACTATGAGTGCCTGGGCGGTAATCAGTATAAAATTAAGTTGATAAGGTATAAAGATCAGGCGGGAAACCCATTGCCTGCTTCGTATACAATCCGTATTTCACCGGTCAACGGGGGGAGCAATATTGATGTGACGGCCAACAAAGTAGCGGGAACAGGCAACCTGGTACAGATCATTCAGACGAATCCCTGTCATTCGCCCCAAAATTCAATTCAAATTGAAGAACATGTGTATGAAACCGGAACAATCACACTGACGGGCAATACGCCCTACGATGTCTATGATGTGACGGCCAATGGTTTAGGAAATCTTGTTCCGGGCGATTGTTGCAGGAACAACAGCGTTAACAATATTCCAAATCCCGGCACAGTAGGCCAGACTTTATATGCCCGTATTGCAAATCCGACACTATATCCCTGCAACAGTTCTCCTACTTTCAATAATCTGCCTCCCCTCGAAGTATGTCTGAATGATACCATCCGCTTTGATCATTCTGCCACCGACCCCGATGGCGATTCCATATCTTATTACTTATGCGATGCCCTGAACCAGGGATCCTACTCACCGCCAAGTATTCCGCCTTTTCCTTCGGTGCCTTACAATGCCGGGCTTTCGGGAGCGAATCCGATTCCGGCCAATCCGGGCTTATCTATCAATCCGGTTACCGGATTCCTGACCGGGTACCCGACAGCAACAGGAATTTATGTAGTCAATGTATGCATGGATGAATACCGCAACGGGGTGCGGATCGGGCACTATGGCCGTGAAATTGAAATGAGTGTGGTACAATGCTTTGCCAATACACAGGCCAGTGTACAAACGGATTCTGCTACTTCTGCGCAGGGATATGGCATTATCCTGGAATGTGTGGACAGTACGATAAATTTTCAAAATACCTCCCTCAATGCACAGGAGTATTTCTGGGATTTTGGTGTAGCGGGTGTCAATACCGATACCTCGACCCAGGTAAACCCTTCCTATACCTATCCCGCACCGGGAGATTATACCGTGATGCTGATTGCCAATCCGGGGTATTGGTGTGCAGATACAAGCTACGCCATTGCCCGCGTGGCTTCCAAGCCGGTAGCCGACTTTACGACCAGCCAGCCGCTTTGTACCAAACAGACCATCGCCTTCAATGACAACTCGAGTATTGCCTCGGGCAACGTGGTTTTTTATATCTGGGATTTTGGTCAGGGCACTCCGCCTAAATACGGAAAAAACACTTCGAAAAAATACAATACGGAGGGTTGGTATGATGTGACGCACATTGTCAACTCCAACAAAGGGTGTTCAGATACCATTACAAAAAGCATCCGGGTGGATAAGACCCCGGACCTGAATTTTGGCGATCCTATTTTTATTTGCATAGGTGACACGGCTCCGATCAATCTGGTAACCGATCCGGATGTGGTGAAATGGGACTGGCTGCCAAAGACCGGGATCATTTGCGATACTTGTCCGGTGCCGCTCATATTTCCGAGCACATCGGGCGGCTACGTAGTTACGGTAACCGACTCTGCGGGGTGCAAAGCCACAGGAACCGTTGGAGTTAGTGTGGGGCCCAGGCCGATTGTGGATGCCGGGCCGGATACCAATCTTTGTTTTGCCGGACAGGTCAAATTGCCTGCCAGTGTCAGCAACTTATCTTTTCCTCCGGTCTTCAGCTGGACGCCTCCTACGGGTTTGAGTGATAGTGCGGTGCTGAATCCTTTTGCTTTCCCTTCGCAGAATACAACGTACACCCTTACGGTTTCTACAGCTGCCGGTTTTTGCATGGAGAGTGACACCGTCAATGTGAAAGCCAACCCGACTACTTTGAGTGCCATGGCCCAGCGCTATGCCATTTGTCCGGGCGACACGACCTACTTAAACGGGGTTACCAACGGCACACAGGTGTCTTACAGCTGGCAGCCCGCTTCGCTGCTCTCGAATCCCAATATTGCCAATCCCATGGCCGTCCTGTCTTCGAGTCAGATATTTACACTGACCATTTATGACAGCATATCCACCTGTTACTCGGTAGATACCGTGGGGGTTACCGTCAATGTGCCGCAGGGAATAACGGCCGGGCCGGATACCACCATTTGTGCGCAGGATGTGCTCCCGTTGTTTGTGTCAAACGGAAGCAATTATCAATGGAGCGGACCCGGGCTGAGCTGTCAGAACTGCCCGAATCCCAGTGTTTCTCCATTGAGCAGTACGGCTTATACGGTCTCCGGACTCGACAGCAACGGCTGTGTAAACTACGATACGGTGCAGGTCAATGTATCTCCATTGCCCGTGCTCACAAGTATCTCCGATACTTTTGTCTGCAGTGGCTCATCCATTCAGTTGACGGCCTCGGGTGCACCTCTTCTGGTATGGGCTCCGGGGGCAAGCCTTAGTTGTGATACCTGCGCCAGCCCCCTGGCCTCGCCTGCAGTCAGTACCATCTACACGCTGAATGGATTCTCCACACTGGGATGCAAAAGTTCAAAAACAATCCGGGTGGATGTTTCCCCCTTGCCCAATATCAATGCCTCACCGGTCTCTCCGATTTGCGAGGGCGATACCGTACAGCTTGCTGCAAGTGGAGGAGTTTCATATACCTGGCTTCCGGCTACAAACATCATCAATGCCAATGGCCCTGCTCCTTCGGTTTTTCCCATTCAGTCCACTACCTATTCGGTCATTGGCTACGACAGCAAGGGCTGCGCAGATACGGCTACGGTATTTGTTAAGGTCAATTCTCTGCAGCCCGGAGCATTTATACAGGATACAGCCATTTGTTTCGGGGATACGGTTCAGCTTTTCGCCAATGGATTTGTCACTTACAACTGGTCCCCGGCATCCACGCTTTCCTGTACAAGCTGCCCAATGCCGGTAGCTACTCCCCTGAGTACGACCGTTTACAGTGTCAGTGTGGAGGATGCCAACGGTTGCCAGGACCAGGGAAGCGTAAAAGTAACCGTCAACCCCTTGCCCAACGCAGTGATTAGTGCGGGCAAAGATTCGATATGTGAGAACAGCAGCATTCAGCTCAATGCTTCCGGAGGCGTGAAGTATTTTTGGTTTCCTTCCACCGGTCTTGATGATCCTGTGAGTGCAAGCCCCATCGCCTCGCCCAATGTGAGCATACGCTACACGGTCGAAGTGGTAGATGCCAACGGCTGTATTGATACTTCCTCTTTGTTCCTGAAAGTATTGCCCATCCCCAATACGAATGCAGGCCCCGATCGTCAGGTGTGCCTCAATGACACCCTGGTGATTACGGCCAACGGAGCCGATCGTTATCAATGGCAGGGCCCGGGTATTGTGGCATGTGCAAGTTGCCAAAGTGTGAATGTATCTCCTTCGGTTTACACCACATATACGGTGACGGGCTACCTCGACAACGGATGCAGTACACAGGATGAAGTGAATGTAATTGTCCGGCCTTTGCCGCTGGATGTGAGTGTTTCGGCCGATACCAATATATGCCAGGGAGATACGGCCTATTTGCAGGTAGAAGGGGATGCCTCCTACACATTCAGATGGAGGCCCGCCTCAAGTCTGACCTGTAGCGATTGCAAAGATCCAAAGGCATTTCCTTTGTCGCCCACGGTCTATACCGTGACGGCAACAAATACATTCGGCTGCAAATACGATCAGACGGTGGAGGTCATCGTCAGTTCTCCGGCTACGGTAAATGTGACACCCGATACAGGTGTGTGCCCCGGTGGCAGCATCATGCTGCAGGCAAGCGGAGGGGTACAATTTGACTGGACACCAAAGATCGAAATAGACAATGACCAGACAGCTACACCGCTTGTCACGCCCACGGCTCCGAGACTATACAATGTCTTTATCATTGACAATCTGGGCTGTGAAATATACGATTCGGTATTTGTGGACATTTATACCCCTGCCGATCCGATGGCCTCCAATGATACCACTGTTTGCTATGGATTTTCCGTACAGCTCGAAGCGCACAACGGAGTTACTTATCAGTGGCAGCCCGACAGCACGCTTTCCGATCCGTTTTCGGACAGGCCCCTTGCCAGCCCGCTGCTGCCGGTCACCTATACCGTGACGATAACGGACATACATGGTTGCAAAAACACGGATGAGGTGAAAGTGACCGTAGTGCCCCTGCCGGATGTAAATGCAGGGCCCGATATTTCCGTGTATGAGTTTACACCGGTCACGATTACCCCAACGGGCGCATTGAGATATGTCTGGATTCCTGCCGGTGACATCATTGATTCATCGGGCAATTCGGTGACCATCTATGCAAAAGATACAACGACTTATGTCGTGATTGGTACGGACGAATACGGATGTGTGAATAGCGATACGATCACCATTAATATAGTGGAAGTGCCGCGAATTATTGCCCCTAATGCCTTCACACCGAACGGAGACGGGGTAAATGACGTTTTCTATATTGATGCAAACAAGAGTTTTAAATTGAACTCTATGAAGATTTATAATCGATGGGGCCAACTGGTGTTTCAAACCACGGATATCAATGATTCCTGGGATGGCACTTTGCTGGGGGAAAAGCTCCCGCTCGGAACCTATATCTACGTGATTGAGGGGATTGACGAACTGCATAACAAAGTGAAGCAGGGTGGTAACATAAGCTTAATGAGGTAATTTTAAATAATTGTAAAATAATTCTATAATTTCGGAACCCTTACATGCGTCCTCTTAAACCTATATATACCAGTCTTTTATGGCTTTTTGTCCTGTCTTTTGTTTTTCTGGCAGGAGCAAGTGACTTAAAGGCTACACACCTGGCAGGGGGCTATATTCGGATCGAATGCATAGGTGGCAACCAATATAAAATCTTTTTGTACCGCTATAAAGATGCCAGCGGAGTGGCACTGCCCGGAACCAATACCATACATATTGATCCGGTGAATGCCAGCGAGGGCAACGATGTGACTTATACTGCCACGAGGGTTTCCATAACAACCGTGCCCATTCCCAAAACGAACCCCTGCCATCAGCCTCCCGAATCGAGCCTGGTGATTGAAGAACATCGCTATGAGACGGGCCCCTTTACGCTCCCTCCGGCTCCGTCAGGCTACAATATTTATACGACTACCGATTGTTGCAGGAACTTTGCCATCATCAATCTGGTCAATCCGGGAGGAACCCAGCAGACCTTGTTTTTGCGAAGTTCGGACCGACAGGAGTTTCCCTGTAATTCTTCCCCTCAGTTCCTCAATTACCCGCCTCTCGAGATATGTGTAAACGATACGCTTCGATTTGACAACTCGGCTGTTGATCCCGATGGAGGCTTTGATAAGTCGATGCTGAGCATCGTTTTTCAACCCGTGCACGGAACGGCCAGCATCAACCCCAACAACGGAAGAATATCCTACGTGCCGAATACCGGCTTTATAGGACTGGACAGCCTGACCTACCGGGCTTGCGACAAAGGATCACCGACTGCCTGTGATCTGGCCAAAGTGTATATACGGGTGACTTATGAGAACCTGCCTCCACAGGCTACGGACGATTACATGAGCACGACCAGCGATCGTCAGGTGGAAGCGGATTTGCTGGCCAATGACATAGACTTTGACGCAGCGATCAACCCGGCCTCTCTGAAGGTGATTCAAAATCCGCTTTACGGGGACATATGGTACCTCTCCAACGGATCAATGCGTTATGTGCCGAATGGCAGCTATGTGGGGCTGGACAGTATGAAATACCGGATTTGCGATGCGGGCGAACCCCGCTATTGCGATACGGCTACCGTTTATGTGACGGTTTCCCGTTCTGTAAATCCCACATTTGCCGCCAACGATTTCCATATTTTCAGTACGCCCAGCACGAATGTGTTGATATTGAACAATGATGAGGCATTTAATTCCAGCATCTCGAATGCAAGTATTAAAATTCTGAAGGCGCCCAAAAATGGATCGGCATCGGTACTTGTCAACAAGATATTTTATCTGGCCGACCTGAAGTCCAACGGTCTGGACTCTTTGCAGTATCTGGTATGTAACTCCGAGACCCCCGCTTCCTGCGATTCGGCCTGGGTCTACCTGATCCGGAAACCGGCCGACTATCCTCCCTTTGCCCTGGACGACACTTTTCGCATAAAAATCAATACCAACGGCACTTTCGATGTGCTTGCCAATGATTTTGATAAAGTGGAAACCCTGAATTACAGTGGTGTCAGCATTTCGACCAAGGCTTTTCACGGAGTGGCTACAGTGGATGCCTCGGGCATCAACTACACCCCGCCCAACGGATTCTTTGGGCTCGACAGTTTTACCTATCAAATATGCGATGCGGTGCCTGAAGACTATTGCGACTGGGCCAAGGTCTATGTATTGGTGGAAAATGAAAATTATAAGCCCTTTGCTTTTAAAGATCAATATCTGCTGGATTTTAACACCGGTGCTTCTTTCTCAGTACTTGACAATGACTTTGACAAAGACAGTGATTTGCTGACATCGGGAACGGTACAGATTATCAGCGGGCCTATGCACGGAACGGCTACGGTCACGGGCAGGCAGATCGATTATACCCCCGACAACGGATTCAACGGCATTGACCAGGTCATCTATTCGGTTTGTGACAGCGGCAACCCGCAGAAATGCGATACGGCACGTATAGAAATTTTTGTAAAGGCCGACAATTACCTGCCTTTTGCCGCCTCCGATACCATGGACCCGTATTGCTTTTTCCCGCACAGCATTTATCCCCTGCTCAATGATCATGTTTTCAATGAGAATCTGGATTTCGGATCGGTGGTCATCACCGTGCCTCCGGCCAACGGTACAGCCATGATCAATCCCGACATGAGCTTTACCTACCAGGCGGATTCGGGCTATGTAGGCCCCGACCAGTTCAATTATCGAATTTGTGATGACAATGGCGACTGTGACGAAACCACCATTTATGTCAATGCTACGGTAATCAATTTGCCGCCCAATGCCGTAGACGACCGCAAGAAGATTGGCCAGAATACCTATGCGATTATTGACCTGCTAAAGAATGATGTGGATCCGGAAAACAACCTGAGCTTTGAGTCATTTGATATCGTAGTGCCGGCCAAGCACGGACAGGTTTTTGTAAGTCAGAAGGGTGAGATTCTCTATCAACACGATCCCGGTTTTGCCGGGTTAGACTCTTTCAGCTACCGGATTTGTGACAATGGCATTCCCAGCCGATGCGATGAAGCATGGGTTCGAATCACCGTCATATCAAATGATCCACCGCAGGTCAACAATGATATTGTAAATATTTCCGCCTTCGGCCCCACACCCATCCGTGTATTAAAGAATGACAATATCGCATCGGGGAAGCTGGATGATCAGACACTCCGTCTGGTGACCCCGCCCGCATACGGCTTGGCGGTGATTGACTTCAGAAACCGTTTTGTGTACTATCCCACGGACTCTTCCCCTACCGCAACAGATCAGTTTACTTATTCCATATGCAATGACGGTACGCCCAAAAAATGCGGAACAGCTACCGTAACAATCAACCTGAACTACAATCAGCCGCCACAGGTAAACAACGATGCGATCACGGTGGAATACGGCCGGCCTTATTTCTTTCAGCCGTTGAAAAATGACCTGGACCCCGATGGCAGGATTAAAAGAGCTACGCTCGAGATTGTGAGTGCTCCGCTGCATGGAGATATTACGGTTCTGGTTGACAGCGGTATGATTTATAAGCCGGACAACACCTATTCCGGCCCGGACCAGTTTACCTACCGTGTGTGTGATGACGGTATGTCCGTTTATTGTCGCACGGCAACGGTTCAAATAAATGTGACTGCAAACGGTGCACCGGTGGCGGCCAATGACCAGTTCAATATACAGCTCAACACCCCGCGAAAGATCAATCTGGCAGCCAATGACACGGACCCGGATGGCAACCTGGACCCTGCCGCAGTGCGCATCACGGTCAATCCGGTTCATGGATATATATACAATCTGGTCGATGGTCAGGTGATTTACCATCCCGATTATAATTTCTTCGGCCGCGATTCTTTTGAATATCAGATAGCAGACCGGGCCAATCCGGTGATGAAAACCACAGCTCGTGTTTATCTGTGGGTGGCGAAAGACCCCAACACCCCCCTTGCCACGGATGATTACTTTACCGTATTTAAGAATGATTTCGGAAAATATGATATCAGGCAAAATGATGGCGCGGTGGATCCTTCGACCTACCGCATACTGAATTACACCCGAAACGGTGACGCCTTTATAGAAAGCAACGGACTTTTGTACTATATGGCAGACCGGAATTTCTTTGGATATGACACATTGAAATATCTGGTATGTGAGAGTGCCTCCCGATGGAATTGTGATACGGCCTATGCTTATTTTGAGATTCGGGATACCTCCTACCCGATTACGGCACACGATGATGCCGTAGATGTGTATGAGGGCTACTTCAGAAAAATCTATGTGCTTGAAAATGACTTTGACCGTGACCGCGAGACGGCAGGATATACCTTGACCGTGATCTCACCACCCAGTCAGGGAACTGCACAGGTCGAACAGGGTGTGATAAATTACAATGCCACGCCCGGTTATACCGGCCCGGATCAGTTGGTCTATGAGGTCTGTGATGATCTCGGATGTGCTACGGCCACGGTCTTTATTCAGATTGTGCAGTCGGTAAACATTACCCCGACTGCCCTGAACGACTATTGGCATACGCATACGGGCAAAAACCTTGTGGGCAAGCCGCTTTCCAATGACTATGATCCGGATCAGGACTCACTGGTCTATACTTTCTGTGCTGCGCTTGCAGGAGGGCCTTATACCCGTTCATGGATGCCCCCGTTTGATTCAGTGGTTTATGCACCGGGTCTGAGTTCTCATTATCCGGCCAGTTCAAACCCGCGATTAAAGATTGATCGCTACACGGGATTGTTAACCGGGGTCCCCAATACGCCCGGGGCCCATGTGTTGACGACATGCACCGAGGAGTACAAAAACGGTCGCTTTCTTGGTAATATTCGCAGAGAAATTCAGGTGAACATTGTGAACTGTACCAAGCAGCCGATTGCCAGTATCGAAGACAATGACGGCACACCCAACGGATTGATACTTAATTGTGTGGACAATACCATCCACTTTCTGAATACAGGTCAGGCCGACTCCTTCCTTTGGGATTTCGGAATACCGGGTGTGGCCAGCGATACCTCCTCTGAATACAGCCCCACCTTTACCTATCCGGATACGGGCACCTATCTGGTTACCTTGTATGCCGAGCCGGGAGCGGCCTGCATGGATGTCGATCAGATGGTCGTGAAAATCTATAAAACACCGATACCCGATTTTTCATATTCGGAGCCTCTTTGTTCGGGACAAACCATACGTTTCAAGGATTCTACCAATCCGGTAAACGGAAAAATCATCGCCTGGAACTGGAAGTTTACACCCACGGACTTCAAACAGCAAAAAAATCCGAAATACAAATACAACAGCGAAGGAGTCAAAACCATCACACTGGATGTCTTTGCAAATACGGGCTGTAAGGCTCAAATTATCAAGGATATTGTCATCA
Source organism: Chitinophagales bacterium (assembly GCA_026981615.1). GTDB lineage: Bacteria > Bacteroidota > Bacteroidia > Chitinophagales > S012-47 > S012-47. The sequence goes on from JALSIH010000210.1 coordinate 37,850, forward strand.
ATCCGTCTCCCACCATTGACCTTCCGAAGAATGTATTTCTCTGCAAGAACGATACGCTTCTGCTCGAAGCCGATGATTCGGGTGCCAGCAGCATCATTTGGGAGCCGGAGATTGACCTCCGGTATACGGGTTCGCCCGACCGGGTACTGCTCTTCCCCAGCGTTGGCAGACAATACTCTGTGACGGCCATCAACGCTTTCGGCTGCAAAGCCGGTGACAAAACCGTGGTAGTCCCCAACGACCGGCCCGTCATTGATGCCGGAGACCCGTTGCGCAAGTGCACAAGCCCCAGTGTATCGATGAGTCCGACTTTTCAAAATGTCTCCTTCCAGCCTACTTTTCAATGGTCTCCTCCGTCCGGTCTTCAAGATCCTACTTCCCCATATACAACTGCTTCGCCCACCCAGACGACAACCTATACGCTGACTATTTCATCGGAAGGAAAATATTGCGTGGAAAGCGATACGGTGATTGTTTATACGGAGCTGCCCGAATTAAGATTGCTTGCCGAAAAGAATGTGATTTGTGCCAATGACTTTACGCAGCTTGTCGCTGAGACCAATACACAGCAGGCCACGTTTAGCTGGGCACCGGCCTCATCCTTATCCGACCCCAATTCGCAATATCCCTATGCAACTCCATCGGTCAACACCACCTATACGCTGACGCTCTATGACAGCATTACGCAATGTACGGTGTGGGATACCATCCGAATTCTGGTAAAACCGGTTGCAGGCCTGAGTGCCGGCCCCGATACCACCATTTGTACGGGCGATACCGTGATGCTGCAGGCCGTCAATGGCAGCCGCTTTATCTGGATGCAAGATTCCACGCTAAGCTGCCAATGCTGTGAATCTCCGCTTGCCTGGCCCGGGGTTACCAACACCTATACGCTCACGGGAAGAGATACCAACGGCTGTAAAGTAAGCGATGAAGTAACGGTTTTTGTGAACCAGCTTCCCACGGTTTCGGCCGGTAGCGATCAGGAGTTGTGCCCGGGAGATTCCGTAATTGTGAATTTGTCAGGGGCCAGCCAATACCTCTGGTTGGATGATACCTCAAAATCCTGCAATGCGTGTTCTTCCATCGTACTGTACCCGACCGTAAGCAAAGATTATGTGGTGATCGGAATTGACAATAATAATTGTGCAAGCAGCGACACGGTCAATATCCATGTATACCCGCCACCATCTACCGGATATACCGATCCTCCGCATTTGTGCGAAGGGGATACCACACAACTGGTTTTCAGCGGGGGAGCAAGTTACAACTGGTCACCGGCCTCCAGTCTCAGCAATCCGAATATAGCCGATCCGCTTGCCTTCCCTGAGCTCACAACGATCTATACCATCACCGGGGTCGATACCAACGGCTGTCCGTTTGAAGATACGCTCAAGCTGGTGGTCAATGTCCTTCAACCGGGCAATTTCATTGCCGATACCGGTATTTGCATTGGCGAAAGCATTACACTTTTTGCCAAAGGTTTTTCGCAATACACCTGGTCACCTGACAGCAATCTCTCCTGTGCCGCTTGTCCGACTCCGTTGGCCACCCCATTGACTACGACCCAATATATGGCCATAGTTGCCGACAGCAACGGTTGTGTAGATACCGGAGTCGTCCTGGTCACGGTGAATCCCCTGCCCGTGGCAGGGCTCAGTGCCTCGAATGATACGCTCTGTTTCGGAGAGTCAGCTCAGCTGAATGCCAGCGGAGGAACAACTTACAGCTGGACCCCTGCATTGGGCCTCAGCGATCCGAACATTGCCAATCCGGTGGCCGGCCCGCCTTATACCGTTAATTATTCCCTTTCGGTGCTCGACCAAAACGGATGCAGCAGCGATACGACTTTGCTGATTGTGGTCAATCCCCTGCCCACGACCTACGCGGGCGAGGATACGGCCATTTGCTGGGACGATACCATCCAATTGCTTGCCACCGGTGCCGACAGTTTTCTATGGCAGGGAAGCGGATTTGTTACATGCAACGACTGTCCCGATCCGGTGATTGCTCCTGATCTGACTACGACCTACATCGTGACCGGATACAATCAGTATGACTGCATTCTGGTGGATACGGTTCAGGTGACTGTCAATCCCGAACCGGATGCCATACAGCTTTCGCCCGATACCATTATTTGTGCCGGGGATTCTGCCCGTCTCAGAGTGAGCGGAGGGGCTTCCTACCAATGGGTGCCTGATTCTGACTTATCCTGTCTGAACTGCGACAATCCGGTCGCATCTCCGGCTGTCTCCAAGGTTTATACGGTACAGGGATTTACCGACAAGGGCTGCTATCGTTTCTATAATGTCCGGGTGGATGTGCGTCCGTTGCCCGTGGTTTCCGTAACCCCTGATACGGGTGTCTGCCTGGC